>JBEOKA010000335.1:0-39183 GCA_040275325.1 Myxococcaceae bacterium | reverse complement strand
GACAGGAGTGGTGGTGACGCGCGCACCCATCGCCGCAAAGCCGCCAGACTGAATGTGGCGCGCGGGAGGAATCGTGTCTGACTCGGGCCAGTCACTGATGGCGTTCGCGAAAGCGACGATGCGTGACAGCGAGCTGTCGTCGAGCTTCGCAGTGTAGAAGCCGCCGAAGACGCTTGCGGCTTCACCGTTCGCATCGGGAGCGCTGGGCGCGAGCACCAGGGTGCCGTCGTCTCGCCCCTCGAGCCAGGCACCCTTCGACTTCGTCGGCTTCACCACCTTGCCGCCCACGAGCTCGGCCATCGCCTCGTGCCGCCTGCGACGCTTCGCCGCGCTCTCCTCATCCCAGTACTTCGACTCGAGAACCCAGATATTGCGTTTGTCCGCGAGCACCGCGCGCAGCGCCGCGACGACCTTCGGAATGCCCGCACGAACCGCATCTCCGACAGGTCGATGAAGGAACAGCCACGACACGAGACTCGCGACCTTCCACGCGACCGTCGGAGTGAGGACGGACTTGTCGAACGGGTTGCCGCGCTTCTCGAGCGGCCGTGGGTCGACCTTGATGTACGGGGCGGTGCGGACGAATGCAGGAAGGTATCGCTCGACATCGCCGACGACGGAGTTCTTGCCGAGCGCAGCGAATGCCTTCTGCACTGCGGTCGTGAGTTCCTTGTTCACCTTTGCCATGGAGCTGACGGTACAACGGTCGGCCCCAGCCCTCGATGTCCATTCGAGCGTGCTCGGCTAGGGTGTGCGCCCGATGGTCGACCGCTGGTTCGCCGCTCTCGTCGTGGTGTTCGCCTGCGTCGAGGCCGTCACGCGTGGTGATTTGCCGAGCCGCGCGGCGGCGGTGGGCTTCACCTGCATCATCGCCATCGCCATCGTGCTGCGACGCGCGCGGCCGCTCTTCGCCGTCGTGCTCGCGTTCAGCAGCGCCATCGCGCTCACGCTCATCGAGGCCTCGCTCGGGCTGCCGAAGCTGGCGCCCATCGCGTCGGTCAGCGTGCTCGTGTTGCCGTACTCGCTCGCCCGTCGAGGCGCGCGTCGCGACGTCATCATCGGCGCGGGGCTCATGGCAGCGACGTGGGTCGCGTCGTTGCTCAACCACGAGATGCCGCACCTCTCCGACGTCATCGGCGGCGCGCTCGTGCTGCTCTTCCCCGGAGCGCTGGGCCTCGTCGTTCGTTTCCGCACCGAGACCGAAGAGCGCGCGCAGACACAGGCGCGGTTGCTCGAGCGTGAACAACTCGCCCGCGAGCTGCATGACAGCGTCGCGCACCACATGATGGCCATCACCCTGCAGGCGCAGGCCGCGCGGGTCGTGCTGACGACACGCCCCGACGACGCGAAGACGGCCCTCGGTGCCATCGAGCAGGAGTCGAAGAAGGCCCTCACCGAGCTGCGAGCGCTCGTCGGCGCGCTGCGTGACGATGGAGACGCGGCGCTGCTCCCCGCTGGAAGAATCGTCGACCTGCCTGCGCTCGCCGCGCGCACCACCACGCCCGCCATCGACGTCGTCTTGAGCGGAGACCTCGAGGGCCTGCCGCCCGCCGTCGAGCGCGCCGTCTTCCGCGTGGCTCAGGAGTCCATCACCAACGCCGTGAAGCACGCGCGCAACGCCACCACGGTGAAGGTGCGAATCACCGGCGCGGCGCCCTCCATCGAGCTCTCGGTGCGTGATGACGGGCACCCGGGCGCGGCTCCGATGGGGCGTGGCTTCGGGCTCGTCGGCATGGCCGAGCGCGCGGCGTTGCTGGGTGGCACCTTCGAGGCGGGGCCGCTCGCGCAGGGTGGCTGGCAGGTCTCGGCCATCTTTCCGCGAGAAGGGCGGCGGTCATGACGGTGCGGGTGCTGCTCGCCGATGACCAACAACTGGTCCGCACCGGGCTCAAGCTCATCCTCGAGTCGCAAGGCCTCGAGGTGGTGGGCGAAGCCGAAGACGGAGCCCGCGCCGTCGCCCTCGCGCTCGCCCTTCGCCCCGACGTCTGCCTCTTCGACATTCGCATGCCCGTGATGGATGGCATCGAGGCCACGCGCCGCCTCGCAGGCCCTGGCGTCACCAGCCCGCTCGCCGTCGTCGTCATCACCACCTTCGACCTCGACGAGTACGTGTTTCGCGCGCTCAAGGCGGGCGCGCGCGGGTTTCTGCTCAAAGACGCCGGGCCCGAGCTGCTCGTGCAGGCCATTCACTCGGCGGCGAGCGGAGAGGCCTTCATCGCACCGAAGGTGACCGCGCGGCTGCTCGAGACGTTCGTGTCGATGGGTGAGGCGCCGAAGCCTGCGCAGCCCAGAGAGCCGCTGACGGAGCGTGAAGAAGAGGTGCTGGTGACGCTCGGCCGCGGGCTGCAGAACGAAGAGATCGCCGCCACCCTGCACATCAGCCTCAGCACGGTGAAGACGCACGTCGCGAGCCTCATGAGCAAGCTGGGCGCGCGAAACCGCGTCGAGCTCGCGCTCTGGGCCTGGGAGTCGGGCCGCCTCGCCAAGCGCTGACTCATCCTTTCGGCTGATGCAGAAACGTTCCTTCGCCCGAGGTGCGCTCGGCCCGTGATGCGCATTGTGAGGGCATGACGACACGACGACTCGTTGGGCTGTTGGTGCTGAGCGCGGTTCCACTCTTCGCAGCGGTCACCCGGCTGCTCGGCCTCGCGACGGGCACGCCAGAGCTCGAAGGCGCGGCGCGGTTCTCGGCAGCGCCGCTCACGGCGGTGCTGCACATCGTCGGCCTGACGACGTTCTTCACGGTGGGGGCGTTTCAGTTCCTGCCCTCGCTCCAGAAGACGTCTTGGCATCGCCGCGCAGGGCGTGTGCTCGCGGTCGGGGCCGTGGTGGGCGCGCTCACCGGCGTGTGGATGGTGTGGCGCTGGGAGCCGAAGCAGTGGGACTCCCCTGCTCTCAACGCCGTGCGTGTCGTCGTCGCCTTCGCCATCGTGGGCTTCGTGCTGACGTCGGTGCGGGCCGCGCGGCGTCGCGACTTCACCGCCCACGCCGCGTGGATGACGAGAGCCTGGGCCCTCTGCGCCGGCGCGGGCACGCAGGTGCTGACGATGTCGGTGTTCATCGTGCCCGGCTTCGAGACCCTTCAGAGCCGCGGCAGCTACGCGCTCCTCATGTCCGCCGGCTGGGGCATCAACGCGCTCGTCGCCGAGTGGGTGCTCGCGCGGCCATCGCTCCGCAGCCTCGAGGTGGCGTCATGAAGGCCATCGTCTATCGCGAGTACGGCGGGCCCGAGGTGTTGCAGCTCGCCGAGGTGAACGAGCCCCGCCCGGGACGAGGCCAGGTGGCGATTCGAGTCGAGGCGTCGACCATCAACGCGGCCGACTACCGGCTCATGCGCGCGAACCCGTTTCTGGTGCGGCTGATGAACGGGCTGTTGCGGCCGAAGCGGCGGCGCGTGCTGGGCCAGGACGTCGCGGGCGTCGTCGTGGCGGTTGGTGAAGACGTGACGCGCTTTCGCACAGGCGACCGCGTCTTCGGAGAGACGCCGATGACAGCCGATGGCGCCTTCGCCGAGACGTGCGTGGCCGACGAGCGCTCGCTCGCGAAGCTGCCTGACGAGGTCGACTTCGAGGACGGCGCGGCGATGGCGCTGGCGGGCACCACGGCGCTGCAGGGCGTTCGGCTCGCGGGCGTCACCGCGGGCACGCGCGTGCTCATCACCGGCTCTGGCGGCGGCGTGGGGCTGTTCGCGGTGCAGGTGGCCAGGCGCCTCGGTGCGAACGTGACGGCCACGTGCGGGCCCGGCAGTGTCGAGCTCGTTCGCTCACTCGGCGCCCATCGCGTGCTCGACTACTCGCGCACCGACGTGTCGACTCTCACCGAGAAGTTCGACGCCATCGTCGCCATCAACGGCTACCAGGCACTCTCCACGTTCCGACGGCTGCTGGAGCCGGGCGGGCGCTACGTGATGATTGGCGGCAGCAACCGGCAGCTCTTCGAGGCGCTGCTGCTCGCGAGGCCGTGGTTCGCGCTCTTCGGCCAGCGCGCGGCGGCGTTGAGCCTCGACTCGAGCCGACAGGCCCTCGACCTCGAGCAGCTCGCGCAGTGGAGGCGTGAAGGCGCGCTGCGCGTCGTCGTCGAGCAGCGCTTCCCGCTCGAGCGCGTGGCCGAGGCGATGGCGCGCGCCGAAGCGGGCCACGTGAAGGGAAAGCTCGTGGTGTCGTTGTCGCGGCTGACTGCCTGAGGTGCAGCGCTGGCCGGGCGCGTGCAGAGTGCGGCGCCAGATGCGCGCGACGACGCTCCTGATGTGGCTGCTGGCCCTCACGACGGCGCGAGGCGTGTCCGCACAGAACACGACCCGCGACGCTCGCTGGGTCGCCTGCCGACACGACGGCGTGCTCGAGGTCACGGGCGAAGTGGCCCAGGACCTCGCAGGGCTCAAGCACCTCTCGGCGCACTTCACCCTCGCGCCAGGGGCCGATGGAGGAAGCGTGTGCGCCCCGCTCGCTCCCCTGAAGGTCGACCTCGACGCCCGCCTCGTACCGTCTCAACCCACGGCTGCAGCGCTCGACGCGTTCGAGCGAGACGGCACGGGCGCCTTGTTGACCAGCCCCTTCAGCGCGATGCCGCTGCCCCCGCTGCATCGCACGCTCGAGCTGAGGTCGAAGCGAACGCTGGTAGGCACGCTTCCCCTGTCGCTCCATGGCTCACCGGTCGAGGTCGACGCCTTCGACGTCGGCGACGGTCGTCACACGCTGCTCGCCGTCACCTGGGTCTCTGCGCTCAGCGAAGGTGTGCCCGTGCGTGACGTGGAGTTCGTGGTGATTCCGCGCGCCGCTCCAGGCCGCGACGCGCGCGTGACGCTCTCGGTGCCAGCAACGGAGTTCGGCTGGCCCGAGCTCACCCGGTGGACCGAGGCGGTGGCGAGCGGTCTCGAGCGACGCCGGTCGGCCAGCGCGCCAACCTTCCGAGCGTTCGTGACTCGCCGACAGCGCCAACAAACGCTCGCGCGCACCGCGGCCTTCGTCGCCGCGTCCGACGCCTGCAACACCGCAGCGAACTCCGAGGTGGTGGGGCCCGAGCGCTGGCAACCCCTCTGCGCCGCCATCGACGCGCTGCGAAGCCGCACCTCGGCAACCGATTGGCCGCTCGTGCTCGAACGTCTCGAGTGGAGCCGAACCGACTGCCTCACGCTCGTCGAGCGGGGCGACGCGGGCAGCTGCGCGTTCGAATGACGCCGTGTGAAATCGGCACGCATTCTGCTCAAGCTCGCTCCATGACTCGCGTCGCGTGGTGCGCAGGCCTCGTCGTGTGTTCGCTCGCCCTCGCCGAGCCGCCGAAGCCCGTGGCGCTCGAGCCACTGCAGCCGGGCGTCGAGTACGGCACCCTCACGCTCGTCGAGAAGCCCGAAGCCGGAGACGGCAAGCTGCACGTCGTGCGCATCGACCCGAACGTGGCGACCCTCGACCTCGGGCTGGCGAGTGAGTCAGGCGCCATGCGCACCGCCGCCCAGTGGAGCGCCCAGCAGGGCTTCTCCGTCGTCATCAACGCCGGCATGTTCCAGACCGATTACCGCTCGAACGTCGGCAAGCTGGTACACGGCGAGCACATCAACCATCGCTCGTGGAAGAAGTCGTACCAGTCGGTGCTGGCGATGGACCCGACCGATGCGTCGCTCCCGAAGGCCGTCATGCTCGACCGCGACGCGCCCGGCTTCGATGAGGCCGTGAAGCCGTACCGCACCGTCGTTCAGAACCTGCGCCTCATCAAAGGCCCGGGTGAGAACGTGTGGAAACCCAACAACCGCAAGTGGAGCGAGGCCTTCGTCGCCATGGACAGCAAGGGAAGGCTGCTCTTCTGCTTCACCCGCACGCCGTACGAGATGGCCGACCTGATGACGCGGGTGCTGGCGACCGGCCTGAGCATCGTGCGCGCGATGCACGTCGAGGGCGGCCCCGAAGCCAGCCTGTCGATTCGCGGCAAGACCCTGCGCCTCGACCTCTCGGGCAGCTACGAGACCGGCTTCTTCCCGCGCGATGACAACGACCGGCAGTGGGAGTTGCCAAACGTCATCGGCGTGCGCGCCCCGAAGGAGTAGCCCTCAGCGTTTCTGAGGGCTGACCTCCGAAACCACGATTGGATTCCAACACACGGACGCCGCACCTTGGGAGCAACCAACGTTGCACACCAAGGAGATGGTCCGTGAATGACAAGACTGAGTTTCTCACCAGAACCCTGGCGCTCGGCATCGGCGCCACGCTCACGATGGACCTGTGGGCCTTTCTGCTTCGACGCTTTGGCATTCCCTCGCTGAACTTCGCCTTCCTCGGGCGATGGCTCGGGCACCTGCCAGAAGGGAAGCTGGTTCACGAGAGCATCGCGCAGGCCGCGCCGGTGAAGGGCGAGCTGCTGCTCGGTTGGGCGGCTCACTACGGCATCGGCATCACCTTCGCGGGGCTCTTGCTCGCGGTGAACGGCCTCGCCTGGGCGCGCTCTCCGACGCTGTGGCCGGCGCTGGTGCTGGGGCTGGTCACCGTGGTGGCTCCGCTGTTCGTGCTGCAGCCCGCGCTCGGTGCCGGCATCGCGTCGAGCCGAACGCCCACGCCCCTCTTCAACTCGCTCAAGAGCGTGGCCACGCACCTCGTGTTTGGCTTTGGGCTGTATCTCACCGCATTGCTCACAGCCTCGAGGGTGGCGCGATGAATGCCATCTCACCGGGTACAGAGCTGCGTCAGTTCGTGACACCACTGTGGAGGGTGCTCGCGCCGCTCTGTGTGATGGTGTTCGCCGAGTTCCTGGCGATGGGCGTGATGCTGCGGGCGCTCCCTGGCCACGTTCACGCGGGCCTCGGCTTCGGCACCTTCCTCGTCGGGCTCGTCATCGGCGCTCAGTCCTGGGCGACGCTGGCGACGCGGCACCTCGCCGGCACCCGCACCGACCGCGCCGGCCCGAAGACGACGGTGGCGCTCGGGCTGCTGCTGTCGGCGCTGGCTGGGTTGCTCTCGGTGATGTCCGCTGTGGTGTCGGGCTCGATGCTCAGCGTGGCGGTGCTGCTGCTGGGCCGCGGCGTGCTCGGGCTTGGAGAGAGCTTCGTCATCACCGGCGCGTTGGCCTGGGGCGTGGGCCTCGCCGGCAAGGAGCGCTCGGGGGTCGTAATGGCGTGGGTCGGCATCGCCATGTACGGCGCGCTCGCGGTCGGGTCTCCGCTCGGCTCGATGCTGGGCCAGCACTTCGGCTTCATCGGCGTCGCAGCAGCAGCGGTCATCGCCCCGCTCCTCGGGCTCTTCGCCGTTCCCCTCGTCGCGCCGGTGGAGCCGGCCGGTGGCTCACGGCTCGCCTTTCATCGGGTCGCGCGGCTGCTGTGGCTGCCGGGGCTCGGGCTGTCGCTGGCGGCGCTGGGCTTCGGCGCCATCGCGGCCTTCACCTCGTTTCTGTTCGAGGCGCGCGGTTGGGCGAATTCGTCGTTGGCGATGAGCGCCTTCGGAGCCGCCTACGTCCTGGCGCGGCTGCTCTTCGGCGGGCTGCCCGACCGGTTCGGAGGCGCGCGAGTCGCAGCGGCGTCGGCTGCCGTTGCTGCGCTGGGCCAGCTGGGCCTGTGGCTCGCGCCCTCGAGTGGAGCTGCCGTCGCAGCTGCGGCGCTCACGAGCCTGGGCTTCTCGCTCGCGTTCCCCGCGTTCGGCGTCGAGGCCATTCGCCGGGTGCCACCACAGAACCGCGGCGTCGCGCTCGGCGCCTACAGCGCGTTCTTCGACGCGACGATGGGCGTCGGCGTGCCGATGCTGGGGCTGGCCGTCAGCCGCTGGGGAGCGAGCGCTGCCTTCGCCGCTGGTGCGCTCAGCGCCGTGACGTCGCTGCTCATCGCGCTGTCACTCGTGCTTCGCCCCGTGAAGCCCTGAGCCCTCGCGAAGAATCGCGGGCGGCCAGATGCGCGAAGAACACGCGCACGACCGGGGTCGGCCCCGACGAGCAGCTCGACCTCTCCACGCGCTTCTCGTCGCTGCTCATCGCGCTGTTACTCGTGCTTCGCCCCGTGAAGCCCTGAGCCCTCGAGAAGAATCGCGACGGCCAGCTGCGCGAAGAACACGCGCACGACCGGGTCGACCCCGAGGAGTTGCTCGACCTCACCACGCGCGTGGGCCGCTTTCGCGTCGCTGCTCATCGGGGCGTCACTCGTGCTTCGCCCCGTGAAGCCCTGAGCCCTCTCGAAGAATCGCGGTGGCGGCGCGCAACAACGGATCCTGCGCGCGTGCAGCCAGGTGCGCGAAGAGCACGCGCACCACCGGGTCGGCCTCGAGGAGCAGCTCGACCTCGCCACGCGCAGCTGCCGCCTTCGCGGTGGCGGCGTGCAACAGCCCGACGCCGAGCCCGCTCGCCACCAGCGCTCGCGTCACATCTTCGCGGTCGACGCTGACGACCTTTCGCGGCCGCAGTTGGTGCTTCTTGAACAGGTGCTCGGCGGTCTTGCCGCAGCAGGCGCTGGCCGCCGGGTACACCCACGCGCGCTCAGCCAACGCCTTCCAGTCGAGCGGTTGCTGCACCACGCCCGGCGGCGCCACGAGGAAGGTGGTGAAGCGCGAGACCTCGAGCGTCGTCAGCGACGCGTCGGGCTCGTCGCCCTCGTTGTAGAAGCCCGCGTCGAGCGTACCGGCGCGCAGGCCGTCGAGAATCTCGCGTGAGGTGCCGTGCGTGAGGGCCACTTCGACCTCGGGGTGACGCTCCGAGAGCACCGTCAGCAGCCGGCCGATGGCCTCGTGGTTCGACGCGCCGCCCGTACCGAGCCGCAGCTTGCCCGTGAGCCGGCCCTTGATGCGCGTGGCCTCGTCCATCAGGTCGCGATGCGCCGCGAGAATCTGGTCGGCACGCGAGAGCAGGCGCTCTCCGTCGCGGGTCAACGTCATGCCACGCGGCGTGCGGTCGAAGAGCGAGAGGCCGAGCTCTTCTTCGATGGCCTTGATGTGCGCGCTCACCGCAGGCTTGGCTCAAGTGCAGCTGCTCGGAGGCGCGGGTGATGCTGCGCTCGCGAGCCACCACCACCAGCGTGCGCAGTTGGTAGATATCCATCGGCTAGCGAATCGGGTCCGGGTCGATGGAGTTGAGCTGGTTCACACCCATGCCCGCCGGGTACGCGTAGCTGACGAACCAGTCCGTTCCCCAGACGGTCAACCCGAACGGCTGCGTGCTCGTGGCCCGTCTGATGCCGTTGGTGCAGCGGCTCATGTCGCCCTTGCGCCAGCTGCGAATGGCGTACTCGAAGTTCGGGTCGCCCACCGGCTCCCACGTGAGCGGGTCGCCACAATCGAGCGTCACGTCGGCGAAGGTTCCGTTCGCCGCCCGTCGGCGCACGAACACGAGGTGGGTGTTCCTGTACGTGTGGTCGGTGAAGAAGAGGTACGAGTTCAGGAACTGGCCGGGCGGCACCAGCAGCACGAAGTCGGGGTCGCCGTCGTTGGTGGGCACGCGAGCGCCTCCCGTCATCAACTGCGTCGCGAGGAACGGGTGCAGCGCGTCTTGCGAACGCACGACGAAGGGGCCGGGCGCCGAGAACTCCGCCACCTCACCAGGCTCGAGCGTCGTCGGCGCGAAGGGCATCGGAGGGGTGTAGGTGAGCCTGGTTCCCCGCGCGGTGCCGACGAACCGCCACACCGCCTCTTCGGGCATCGCCGTCCGAGAGGGCGGCCGCACCGCGACGTATTCGTGGCCGAGGTGCGCGACCGGCGGCAGCTGCTGATGGGCCGAGTCACAGGCAGGAATGCCGAGCGGCACCTGCATGCACGTGTGCCCACCCCAGACGGCGACTGGCTTGTTGGAGCGAATCGTCGAGCCACCCAGCTGCTCGCTCTGGTGCAGCTGCAGCCGCTCGAAGCGCTTGAGCGTTCGCGGCACCACCTGTCGCGCTGGGCTGGGTGGCACTGCGACGCCGCCCTGAATCGCCACCGGCGCCTCGATGCGCAGCTCGGTGCCGTCTTCGACCGCGAAGAGCTGCAGATACGACTGATAGGGCCCGATGGGCGCAGCGGGCGTGAGGGCGACCGAGGTCGTGCTCCACGCCGTCACCGGCAACAGCAGGCTTGCGCTCGCCACGAAGCTCCTGGCGCCGCCGTAGGGGTAGATGTCGTAGGCCGCGACCGGCGCCGACGTGGTGATGCGAAAGGCCGGCGCCGTTCCCGTGTCGAGCGTCTGGTAGTTCTGCGTGACCGCCGCAGGAATCGGGCAGGCGATGCGCTGCCCACCTCGCTCTGTGGGGTCTTCGGCCAGGAAGAGCACCGCGACCTGATTGCCCTGCAGCTGTGCGGCGTTTCTGATGAGCGAGACCGGCGAGTAGACGGGGCCGTTCGGCCCTTCGGTGAGGAGCTGGACGAACGCGTAGGGCACCAGCGCGCGTCCGTCGTACTCGACCTGCACGTCCACCGCGTTCGGGTTGCCGTTGGCCAGCACCACCGCGTAGCACGAGCCCTTCGTCATGTTCTCGGGCGGCACCGCGGCCACCAGGAACTCGCAGCCCAGCGAGCTGAGCGCCGACCCTGGCGAGCAGACGCCTCCGTCGCCCGACGTGAAGCCGCCCCCTGTGCCGCCACCTCCGACCAGGCGCCCACCTGCGGCGCCCCCTGCAGTGGAGCCACCCGCCACGCCGCCGCCCGAGCCCGTCGTCGGCACCACGTCGACGAGGCGAACCCGCCGCTCGACCTGCTGCTCCCGCCACGTGGCCGTCACCATCACGAACTCACCCGCGCACTCGGCGTCTTCGGCGGGGCGACAGGTCAGCTCGATGTCGCCAGCACCATCGGCGTTCAGCTCCACCTGCGCGCCGCTGCGAAGGGAGCCGACGTCGCTGCGCACGGTCACCGCGCCCGCCTGAACCCCACCCTCGGCGTCGAGCACGGTCACCTGCAGCCGCGCCGTGCCTTCACGCAGCAAGAACTCGGGAGCGCTGAGCCGGAGCGTCGCCTCGCGGCTGCACTGGCAGCTGGCGAAGCAGGCGAACACCATCACCAGAGCGCTGCGCATCGAGTCGTCGAGGCTAGTCGACCACACCCTCGGCGGCGAAAGTGCCGGCGCCCCCGCAGCGGGAACGCGACCACTCCCATGCCCGCGGCGATCAGCCTGGGGATGCCGACCATCTCGGAGCCGTGTCTGGGGTCGGTGACCGCGCTGATGAGCCCGAGCCGAAACAGCACCAGCGAGCTGATCACCAGCACGACGGTGCGAACCATGCTGCGCGCCGAATCACCCCTGCGAACGTTCGACAGCTCTTCGATGAAGGTGACGAGGTTGAAGAGGGCGCCCGCGCCGACGAGATATGGCACCCGAACAGCAGCTCCGTGAGCGTCTCCACGTCGGCTTCGTAGCCCAGTTCGGTGGGGCGCAACTGCGCAGTCGACTGACGGCACCGACACGACTACGCCGCCCCCGTGCGAGCGACGGCCAGCCGCGTGCTTCTCGTCAGTAGCGCGTTGACGCTGCTGGCTGGCGCGTGCGCGCTCCTCTCGCTCGCGTTGGGAGAACAGTCGCTGAGCCTCTCGGAGGCGTTCACGCCCGGTACGACCGCACACACGATTCTGCTGTCGCTGCGGCTGCCGCGGGTGGTGCTGGCGGCGCTCGTCGGCGCGGCGCTCGCCTCGTCGGGCTCGATGCTGCAGGCGCTGCTGCGCAACCCGCTGGCCGACCCGTTCGTGCTCGGCGTCTCGGGCGGCGCCGCGCTGGGAGCCACCATCGCCATCGCGCTGGGCCTCACCACCGCGGGCGTCGTGGGCCTGTCGGGCGCGTCGGTGTTCGCGCTGGCCGGCGCGGTGGTGGCGACGGGGCTGGTGCTGGTGGTGGGCCGCTCGGGCCGGGGAGACGGGTCGACGAGCACGCTGCTCGCCGGCGTCATCTTCAACGCCTTCGCGCTCGCGGCCATCATCTTCATCAAGGCCCTCGTCGCGCCGGACAAGCTGGGTGAGGTGCTCTTCTGGCTCGCGGGGTCGCTCGGGCACGAGTCGTGGAGCGCGCTCGCCTTCACCGGCGCCATCGTCGTGGCTGCGGTGCTCTCGATGTGGAGCCTGTCGGGCCGCATCAACCTGCTCATGCTGGGCGATGACGACGCGCAGTCACTCGGCGTCGACGTGCGGCGAACGCGGCTGCTGCTGCTGCTCCTGGCCTCGGCCGCGGTCTCGGCGGCCGTCTCGCTCTCGGGGCTGGTGGGCTTCGTGGGGCTGCTGGTGCCGCACCTGGCGAGGCTGGTGCTCGGGGCCGACCAACGCCTCTCGTTGCCGGCGAGCGCGCTGCTGGGCGCCAGCTTCCTCATGCTGGCCGACCTCGCGGCGCGGCTCATGTTCCGGGTGTTCCAGACCGAGCCGCCCGTCGGCGTCATCACCGCGCTGCTGGGCGGCCCGCTGTTTCTGCTGTTGATGGTCCGCCGGCAGCGCGAGGGGTGATCAGGACGCCGGCTTCTCGTTCTTCTTCTCCTCGGCAATCTTCCGGTGCACCTCTGCCATGTCGAGGGCCCGCACCTGCTCGATGACGCCCTCGAGCGCGGCGGCCGGGAGCGCGCCCGCATTGCGGCCCAGCATCACGCCGTCGCGAAAGATGGCCAGCGTGGGAATCGCCTGCACCTCGAAGGCGCCCGCCAGCCCGCCCTGCGCTTCGGTGTCGACCTTCGCGAAGATGATGTCGGGGTGTTTGCTCGCAGCAGCCTCGAAGACCGGCGCGAACGCGCGGCACGGGCCACACCACGCGGCCCAGAAGTCGATGAACAGAATGCCGCCCTTCTGCAGGGTGGCTTCGAAGTTCTCTGCAGTCAGCTCCAGTGTTCCCGTCGCCATGGCCCTTCAAGTCCTTTCGCCCCTCGGAGAATCGGGGGTCTTTTCATGCTCGCAACCTTGGAGTGACCCAGGCGGCTGGAGGATTCAGAAGGGGTCGACCATGACTCGCAGCGAATGCCCAGTCCAGCCCGCTACAGATGGAGTGTGCGAAAGCTGATTGAGCGGCTCACCCTCGCGGCCATGCCTCCGGGTTTGACGACTGCGGCGCTGATCCGTTCGCGGTTCTTCGTGGGCGCGCACTTCACGGCGATGCCGCTCATGGTGCTGTCGGTGCTCGCCTACGCCCTGAGCGGTCTGTGGGGGCAGGTGGCGACGACCAGCGTGATGTTCGTCATCAGCATCGTGAGCCTCGTCTGGCACCGACGCAGCGGCAGCCTTCCAGGCCCCACGCGGCTCTCGCTGCATGGAATCACCCTGATGTTCGTCGGCGCGGCGCTGGCGCAGACGCCGGTCGACATCACCAACGTCTGCTTCCTCGCGGCAGTCCCGCTGCTGGCTGCGTTCACCGTGGGCCGGCGCGAAGCACTGCACTGGGCGGTTGGAGAGCTCGCCATCGGCCTGCTCGTGCTCTGGGCGGCCTCGCGCGGCTACAGCCTGCCCTTTCGAGACGACACGCCGTGGCTCTCGGCAGCTCTCAACTTCTCGCTCATGGTGCTCGTGCTCTGGGGCTTCGCGCGCGCGTACGACTCCGTGAACGCGCGCGCCTTCACCGAACTCACCGAAGCGCAGCAGACCAAATCGACCTTCCTCGCCACCATCAGTCACGAAATCCGTACGCCCATGAACGGCGTGCTGGGCGTGACCGAAGCGATGCTCGCCGACCCGCTCTCGCGAGAGCAGCGCGAGAACCTCCAGCTCATCTTGCGCTCGGGGAAGATGATGGTGGCGTTGATCAACGACCTGCTCGACCTGACGAAGGCCGAGGCCGGCAAGCTCACCATCGACCGCCACGACTTCGACCTGCGCCGCGTGCTCGACGACGTGCGCGCCCTCTTCGAGCCCGCCGCCCATCAGAAGGGGCTCTCGCTGAAGGTGCACGTCACGGGCGAGGTGCCGCTGGCCCTTCGCGGAGACGGTATGCGGCTGACGCAGGTGCTCAACAACCTCGTGAGCAACGCGGTGAAGTTCACGCCCAGCGGTGAGGTGGTGCTGCGGGTGCAGGCGGCCGGCCCGCTGCGGCTTCGCTTCGAGGTACGCGACACGGGCATCGGCATCGAGCCGGCACTCGAGCAGAAGCTCTTCACCGCCTTTCAGCAGGGAGACGGCTCGACGACGCGACGCTTCGGCGGCAGCGGGCTGGGCCTCGCGCTCGCCCAGCAACTGGTGACGATGATGGGCGGCCACATCGACGTCGAGTCGGTGCCGGGCCAGGGCACGAGCTTCACCTTCACGCTCGACTTCGAGCCCAGCGCGCGCGCGTTGCTCGAACTCACCCCGCCGCAGGGCCTTCCCCTGACGAGCCTGAACGCGGGCGTCGTGCTCGTCGTCGATGACAACCCCATCAACCTCGCGGTGGCTGCCCAGCTCGTCGAGAAGTCGGGCTTCAGGGCGCGCAAGGCGGCGTCTGGCCCCGAAGCACTGTCGTTGCTCTCGCAGCACAACGATGTGGCTCTCGTGCTGATGGACTGTCACATGCCCGAGATGGACGGCTTCGAGACGACCGAGCGCATTCGGGCGCTCACGACGGTGAAGACGAGCCTGCCCATCATCGCGCTCACCGCGTCGACGCTGCCCGAAGACCTCGAGGCGTGCCGCCGCTCGGGCATGAACGACGTGCTCATCAAGCCGGTCGCGCTGGCCACGCTGTCGACGGTGCTGCACCGCTTCAGCGGCTCCTGAGCTCAGGGCGGGAGCTTCTTCTTCGAGGGCGCCTTCTTCACCACGGGCTTCGGCGTGATGGTCTTCGTTGGCAGTTCGCTCTTCACCATCGGCTTGGTGGGCTTGCCCTTCGGTCCGACCGCGACGGCGCCGGGCGGCGGCATCGGCTTCCTGGTCTTGCAGTCCCACGACTGGTCGAGCACGTCGCCCACCGCCATCGTGAAGGTGAGGACCGGCGAAGGAACGCCCGCGGTGAGCTTCCCGCTGCCGGGGCAGAAGAACTGAAGCGTGTGCGGGCCGGCGGGCAGGTCGATGGGCCCTTTGGGTACGTCGCGCTTCACGCCGTCGAGCTCGATGCTGCGCGCGCCGATGGTGCGCACCATGAGCGCTCCACCGGGGAGCGGCGCGTCGAGGTCGATGTCGAACGAGCCGGCGTCGAGGGGCTGCTGGGTCGGCGCGCCTGCGTCGGGCACCTCGGGTGCTCCCGCGTCGACGACGGCCGGCACGACAGGCGGAGGCGGAGCCGTGTTCGTCGGCGTGACGGGGGCCGGAGTCTCCGCCGCACCTCCACCCCCGAAAGCGAACGCGCCGATGACGCCCGCGAGCACGACGGCCGCAACCCCACCACCGATGGCGAGCCGCTTGAGTGAACCTGAGCGCCACTGCGCGAGCAGCTTCATCGCCTCGGCCGACGACGACGGCCGCAGCGTCGGGCTCTGGTGGGTGAGCTTCTCGATGAAGCGCACGAGGTACGACGGCACCGAAGGCGGAAGCGGCTGCTCTCCGGGAACGCCGCCCGCGAGCGCCTCGTGCAGCACCACGCCGAGCGCGTAGAGGTCGCTGCGGTCGTCGGCTTTTCCCCAGCGCTGCTCGGGCGCCATGTAGCGAAGGCTGCCGAGCAATGCGGCCGACTCGGTCAACGTCGTCGCGCCCGACACCTGCGCGATGCCGAAGTCACACAGCCGCGGTCCGTCGGGCCCGAGCAGGATGTTGGCCGGCTTGATGTCGCGGTGAACGACGCCCGCTTCGTGCACCGCGCCGAGCGCCTCGAGCACCGCCACCGCGAGCGCGTCGACCTCGGCCGCCGACATCACGCCCTTCTCGAGGCGGTGACGCAGGTCGAGGCCCTTCACCAGCTCCATCGAGTACCAGCAGAAGCCCTTGTCTTCGCCCTCTTCGAAGAGCTGCACCACGCGCGGGTGCTTCACCTTGGTGAGCGCGCGCGCCTCGCGACGGAACCGCTCCCGCAGCGCTGGCTCGGCGGCCAGCATCGGCGAGAGCACCTTCATGGCGACGGGCGCGCCGACGGGAGACTCGGCCTCATACACGGTGCCCATGCCGCCGCTGCCGAGCCGCTGCAGCAGCGCGTGGCCGCTCACCGTCTCGCCCTTCAAGTCGACCTCGGGCCACAGCCGCGCCTGGCCCGGCGCGGTGTCGACGCCCGTGAGGTCGACCTGCACCGAGCACTGCGTGCACGTCACCAGCCCGATGGGTTGCTCGCGCGGCAGCGGCGTTCTGCAGGAAGGGCAGAGGAAGTTCATTCAGCCAGCCAGTCGATTGCGTACTCTGACAGCTTTCGGTCGAGCGTCGGTCGCGAGATGCCCAGCGCCTCCGAGGCCTGCGCCTTGACGCCACGACATCGCTTCATCGCGAGCACGATTTGCTCCCGCTCGAGCGTGGCGACCAGCTCGCCCAGCGTGCGGCCCACGGTCGACGCAGCGCCCTGCCGAGGCGCGACGATTTCGGGAGGCAGGTCTGCGAGCGAGAGCGCTCCTTCTGAGACCTTGAGCACCAGCGCCCGCTCGAGCGCGTTGGAGAGCTGGCGCGCGTTCCCCGGCCACGCGTAGGCCGTGAGCGCGGCGCGGGCTTCGTCACTGAGCGGTGGTGGCAACCGGCCGAGCGACGCGGCGTGCTTCTCGAGAAAGCGCTGGGCGAGCGGCAGCACGTCTTCGGGCCGGGCGCGCAACGGCTCGAGCGAGAGCCTCACGACGTTCAACCGGTAGAAGAGGTCTTCGCGGAAGGTGCCGTCGGCGACGGCCTTCTCGAGGCCACGGTTCGTCGCGGCCACCACGCGCACGTCGACGCTCACGGGCGTGCGGCCACCGAGGCGGAAGACGAGCTTCTCCTCCAGCACGCGCAAGAGCTTCACCTGCAGCGCCAGCGGCAGCTCGCCCACCTCGTCGAGGAAGAGCGTTCCCCCATCGGCGCGCTCGAAGACGCCGGCGTGATTCTGCGTGGCGCCGGTGAACGCGCCCTTCTCGTGGCCGAAGAGCTCACTCTCGGCGAGCTCCGATGGAATGGCGCCGCAGTTCACCGCGACGAAGGGTCCGCGACTCCTGCGGCTCACGTCGTGAACGAGGCGCGCGACCGCTTCTTTTCCGCTGCCCGACTCGCCGGTGAGCAGCACGGTGGCGGTCGAGACCGCGGCGCGCTCGGCCTGGGTGACGACGAGCTTCATCGCGGCGCTCTCGGCGACGATGGCGCGACGAGGTGCCGCCTCGACACGCTCGACCGAGAGCCGCAGCGAGGCGGCGGCAGCGCTCACCAACACCTGCGCGAGCGCGAGCTCTTTCGAGTCGAAGGCGGTGCTGCGAACTCCCGCGACGACGCCGACTGGAAACGTGGGGCCGGGAATCGGCGTGCAGAGCACGAAGGCGCGCTGCCGAACGACCGTCGTCGTCTGCGCATCGTGCCGCGCGCGCAGCTGGTGCTCTTCGACCGAGACGGCGCGCTGCTGGGCGAGGCACAGCTCGACGAGCGCGGCGTTGAGCGAGATGGAGGCGCCGAGCGGAAACGCCGCGCGCGGCCGCACCTCTCCCTCGGGAGAACGGCTGCAGACCACCACCTCGTCGCAGCCCAGACCCGTCGCGAAGGCCTTCGTGAGCGCGGCAGCCGCGTCGGCGCCCGTGGTGGCGAGCGCGGCCTCGAGCACGAGGCGGCCGGCCTGCTCGAGCGTGTCGTCGGTGGTCGACGACGCAGCGGTGAGCAGCCCGAGTGGCGCCTTCGCGAGCACCAGCGTCGACTCGCCATCGAGCGCTCGCAGCGCCCGCGCGTCGGGAGACACCAGCACCAGCGTCTCGCCGATGCCGACCGTGTCGTTCGCGACGAGGCGCACTCTGGCGTCGATGCGCGCGCCGTTCACCCACGTGCCGTTGCGGCTGCCGAGGTCGCGCAGGAACAGCGCGTCGCCTTCGGGTTCGAACGCGCAGTGTTCGCGGGAGACCTTCTCGTCGATGAGGTGCACATCACAGTGCGCGCTGCGCCCAACCATGAGCCGCCGCACGACGTCGAGCGTCACACCTCTTCGGGGACCGAACGCGAACGAGAGCCGCTGTGCCATCGACAGGTCGAGATGCTCCTCCAGTGCAGGCCGCGCCGCCATTGAATGCGCGTGAAAGCAAGGTGCGGTCCAACGGAGATAGAGTCGCGGCGTGCTCGCGTTCGTGGCCTCGGTCGTGTTGTCGACTTCGCCTCACGGCGGCACGTTGAATCAGGAGCTGATCAGCGCTGCGCTCCAGCTGCAGTTTCCGCGACTCGCGGCCTGCCTCGAGCGGTCGCACGCGAAGCCCGAAGGTCGAGTGGTGGCTCGCGTCGTCATCGCGGTCGATGGTCGGGTGAAGACGTGAAGCGCTCGGAGGCCGCCACCGCTTCGCCTGCGGTCGTTCAGTGTGTGCTGATGACGATGAAGGCGATGAAGACGGCGCCACCCGTCCTGCCCTTCTTCTTCGATTCCCGGGAGCAGTGAGGTGCTCTCGGTGCTCGCTGCGCTGATGCTCGCTTCGCCTGACGCTGGCGCGTTCACGGGCACGCTCGACAAGGAGCTGATCAGAAGAGCCGTGCACGCGCAGTGGCCGGAGGTGCGACGCTGCTTCGAGCAGCCGAACGCGACGTCGGGGAAGCTGGTGGTGCGCTTCGTCATCGGCGCCGATGGGCGCGTGACGGAATCGGAACTGGCTCAGCCGACGACTTTCCCGAAGCCCATCGTGGAGTGTGTGCTGAGCGAGGTGAGGCGGGTGAAGACGGCGCCTCCGCTCGGAGGCTCGGTGGTGGTGACGTATCCATTCTTCATCGACACGATCGGCTTCTGACCGTCACGCGGCGTGACGCTGTGCAACGGCACGTGACGTCGACTTCCGGGCACGGGCCGCGAAAACGCGTTCGGAATCAACCACTTGGAGGGCGGGAGGAGGCGGTAACGGAGCGTGCACTGGCGAGCGGGCATGCTCCTGCCCCTCGTGCTCGCGTCGTTGACCGGTTGTCTGACTGCTCCCACCGCGAGGCCGCTCGAGGGCGGCGTGCACCAACGCTTCGTCACCACGAACGGGCCGGTGCACGCGTGGTGTCCTGAAGCGGCCGAGCCCGAGCTGCTCGTCGTCTACGTGCACGGCTACTTCGATACGGTCGATGACGCGTTTCGCGACCACGGGCTCGTGCAGCAGTTCAAGGCGAGCGGCGTGAACGCGCTGTTCGTGCTCATCGACGGACCGACGGGTCCGAAGGAAGACGTGAAGTGGACGACGTTCGCGCCGCTGAAGGCCGAGCTCGAGCGCACGCTGGGTCGCGCGATGCCGGCGAAGGTGGTGGCAATGGGCCACAGCGGCGGCAACCGCACGCTGCGCGAGTGGACGAAGGAAGGTGCCGTCACCGACCTCGTGCTGCTCGACGCCTTCTACGGAGCGCCGACGCCGTGGACGACGTTCCTCTCCACCGTGCCCGAGGGCCGCGTGCAGCTCGTCGGAGCGCTCACGTTTCCGAAGGCTGATGCGTGGCGCCGCTCGCTGCCAAAGGAGCAGCAGCGTCGCGTGGAGCAGCGCGCGGCCGGCACCAACCACATGGGCGTCATCACCGACGGCGTGTGGATTCCGAAGCTGGTGCGTGAGCGCGCGACGCTGCTGTCGACGACGGGCACCTGAACGCGTTGAGGAAAAACGCCACGGCGGGCGAGGCCGGAGCAGAAGTGGCGACGTTCGGGGGGCAGCACTACCTTTGATATCGAACCATGCTGAAGCACCACGCACCGGGCTGGGTCTACGCGGGAGGCATGTTGCTCGCGGCGGTGGCTGGGTGCGTGAACGCGGTGGCGGTCGGCAGCGCGTACCACGCCGTCACGCACATGAGCGGCACGGTGTTCGCGGTCAGCGCCGAGCTCGCGCATGGCAATCGCGTGGTGGCGATGCGCGCGGCGGCCGTCGTGGTGTCGTTCTTCGTCGGCGCGACGCTGAGCGGGTTCCTCATCAGACAGCAGACGCTGCACGCGGGCCGGAGATACGGCGTCGCGCTGATGCTCGAGGGTGTGCTGCTCACGGGCGCCTGGCTGGGCCTGCGCGCGAACCACGTCTCGGGTGAGGCGCTCGCCGCCATGGCGTGCGGGCTTCAGAACGCGCTCGCCACCTCGTACTCGGGCGCGGTGCTGCGCACGACGCACATGACGGGCATCGTCACCGACCTCGGCATCGCCATCGGCCACTGGCTGGCGCGCGAACCGATGGAGTGGTTCCGCGTTCGCCTTCACCTGGTGCTGCTGCTGGGCTTCACCTCGGGCGGCGCGATGGGCGCGTTCGGTTTCTCGGCCATCGGCACAACGACGTTGCTGGTGCCGGCCATCACCGTGTTCGTCTCTGGAGTCGCGTACACGATTCAGCGGCAGCTTCAGCGGCGCAGCCATGCGGCCGAGCACTCCCAGGCGCGCTGACCAGCCCTGATGAGGCTCGAGGCTCCGAAGCCTCGAGTCGGTCACTCGCCTCGCGTGCTGCGGTTGCAGTCTCGCGGAGTGCCGACTTCAGCTCGGAAGCGCGACACACAAACGACGACGCGGCGACCGTCTCCGGGCGCCGCGTCGTTCCCCCTTTGAAGCTGCTCCGCGATTCAGCGGTGACTCAGTCGACCGAGACCGGCTTCACCAGCGCCATCACCGTCTCGACGCCGCGCTCAGCGCTGTACTTCGTCGAGTAGAGCTGGCTGCGGGCGATGACCTGGCCGTTGGTGGCCTTCAGCGTGAAGTAGAAGCGACCGTCGACCGCAGCGAGCACCGTGTAGCGGGCAGCGACGAGGCCGTTCGACTGCACCGAGGCGACGCCAGCCTTGGCCTTCGCGTTCGTGGTGTAGCTCTGCGACTGCAGCACGATCTCGCCGTTCTTCGCGCGCAGGTGGAAGTAGTTCTTGCCGTCGAGGCCCTTGAACACTTCGAAGCGGCCCGCGGTGACCGGCGCCGGGGTCTCGAGCGTGGTGGCGACGACGACCTTCACGACCGAGGCGATGGCGCGCTCGGCGTTCGCCTTCGACGCGTACATCTCGGAGAGGCCGACGATGGCGCCGTTGCCCGCCTTCAGCACGAAGTACGACGAGCCGTCCGAGGCCTCGCGAAGCTCGTAGGCCGAAGCGACCGTGCCGTTCGCCTTCACGCTGGCGATGCCCGCCGCCGCCGCCGAAGCCGAGGCGTAGCCCTGCGACGCGAGCACCTTCTCGCCGTTGCCGGCCAGCAGGTGGAAGTACGTGTCGCCGTTGCTCGCCGTGAACGTCTCGAAGCGGCCGCGGCTCGCCGAGAGCTCATCCATCGTGGCGGCGGTGTCGATGTCGCTGTCGATGTCATCGGCGACGACGGCCGAGTCGACTCCACAGGCGGTGATGGCGAAGACGGAAACGAGGAGGACGAGGATGCGGTTCATGGGGTTGCTCCGGAAGGTTTGAGTGAGAAGCGCTGACTGCTTGATGAACCTGTTCATTGCAGTGGGCATGCCTGCCAAACAAACCCCACAACCCACTGAAACAACGACAGACCCCATCTTCAGAGTGTTGCTTTCATGCAACGTTCGCTACATTCAAATTCCATGTTGATGCCCGAACTCGACACTGAGAAGGAGCTCCACGCCGCCGACATCGAACAGGTCGGCAGCCGGCTGGTGCAGGTGGCCTGCGCGCAGACAGGCGCCATCAACGGAGCCGTCTTCCTCGCCGACACCAGGGCGAAGGGCCTGTCGGTCGACTTCCACGTGGTGGCGGGCGTGGTGGTGACACTCCCTGGAACGGGCTCCATCATTCGACCGCGCCGTGACGGGCGGCCCAACGGCATCGCGCTCACCTGCTTCGAGTCGGGCGTGCCGTACGTCTGCAACGACACGTCGAAGGACCCGAACTACGCGAAGTACTTCCTCGACGTGGCTTCGGTGCTGGCGGTGCCGATTCCGTGGCAGGGCAAGCCGCTGGGCGTGCTGACGGTGGCGTCACTGGCGCCGAACGCGTTCACCGACCGACATGTCAAAGCGCTCGAGGCGGTGGCGGCGACGTCGGCGCGGTTCCTTCGGCGCGCGCAGCTCGCCCGCGCCACGCTCGACAGCGGCCGGCCCTTCGTCATCAAGGGCCTCTCACCGCAGTGGCTCGACGTCGAGCGAAAGGTCGAGCAGGTCGCCAGCACCGACGCGCCAGTGCTCGTCACCGGAGAGAGCGGCACCGGTAAAGACCTGGTCTCACGCTCGATTCACTTCAACTCGAAGCGCGCCGCGAAGCCGTACGTCACGGTGAACTGCGCCGCGATTCCCGAGACGCTGCTCGAGAGCGTGCTCTTCGGCCACGTGAAGGGCGCGTTCACCGGCGCGACGCACAACAAGGTGGGCGAGTTCCAGAAGGCCGACGGCGGCACGCTGTTCCTCGACGAGCTCGGCGAGCTGCCGCTCATGCTGCAGGCCAAGGTGCTGCGCGCCATCGAGCAGGGCGAGGTGAGCCCGGTCGGCAGCAACGACGCTCCGCTGCGCGTCGACGTGCGCCTCATCTGCGCCACCAACCGAAACCTCGCGCAGCTCGCGAAGGAGGGCCGCTTTCGCGAAGACCTCTACTTCCGCGTGTCGGTCGTGACGGTCGAGCTGCCGCCGCTGCGCACGTACAAAGACAACCTCGAGATTCTGGCGCAGGTGTTTCTGCAACAGGCGGCGAAGAAGCACGCGCGCCGCGTCGACAGCATCTCGAAAGACGCGATGGCGCTTTTGCAGGCCCACGACTTTCCCGGGAACATGCGCGAGCTGAAGAACGCGCTCGAGCACGCGGTGATTCTCACCTCGACCAACGAGGTGCGCGCGGAGGACCTGCCGAAGTCGATGCGCCTCGACGTGGCGAAGCCCGCTCCAGCGCCGACGCCCGCGACGACCGAGACCACCCCGACGCTCGAAGAGATGCGCGCGAGATGGGTGGCGCCGCACGAGAAGCAGTACCTGCAGGAGCTGCTGGTGAAGACGAAGGGGCAGGTGAGCGCGGCGTCGAAGCTGGCCGGCGTGAATCGCGTCACGTTCTACCGGTTGATGGAGAAGCACGGCCTGCGCCTGGCCCGCATGCCGGTGTGAACGACTGCGCGACGGGCGTTGGCCGTCACGGCTGCAGCGAAGCGGGCTGCACTGCGCGGCCCCCGGTGTCAGCAACGCCGCGCAACTCCACCGTCTGCGTCGACTCGTCAGGGCTGCAGCGGAGCGGGCTGCACCTCCGCGGACGCAGCGAGGCTCCACCCTCTGCGTCGACCTGGCTCGGCGGCGCAGCTCGAGACTGCTGCGTTGCGCAGCGCCCGTGCGAATGCAGTGAAGCCCTGCGCCTTCTCGACCACGCGGCGCAGCTCCACCGTCTGCGTTGACCTGGCTCGGCGCCGCAGGTCGAGGCTGCTGTGCAGCGCCAGCGCGAGGAACTGCGCCTTCTCGAGATCGTCCCACGCGAGCGCTGCCTGCAGAGGCGCGAGGACGTGCGCCAGCTCACGGCTGTGGCGGAGCGGGTTCGGCGGCGCGGCGAGCTGCCAGCGCCTTTCGCGCTTCGTCGAACACCGCGGCGTTGAACCGGTCGAGCATCGCGGCTTCTTGCTCCGCGGCGTTGGTCGCGAGCGGTCCGGCCGTCAGCAGCGCCACGATGGAGAGCCCGAGTGACCCGAGGCTCACGGCGAGGTCGCCCAGCGGAGTGAGGTTCGTGACGCCGAGAATCACCGGTGGCGCACAGAGAAAGAGCCCACCCACCACGAGCAGCACGGCGGCGACGGTGCTTCCGCTCCGCACCCGGTCTCGGTCGCGCGCGTGCGCCACGGGGTCGGCGCTCAGGGTCGCCAGCTGCTCCTCCGTCATCACCTCGCCGCCTCGAAGGAACTCACCCTTCCCCTCACGCATGCCCGTCCCGAGGAGCTGACCGGCCGCCTGCACGACCACCGGGTCCCAGTCGCTGGCGCTGACCGCCGCTTTCCGGAGCCGCTGGTCGCGCGGCTCGAACAGCCCGAGCAACTCGGTGACGGGCACCGAACCCCAGATGACTCCGAGCGTGAGCACCGCGAACGAGACCAGCGATGACGTCACGCCCACCCAGACGCTCGTGGACTGGTCGAGCTGCGAGCTCAGAATGCTCCCCACGCCGACCAGCACGCCCGTGGCGGCGCCCACCACGAGCGAGCGCGTCGAGCTCGACGACGACGCCCTCACGATGGTGGCGGCCTCTTCATCGCTCCACCCGTCCTTCGTCAGCACCTCGGCAGGCAGGGTGAGCAGCTTCGTCGGCCGCCGCGCGGGAGTGGTCTGACGCTCGAGCACGTCGAGGGCCTCGAGCGAGGGCGTCTGAGCCAGCGTCAACGAGAGGAGGAGCGAGAGCACGGCGCACGAGACATAGCGCAGGAGCACTTTCCCTCCCCAACCCCGCGTCGACGCTGGAGCCTGTCGGCGGCGCGGGGTTTGCTGGGCGCGTCACCCGGGGAGACTCCTTCGTGCACGCTCGACCACTCAGCTGGTTGCTCCTCGGCCTCGCGCTGACGGGCTGCCCACCGCAGACGGTGATGGCGGTGCAGCGCTCGATGCTGGCGCCGCTCCCACCGCCGCCGCTGCTCAACTTCGACCCGGCCCACGCGGCCCAGCTCTCGGCCGTCGGCCAGCTACGGCTGCTCGACGTGCAGCCCGGCCCGACCACCAGCGGCATCGGGCAGCCGCTCGGTCAGGTCGGCTTCGCACCAGTGATTCGCATCACACCGGGCTTTTCCTTCGGCGGCCAATTCCAATACATCTCCTCTTCCCGCGCGCAGTTTCGAAATACCGACAGCGCATCCATCGCAGCGACCGGTGATGCGCTGGGCCTGATGCTCGCCGGCCACTTCACGACCTTCGAGGTGGGCGGGTTCGGCGTCGACGGCGCGGTGCAGCTCTCGGTGCATGGCCTGCCGGTCTCACTCGGCAGCGCGCCCGGCCCGCTCGGCAGCTCGCCGTCGAAGGCCTTCATGAGCACGGTCACCCTCATTCCCGGCGTCGCGGTCACCCTCGTGCCCCGCTTCACCGGCCGCTACGGCACGCTCTTCGCGGGCATCGGCGCGCACACGAACGCAGACATCGACGCGCGAGGGCTGCGAATCACCGAGGGCACGGGAGCGGTGGTCGACGACACCGGCGGCATGCGCGAGCTCCTGGGACAGGCCGGGCTCGGCTATTCGTACACGGCGCCGTTCGGCCTCGGCCTGAGCGCGCAGGTGTGGTTGCCGCTCGGCGCGGGTCGCTTCGGCTACGGCCCCACGCTCACCGTCGCCGTGCACGGCGCGTTCGGTGAGCCCCCCGCGAAGCCCGCCCAACGCAGGCCTGCGCCAGCACCGCCCATCGGCCCCGCGCCCGAGCCGTTCCTCGTTCCGCCCACGCCACCCACCGTGCCCCTCTGACCTGGCCATCGGGTCGACGCGCTGCTGACGGCGCTGGCCGCCTCCGTTAAGGAGGCTGCATGGCTGCTGACGCCGACACCGATGCTTCTCTCCTCACGAAGGCGCACGCAGGCGATGCGCGCGCCATCGAGCAGCTGCTCGCGAAGCACGAGCAGCGCGTGTACCGCTACGGCCTGCGCATGTGCGCCAACGAAGACGACGCGCGCGACGTGCTGCAAGAGACGCTCATCGCCGCCTACAAGAACCTGGGCAGCTTTCGCGGAGACTCGAAGCTGTCGACGTGGCTGTATCAAATTGCCCGCAGCTTCTGTCTCAAGCAGCGGCGGCGCCGCGAAGGCGAGCCCGCGCAGCACGACTCCATCGAGAGCGGTGACGCGCAGCACCTCGTTGAAGACGTCAGCGCCAACGACACGCGAGCTCACGCGAGGCAGGTGAGCGAGGTCATTCAGGCAGCCATCGGCACCCTGCCCGAAGACCACCGCGAGGCCCTCATTCTTCGAGATGTCGAAGGGCTCTCGGCCGAAGAAGCCGCGGCGGTGGCAGGCGTCGAGGTGGGCGCCCTCAAGTCGCGACTGCACCGCGCACGCCTCGCCCTCAAGCAGCGACTGGGTGAGGTCATCGACACGCCCAACTCGGGCATCGAGTGCCCCGAGCTGGCGCACGAGCTGGCGGCCTACGCCGCGTCTGAAATCGACCAGGCCGCGTGCGAGCGCATCGAGGCCCACCTCGCCAGGTGCGACCGCTGCTCGGCCGCGTGTGAGTCGCTCAAGCGCACGGTGTCGATGTGCCGCGCGATTCCCGGAGGCGATGTGCCTGCGCCGGTGAAGGCGGCCGTGCGACAGGCGCTGCGCCGCGCCGGCCTCGAGACCAGCGCGTGACATGAGCGGGCGCACTCTCGTCATCGGCGACGTGCACGGGTGCTTCGACGAGCTCGTCGAGTTGCTGCAGGTCTCTGGGTGGACGAAGGCCGACCGCCTCGTCTTCGCCGGAGACCTCGTCGCCAAGGGCCCCGACTCCCGCGCGGTGGTGGCGCTCGCGAGGGAGCACAAGGCGCTGGGCGTGCTGGGCAACCACGACGCGCACGTGCTCAAGGCGCGGGAAGGCAACGCGAGCGCGCTCAAAGGCACGCACCGCGAGGTGGCGAACGCGCTGAGCGAAGATGACTGGCGCTACCTCGAGCTGTTGCCGCTGTGGCTCGACTTTCCCGAGCTCAACACCCTCGTCGTGCACGCAGGCCTGCTGCCGAACGTGCCCGTCACCGAGCAGCCGCGGCACCTGCTGCTGAACCTGCGCAGCATCGACGCCGAGGGCCACGGCTCGACGCGCGTCTCGGGAGGCAGGCCCTGGGCCGAGCTGTGGCCCGGCCCGCGCTTCGTCATCTTCGGCCACGACGCGTTGAGGAAGCTCCAACATCACCCGCACGCGCTCGGCCTCGACACCGGCTGCGTCTACGGAGGCCAGCTCTCGGCGGTGTGGCTGCCAGAGCGGCGCCTGGTGCAGGTGAACGCGAAGCGCGCGTACGTCGACGTCGAGTGACGGCTCACGCTAGAGCGCGCGCATGACTGCCTTCGTCTCAGCATTGGCCAGCGTGCTGGTGCTGGCCGCCGAGCCTGCTCCCGCCCCTGCTGCGCCCGAGCCCTTCAACGTGCTCGGCGAGCGCACCCTCTTCGAGCCGCCGCTCGCGCACCCGAGGTCGCCCGAGTTCGCGCTGCTCGTCATCCTCAACGCCGGCTCTGACCGCGTCACCGGCGTGATGGGCTCGCGAATTCCCTTCCTCAATTTCCACACGGGAGACCTGCACGTGCAAATCGGCTTCGACGCCGGCGTGTGGACCGACCTGCGCATGGTGTCGAACGTGTTCGGCTTTCCCCTCACGGCCGTCGACTACCTCTTCGGTGTGCCGTTCATGGCGAAGTACGGCCCGTTCTCGGCCTCGCTCGAGCTCAGCCACATCTCGGCGCACCTGGGTGATGGCGTGCTGATGCCGCGCGACCCCATCAAGTACACGCGCGAGTTCGCCCGCCTCGTCGTCGCGTACGCGCTCACGACGCATGAGCTTGCGCTTCGCTTCTATGCAGGTGGGCAGCTGTTGCTCCACACGGTGCCTCAGGTTCCGCCGGGGGCTGCAGAGGTTGGCGTCGAGGCGCGCTACGAGCGGTGGGCTGCGGTTCAGCCGTACGTCGCGCTCACCGGCCTGTACCACCAGGACACCGGCACCTTCGACGTGGGCAGTCAGCTCGGCGTGTTCCTCGCCAGCGCCAGCTCGCGCGCGTTCTCGTTCAGGTTCGCCGTCGCGGGGTACTGGGGCAGCGACCGGCGAGGGCAGTTCTTCGGAGAGTCCATCGGGCGCGTCACTGCCGGCATCTACGGGCGGTACTGACGCCTTCGGCTTGACGCTGAGGGCGGGCCCCGGTTGTCTCGCCCGTGAATGGACCGCCCGACCGCCGATGCCGCCCTCGCAGGACTCGACCTCATTCCCTTCGCCGAGAGCGCCGTCGCGCAGGCCAAAGAGATGGAGCGCCGGCTGCTCGACCACGACATTCCGGTGATGCTCGCCAAGCCGCCCGCGAAGGCGTGCTGCGGTGGTGGCTGTGGCTGCGGCGCGAAGGTGCAGCTGATGGTGCGTGAAGCCGACGCGCCGAAGATTTCGCAGCTGCTCCAGGCCGACTGGCTCGACGCCGTTCGCCGGGAGGGCACGGTCTCGGAAGGCCTGGTGCCGCTGCGCACGCCGCAAGAGAACGAGCTCGTCTGCCCTGCGTGTCAGTTCGTCGGCGTGCTCGTCGATGGCTCCTGTCAGGACTGCGGCCTGGTTCTCGAGTGAAGCGCGTCGTCGTCTGTTGTGCCGTCGTGCTCGTCGCGTGTCCTTCTCCGCTGCGGCGACCCGAATCGCCTGACGTCGTGCTCTCGGGGTCGGCGACCTGGGGCGGCTTCAACCGAAGGGCAGACCCGCTCGGAGGCGTCGCGGTCTCGTTGTGGCCGGGCGCGACCCCAGTGAAGGCCACGTCGACCGCCGATGGAGCGTTCAAGCTCTCGACGCCCGCGAGCGCCGTCACGCCTGCCACGTTCACCGCCTGGGCGAACGGCTTCGCGCCGCGCATCAGCTCACTGCGGGTCGGAGAGCGCACCGAGCTGCAGACCTCGTTCGCGTTGGAGCCGCTCGAGGCGCTCGAGTGCGTCGACGGCGCGTGCACCGATGGGCTGAGCCGCTTGCGATGGAGCGACGCTCCGTCGGGCGTGCAAGCCGCCGGCATCGTGCTCGACGAACGTGACGCGCCCTCGTTGCCTGGCGCTGACACCTTGCTGGTCGCCGCGGCGGTGGAGCTCGATGGTGGAACGGGCGGCACGCTGCGACTCCGAGTGCCGCGCACGAGCTGGAAGCACGTCGTCGACACGAAGCCGGGCACGGGCGCCATCGAAGCGCCGGTCGCGGTGCTCACGCCCTCGGAGCGCGCGTGGATGAGCGTCACCGACGCGACCCTGCACACCGAGGCCGGCTTGCCCATCGCCGAGAGCCAGCTCGAGTCGATTCGCAGCGGCACGTTCGCCGCCGGCGTCACGGCGTCCGTTCAACCCATCGACCGTGGCGTCATCGGCGTGTTCGGTGGGCCCGCGCTGCGCGGCTGTGTCGAAGGCACCGTCATCATCGACGGAGCCGCTGCGCCGGGGCTCACCGTGTTTCCACTCGACGGGCAGCCGGCCGCCTCGAGCGCCAATGGAGACGTCTGCTTCGAGGTGCCCATCACCGCCGAGCCCCAACCTGCGCGCGTGCAGTACGCGGGGCTCGTCTACGCCGCGACGACGGTGCCAGCCGCCACGACCTCGGGCACCTGCGGCAGCAACCAGTGCCGTGCGCTGGGCGCGCTCTCGGTGCGAAGCGACACGGTGGCGACGGTGGCGCCCTGCTCCCTCTCGGTGCGCGTCGTCGATGAAGCGGGCCAACCGCTCGCGGGCGCCATCGTCATCGGAATGGATGATGGGCTCACCCAGGCCGCGTTCAGCTCCATCTGCGGGCGCATGGGTACGCGCTGCACGCTGACGGGGGCGACCGACATGAACGGCGTCGCGGCGTTGGTGGTGCCGGTGCAGGGCGGGCTCGAGCTCTCGGTGAAGGCGCAGACGATGACGGGCGCGCGGCTCGGTTCGATGGCGCTCTCCACCTGTCCTCGCGAGGCCGTCACGCTGCGCACGTCGCAGGGCCGCGAGTCCATCGCGCCCACCGCGACCTTCGGCGCCTCGGCCATCGGATGGGAACCCGCACAGCCCGCGTTTCGGCTCGTCGTCGAGCGAGACGGCGGCGTCGCGTGGAGCCTGTCGTCGGCGCGCGGCTTCACGCCTCCCGTCACGTTCGGAGTCACACCCGCGAACGCCGACGTGGTTCAGCCCGCCATCGGCGCCGTTCAGCTCGGAGACGTCGTGCAGCTCACGTTCGACTCGGTGCCTGCCTCGGGCGTCGTCGTCTCGGGCACCGCCAGCGCCATCAGGGAGTGAGTCAGCGACCCAGCTGCCGGCGCCAGGTGTCGATGGCTTCCTTCGCGTCCTGCAGGCTCACGCCCGTCTTCGCGCGGTACAGCTTGATGGCCTCGATGATCTTCCCCTTGCGAATCGCGGCGACGATCTGCGGGTCGGTGACGACGTTCTCGACCACCTGCGCTGCCTGCTCGTGCTGGCCAGACTGCGCGCGCCACGCGTCGATGGCGGCCTTCGCCTCGGCCAGCCCGACCCCGTGGCGTTCGCGGTAGTGCTTGAGCGCGGCGATGAAGTGCCCGCCCTGCAGCAGCTCGATCAGCTCGGCGTCGTTCGCGATGGCCTGCCCTGCGTCGATGGCGCTCTGTACGCGCGCGACCATCGGCTTCGAGGGCAGCGGCGGTGGCACAGCGACCGGTTGAGCGACGTGCGCGGTGAAGGCCTGCGGCGCCGTGACGGCCGGTGCCTTGTACGGCGTGAAGCTCGGCGGTGGCGGCGCCGAGATGGGCGCGATGGTGGGCGTGGTAAAGACGGGCGCAGCCGAAGGGCCCGAGGTGAGCACCGACGAGACGACGGGAATCGACGGCGTGACGAAGACAGACTCCATCGGCGCCAGCGCTCTGGCATCAGTGCCCTGCAGCACCTTCGGCGTCTGCGTCATCGGCGCGAGCGGCGGTGGCACGTCGGGGTAGCGCTTCTCGCGCTTCGAGAAGTCAGGGTGCTGATGCTCGCGGCGTTCACGAGCGGGGCGCTGCAGGTGGGGCGTCGTCAGGCCCGCGACGCTCACCGACGAGAACAGCGACAACGCCATCACGCCGAGCAGCACACCCAGCAGCGCGCCTGCGACGAGCAAGAGGACGAACATGACGTCGAGGCTGTCACGACTTCAGGGAATCACGGAGCGATTCGATGGCGTCTTTCGACTCTTTCAGGCCCAGGCCGGTGAGCTCACGGTAGCGCTTGATGGCCTCGATGATTCGACCGCCCGTCACGTGGCCGCGCAGCTCGGCGTCATCGACGGCCATCTCGCTGGTGATGGTGCGCTTCGACACGAGCGGTGGTGGCGCTGAGGAGCCACCGAGCTCCATCGCCTCCACGGCATCCTTCGCTTCCTTGAGCCCGAGCCCGCTCTGCTCGCGGTACAGCTTGATGGCCTCGAGCTTTTTCCCCTCGCGCAGCAGGTCTTGAACGCTCGCGTTCGGAGCAGAAGGCGTCTGCGTGACGGGCACGGCCTCACCACGCTCGAGCGCTTCGACCGCGTCTTTCGCCTCTTTGAGGCCCACGCCCGTGAGCTCGCGATAGCGCTTGATGGCTTCAATCTTCTCGCCGGCGCCGAGCGCCTCGACGACCGGCCAGAGCGACTCGACGACCGATCTGAGCGCAAGCGGCGTCGAGCCGGGCGGTGGCATCACGACGCCAGGCGGTGGCCGTGGCCTGGGCGCGTCGACGACCGTGACGTTGTTCTTCGCGGCGAGCAGCAGAATGAGCCCACCGACGGCGACGAGCGCGACGACTCCGATGATGACGAACACCGTCATGAGACGGCCAGCATGCCAGAGCGCGAGAATCGGCGTCGGCCTCGCAACAATTTCCCGCGGCACGTTCCAAGACGAAGCATGCGAACGATGCTGCTGATAGTGCTGATGGCCGGCTGTGCGCCTGCTGGTGGAGCGGGTGGCCGGTGTAACGCCACGAACTGTGGAGGGTGTTGCGACGCGCGCGGCACCTGCCAGCTGGGGAACACAGCGTCGTCGTGCGGTGCGCGCGGAGCGGCGTGTGGCTCGTGTGGCCTGGGGCTCATCTGCTCGCAGGCGATGTGCAGCGTACCGAGCGCGTCGGTGAACACGGGCGCGGGTGGCGGCTCGACGTCGGGCGGGCCTCGAGGCGGTGGGACGACGGGGCGCGCGTGGCAGGAGCTGACGTCGGGCACGCGGCTGCGCGCGATGTACGTGACGAGCACCGATGGAGCGCGGGCTCCGCTCACGTGGGGCCTGAACGTGAACGCCATCTTCTGGGACTCGCAGCTGTCGCTGTACTGCACGCCGGTCGCGCAAGGCGTGGCGTCACCACGTTGCGAGCCGCTCGGCATGGCCTACGAGTCGACCGAGCGCGGCGAGTTCGTCGACAGCGCGTGCACGATTCCCGCGAGCACGGCGAACGACCCGGCTGACCTCAACCGCGCGCTCGCGGCCGCGGGCCTGCCGACGAGCACCGTCACGCACCTGCGCCTCGGCGACGCGTCGGGCGGGCACACGTACTTCACCGCCATGCGCGTGCCGAGCGGAGCGCCGCGCTACTACCGCTCCTCCGGGACGGGCTGCCTCGCGTCGGGCACCTTCACCGAGTCGGCCTGGGCAGCGGGCAGCTCGGTCGCGGTCAGCGCCTTCGCGTCGATGAGCATCACGCGCGACTGAAACGACGGGTCGGATCGAGATGATGGCGGGGAGTGGCTTGTGCGCGCTGCGCTCCTTGGGGAAGGTGCACTCATGGTGCGAGCGTTCTCGGAGGCGTCGTGATGGCCGGCCTCCTCGCGGGCAGCGAGCTGTCGACCGAGGCGGGGTCCTTCCCGTGACACACCTTCTCGCGCTGGTGCTGTCGGCGGCTCCGGTCGAAGCGCCGAGGCAGTGGACCGTGAGCGTCGACCCGCTCACCTTCGTGCTGGGCTTCGTGCACGTGCAGGTCGAGCACACGCTCGGGCCGCACTTCTCCGTCTACGCGGGCCCAAGCTTGCGGCTCTTCGACAGCCCGCTCGGGTTTCCGAAGGGCCCGTTCCGCGGCTACGGCGCTGAGGTCGGCGTGCGCGGGTTCGTGTGGGGCACGGCTCCAGAGGGCGCGTGGGTGATGCTGCGTGGCGTGCTCGCAGCGGTCACGTCGTCGGAGGGCACGGCGCCCGGCGGCTACACGAGCCTGCTCGCGGGCTACACGGCGATTCTCGGCCCCGGCCTGGTCTTGTCTGGCGGGCTCGGCGTCTCGTACTTCTCGTACGGCCCCGCGTCGCTCGGCGGCATTCACGGCTTCATTCCCGCGGCCCACAGCGCCATCGGCTGGGCGTTCTGATGCGCCGCGCGTGGCTCGTGCTCGCCGTCGTGGGCTCTGGGTGCTGTTGCCGGCCCGAGAAGTCAGGTCGCGTCGACGCAGCGCCCATCACGAGCCCCGATGGAACGCTGTCGGCCACGGCCTCGGTCGTCTTCAGCAAAGGCCACAGCGGCGTGCACAGCAGCGTGTCTGATCAGGTCTTTCACGAGCTCGTGCTGAAGCGCGGAGCCGAGACGCACAAAGTCGTCATCGACCGGTTCAGCACCGGGTATCTCGAGGCGAGCCCGTCGGAGTTCGCCGCCGCGAAGGACGCGAAGTTGTCGGTCGAGTTCCACGGGCAGGTCGTGTCGGTGACCGCCGATGAAGGCAAACGGTGGCGGCACGTGGTGCTCGACACTGGAGCGCCGTTCGTTTGCGGAGTCAGCACGACGCCGAAGGCTCCGCCGACCCGAGACCTGCTGCTGGCCGACCTGCGCGGCGCCGGCTTCGGCAAGCCGCGCACGTGCGACGTCGAAGGTGCGACGCGGGTGCTCTGCGCGCACGCCGACGATGACGAACTCTGGAGCGCCGCCATCACGCAGATGTTGAAACACTCGCTGGTCGACTCCGAGCGCGAGCCGCTCAACGCATGTCTCGATGCCCGTCGACCGGGGCTGCGTGACCAACTCGTCGCAGCGCTGCATGACCGTGATGCCGAACGAATCGGGCTCGCGGCCGAGTCACTCGCGAAGAGCAATGAGGTCTCGGTGCAGACTGCGCTCGCCACGGCGCTGTCACGAGAAGTGCCCACTGACTCAGCCGGCTGCTGGAGCCGCGCGAAGGTCGCGTGGGCGCTCGCGCAGGTGACGACGAGCCTCGGCACCGCCGACGGGGCGACACGCCAGGCGCTCATCGACCTCGCGCGTGCTCCCGCAGCCTGTCCGACCGAACTCACCGGCAAGGCCGCGCGGGTCTACGCCATCGCTTCGCTACGCGTGGTGAAGGACGAGTCACTGCGTGAGCTGGCGGCGCCCTGCCCGGCCGAAGACTCCGGTTGGACGCTCGGGTTCAAGCAGTGGAATGAGGCGATGGTCGACCACCTCACGGACCGGCCGCTCGAGTGTCTGGCGAAGTCACGCTGAGCCTCGGTTGCGTCTGACACTCCAGGGGTGCTCCACTTCGATGTCAGACTTCGTCATGGAACCAACCGACATCACCATCGAGATCCTGAAGGGCATTCGCGACGAGGGTCGCAAGACGAACGAGCGCATCGACGACACGAACTCGAGACTCGACGGGCTCTCCGGTCGGGTCGACTCCCTCGCCGAGCACGTCGACCAGCTGGGAGAGGAACTCTCACGGCGAATCGTCGAGTCCGAGATTCGTACCGCGAAGGCCATCGCCGACCTCGCGGACAACGTGCGCGAGCTGACCTCGTTCTTGAAACAGACAAACGACCTGCGTCCTCGCGTCGAGCAGTGCGAGGACGACATCAAGTCCATCAAGCGTCAGCTCGGCTGAACCGGTGGCGGAGCGGGAGCCACGGGCGGGCTCTTCGGCTTCGGCGGAGACTGCTTCCACAACCCACCGAGTGAGAACGCCTTCCACGCCCACTTGAGCCACGAGAGCAGGGCCAGCGCCATCCACAAACTCCAGGCCAGCATCGCGCCGCGGTACACGAACATCGGCACCGAGAAGACCCACGCCTGCGGGAAGTCGGTCGTCGTGCGGTCCTGAAACCAGCGCAGCCACGACGCGCTCGAGCCATTGCCCTGCACCTGCATCTCGGGCTGACCGAGCAGACCCGAGTACACCGACACCCCGAGGATGATGAGGGCGATGCCGGTCGCTCCGACGAGCAGCAGCTGCCGCAGGTTGAAGCTCGCCACGCCGTCGACCGTCACGCGCTCACGCCACGCCACGAGCAACAGCCACCCGAACACCGCCGCGATGGCGACGATGGGCAGCTGCGAGAGCCCGAGCGCCAGCAGCACCCACTGGTACGTCTTCACCGGCGCGTACTTCGAGCGGCCCAGGCCCACCGAGACGACGAGCAGCACCAGCAGGAAGCTCCAGAAGAGCACCGCCGGCCCCATGCGCGGCCCCGTCACGAAGAGCACCCAGCGGTCGCTCGGCATGCGCACCTGCAGCTCGGCGTTCACCGTCGAGAACCCGAGACCCAGCGCCGGCGTCGTCCACGACAGCGGCAGCCCGCTCGTCTGGCGCCACTGCAGCTCGATGGACTGAGAGCCGGGCACCAGCGGAATCGACACCGCCCGCCCCTCTTGCCGAATCGGCTGCGTCTGCCCGTTGATGGTGACGCTCTGCAGCTGCGCGTCGTCGGGCAGCGTGAACGGGTGCAGGCCGCCACGAGACGAGCGGAAGTTCGCGGTGAACGTCACGTCGGTCGCGCGCACGCCCGGAGACACGTCGAGCCGCGACTGGTCGATGGTGAGCGTCTGCCCCTGCACGCCGTCGGGTTTGACGACCTCGAGGGTGACCGACTCCTTCGGCCACGGGCGCCACTCGGGCACGCGCGGGCCGACCTCGTTCGGCTGATGCACCACGGGAACGCCGGACCACTCGGCGTGCCACACCGGGCTGATGTCGACGCGCCACACCTCGACCCACGGCGTGCCCTCTGCCGCCGTCAGCGCGATGGGAGACTTCGCCTCGAGCACGCTCGTCCACGACAGCTCGGTCGCGCTCGCCGGCATGTTCACCAGCGCCTTGCCGTTCTGCACGCGCACGTCGCTCGACGTCACCGACTCTCCGGTGAGCAGCGGCACCTCGAGCACCACGGCCGAGCCGGTGGGCGTGAGGCGTTGTACGCGCGTCTCGACCGACCACGTGAGGCCGAGCGACAAGGTGCGCTCGATGACGACGAACGGCGGCAACGTGCCGCTCTGCAGTGCCGCGCCCGAGCCCTTCGCGTTGTCGGCCTTGCGTGAGAGCTGCAGGTTCTCGTCGGCGACGCCGTCTTCGTGAACGCCATCGAGTGTCCACCCGTCGACCTTCGACTCCACCCGGTACGACTTGAGCGGCAGCGGCACCTGCACCGTGTCACGCGGCGGCAACGGCCCTTCGAGCAGCACCTGGTGCGCGCCCTCGTCGACCGCCAGCAGCAGCACACCATCATCACCACGGCTCAAACCGCTCGCGGGCTTGCCATCGACGACGACGGTGCGCGGCAGCCAGTGCTTCTCATTGCCGGGAAGTGGAACGGCGGTCGCAGCGCCGGCGAGCACCTCGATACGCAGCCGCAAGGTCGTTGGCGTCGCCTCGAGCATCAGCCGTGGAGACGACGCACACTGGGGCGCGCACTCGGGCTTCTCGAGCAGGCGCTCCTTGAGCTGGTTCAACATCGCTTCGGGAGGCACGTCGTCAGCGCGCGCGAGCGTCGGCACCAACACGCCCAGCACCAGCAGCCCCGCGACCGCGGGCCCACGCGCCTTCTTGAAGAACGGCGGCCAGAACGAGCCGGGGAAGCCGAGCACCGTCAGCACCAGCAACCCGAAGAGCAGCGCGCGCACGAAGGCGAGCACCAGGTTCGCGCCGGGCCCGAGCAGGAAGAGCGACAACGTCTGCGTGCGCTCCACCGGGCCCGAGTACTGAATGGGAATCTCCTTCCAGTTCCAGCGCGGCAGGCCGGGGCCCGTCTGCACGAGCACCGTCTTGTCGTAGTCGCGCGTGGCGACCTTCTTGCGGTTCTTGAACTGCTGGGCCTGCGGCGTGGGCGCGCCTCGCGGCTTCGTTGGCTCGGGCTCTTCCTTCTTCTGAAGGTCGAAGAAGCCCGACTCGTCCTGGTCGACGTCGTTGTTCTGGCCGGGGCCGCCACCGTAGGGCTCGACCGTCATGCTGCGCTGGTACTGCACCTCGTTCTCGCTGGAGTAGTCGGACCAGCTCTGCACCCCGCCGTACGACATCTGGCGCGCCAGCCCCGGGTACATGCCGTGACGAACGTGGTCGACCATGAACGAGACGGTGATGACGACGAGCGCGGCCCACGCGGCGAAGCGCGACCAGCGGAACACCGACTTGAGCCAGTGCTCAGGCAACACGCGGAAGATGGCCTCGAGCCCCAGCACCACCAGCCACACGAAGCGCGGCGAGTCGTCTTCGAGCCAGCCCAGCGTCAGCGCGACGAGCGCGAGGCCGGCGAAGGGCCAGCCGAACAACCGCCCCATGGCGAGCGAGATGATGAGCACCAGGAAGAGGTCGAGCAACGTCCACCGCTGCATCCACGTGTCGGGCACGGAGTCGGCTCCCGAGGCGCTCACCAACGTCCACCCCGGAGGCAGCTGCAGCGTCGTGCGCACCGAGGTGAAGTCGGCGTTCCACGACACGGCGGGAATGGCCGAGAGCGGCGCGACGATGCGGCTGTCGGCCTCGAGGGTGAGCTGGCCTTCACGCAGCTCGACGCCGGCCTGAGCGCCGGGCATGCGCGTGATGAACTGGTCGGAGCCCGCGGTGACGACGCGACCCAGCTCGGTGCCCTGCTGCATGTCGAGACGCCACGAGCGGTGGAGCGGCCCCGAGATGCGGTCGTTCGCGGTGAGGCCCTTGCCGTCGAAGTCGAGCCACAGCGTGCGCGTGAGGGACAGCGCGTCGGGCGCGGGGTCGGAGTCTCCGCGGCGGCGCTCGGTCAGCTGCATCGAGTCGTCGAGCGACATCGCGTACGCGGGGAAGCGCTTCCACTCGGCGGGCAGCGTCGTCTGCTGCGGGTCGACCTGCTTCACGCCTTCGACGAGCACCTGACGCAGCGACGGGCGCGCGTCGAACGTCCACACCTCGTCGTCCTCCATCCACGGGCCTTCGGGCGCGGGGCGCTTGAGCGTGGTGATGGGGCCTTCACTGCGCGCGACGAGCTCGATGACGAACGAGCCGGGGCGCACCTGCAGGCGCAGCTTGCCGTCGGACTCGAGGCGCACCGGCAACGCGCTCGTGAGTGACATCGGTGAGAAACCGGCCGGGAGCGCACGCCCGAGCACCACTTCGCGGCTCTTTCCTGAAATCTGCAGCGAGACCTGGGTGATGAGCCGCGCGGGAATGTCGTCGACGAGCTGCCGGTGCACGGTGATGTCGAGGTTCTCGGCCTCCTGCGCGGCGCCTTCTTTCTGCAGGAAGACGCGGCCCTCAGCGTCGCGGTTCGGCAGCAGCACGTCGGCGCCCTTGAGCTTCAGGGCGACGAGGCCGGTCGCGGGCGGCACGAGCAGCGCTTCAGGCAACGTGTCCCATGAGAAGTCGCCGGTGACGGAGCGCTCTCCGACGCCGAGCTTCACGGTGGGCAGGCCGTCGCTTCCCGGCACGACGATGGCGGGCTTGCCGTCGACCTTCACGTTCTGCGGCCAGTGCTTCGTGTCGCCGGGCAGGGTGAGGAAGGCCTCGCGGTAGATGCGGAAGCGCTGGCTGAACGTGCCGCCCTTGTCGTCGAGCGAGAGCGTGAGCTGCGCCGGCCACGCGCACAGCCGCACCTCGGAGCCGTTCACGAAGGGACAGCCGACCTGCTTCTCGCCGTGCAGCACCCAGGCGCTCCAGTCGCGCAGCGCGGCGGGCAGCTCGTCCGCAGGCGGTGCCGCGAAGGCGAAGGACGAGACGACGAGGGCCGAGATGAGCGCGAGGCGCACGGGAGGCTCCACGAGAGACGGTGATTCAGCGGGACCGCGAACACGACGTCGGCCACGGACCTTCCGCGAAAAGTGGTGAACGCGCGAGAGGGAACTCCGCGGCGAGCTGGAGCGTCTCGCAGCGTCAGTCGCGTGTCATTGACTCGACGCAGTGGCACTCGCGAACGCTCGCACGGTTGAGTCCGCCGCTCGGCGGCCTGGGCACTCACTTCTTCCGTCGAGCTGGCGCGCCGACGACAAAGCCGAGGTGCTCGGCGACTGCGACGGCCGCTTCTGTCGAGATGGACGCGTCTTTCACCTTGTTCTGCGCCGGGTCGATGAAGACGTTGTTCGCGCTGCTGAAGTCGGCGCGGGCGAGCGTGCAGCCACGAATGGTGGCTCCGCTCAAATCACTGCCCGAGAAGTCAGCGTCGCTCAGGTCGCAGTCGAGCAGGTTCGCCTCGCGCACCACGCTCTTGAGGAACGGTGTCTTGCGCAGGTTGAGCCGCTCGAACGTCGCGTAGCGCAGGTTGCACTCGTCGAACGACACCTCGGGCAACGGAGACACCGACGACCAGAAGACGCCCATCAGCTTCGAGCCGCCGAAGCGCACGCCGCGCAGCCCTACCTGCTTCCACGTCGCGCGCGTGAGGTCGCAGCTGCGGAACTCGACGTCTTCGAGCAGGCAGTCACGCCACTGCGACTCCTGGCCCACGCAGTGCTCGAAGCGGCAGCGGAAGAACTCCTTGCCCTCGAGCACGCGTGACGAGAGCGCGAGGTTCGAGAACGTCTGGTCTTCGAAGGAGCGCCCGTCGAGCAGGTGCTGCAGCTGTTCTTCCAGAGTCATTGGTGGATGGGGGTGCCGTTTCCGCTTACGCGGCGCGGTCTCCCCCAC
>JBEOKA010000334.1:0-1934 GCA_040275325.1 Myxococcaceae bacterium | reverse complement strand
CGAAGTTCGGCTTCCTGCTCGACGCGCTCAAGTTCGGCGCGCCTCCGCACGGCGGAATCGCTCTGGGGATGGATCGGCTCGCCTTCCTCATCACCGAGACCGAGTCGCTGCGTGATGTGATCCCGTTCCCGAAGACGCAGAAGGGCACGGATCTGATGACCGGCGCTCCGGGCGACGTCGACGAGAAGCAGCTGCGCGATCTGTATGTGAAGAGCACGCCACCGCAGAAGTCCTGAACACAGGCGGGCGGGGGCGCGCCCCAGCGTGAAAGGCGTTGTGCATGCGCACCAACATGCTGTGCACGCTCCTCGTGGCGGTTGTGGTCGTGTGCGGTTGCAAGAGATCGGAGCCTCAGCCGAGTTCGAGTCAGAAGCTCGATGTTCGTCGCGAATTCGAGGCCGAGCTGCGCCGCCGGCAGTTCGAGTTCACTCGGGCTCCGGATGGTCGCTACGAGGTGAGGTCCGCTGCACTCTCGGTGAGCGACTTTACCCTCACGGTGAGCATCGAGAACCTGACGCGCGAGGTTGAACGCGATCACGATCTTGGTGCCATCGCCCGTTTCGTCGATCGGTTTGAGCAGCTTCCGGAGGCAGAGACCTGGGACGCCGCGAGGCCGCGACTCCGACTCTCGCTCGAACCGAACGACTACGACGCCAGTACGATGTCAGGTGCGCTTTACCGTCCAACCAGTGAGACGACGATGCAGGTGCTCACGCGCATCACGAAGACTGGCGATGTCCACTGGGTCACGAACGAGGAACTCAAGAGTTGGGGTGTCACCCGTGAGCAGGCGGAGACCATCGCGAAAGACAATCTCGACGCTCTGCTTGTCGGGACGGAACCAGAGGTTCAGCAGATCGGCATGCGAAAGATCGGGATGCTGCCGATCGTGGAGAGCGCTTCGAAGGCCTCGGTGATCCTGGCTCCCAATTTTCGACGGTTCATCGAACCGAACTTTGGTTGGCCCGTGCTGGCAGTCACACCATGTCGCGACTTCGTCTACGTGTTCGGGAAAGACGATTTCGACCTGGTTGGCAAATCAGGAAAGGTGGTGCTCGAGGAGTTCAACAGGTCAGACCACCCGATCACGACCGAGGTCTGGAAGATCAGCGACGCTGGCGTCGAGTCGATTGGCGCACTGGGCGACAGGAACCCCTACAAGCGGTGACGGCTGACGACTCTGCTCAGCGGGGCGTCGCGATGAGCGCGTCGATGGCCGCACGAACTGACGAATGCGCTTGGTCAGACGTTCGGTGCGTTCGAGGTAAGACTGCCCTCGGTGTCCGTTCAGCGGGCGGATCGGAGCCGCGACTCCACCTCGTCCGGCTCACCGCGAAAGACGTCGAGATCGACCGGTCCTTCGATGCCCGGCACCCGCCCAGAAGGGCCAGAAGCGCCACGCCTCGGTCGGCTCACGACCGATCGAGCGAACCCAGAGCGGCCGGTCGATTCCCTGTAGCAGCGCAGCGACGGCGTCAGGCGTCGAGTACACGACGACACGTGAGCCAGTCTCGCGCTCGACCTTCTCGATCCACACGTTCAGCTGCTCGCGAATCAGGTGCGGGGCGGGCGGCTCGCTTGCCGACGAACTCCACGTCGACCGCGATGGGCAGGGACTGGCGTGTTCCTGCGATGGCCGAGAGAAAGTTCTCGGCCTGCTCGCTGCCTGGGCGGCAGAAGGTGAAGAAGTGGTACGGGCCAGAGCGCACCCCTGCCGCTTCGGCGCCTGAGCTGTTCATCTTGAAGCGCGCGTCACGAACGTCGCCGCCCTCAGAGGCCTTCACCCAGGCGAAGTGAAGGCCGCCACCAGCAACGGCGCTCCAGTCGATGGCGCCGTTGTGGCGTGACACGGCGATGCCGCAGGGAACCTCGAGGCAGCTGGTTCTGCTCTTCAGGCACTGACGACGAGGAGCACCCACAGCGCCCTCGTCGTC
>JBEOKA010000333.1:0-12522 GCA_040275325.1 Myxococcaceae bacterium | reverse complement strand
CAGTCACAGTCGGAGCCGCAGTCACAGTCGGAGCCGCAGTCACAGTCGGAGCCGCAGTCACAGTCGGAGCCGCGGTCACAGTCGGAGCTGCGGTCAAAGTCGGCTCCGCAGCCGCATTCGGTGCCGCGACCGTCGGAATGGGTCCATCAGCGGACGCCTCAGCCGCCGGAGCCGGAGTCGGCGTCGTGCGTGTCGCAACACTCGCGGGCGCAGCTGACACCCGTGACGATCGACTCATCGCCTTGCGCGCGTTCAACACCCCAACGGTCGCCGACGATCCGATCATCGCGGCTGCGACGCCGACCACCAGCTTGCCTGCCGTCGTCCCCCACCACGCCACCCTCGCGCCCGCCACCACCCCGGCAGTCGCTCCACTCGCTCCCGTGGCAGTCGCGGCCGCGCCGGCGACCGTGAGCAGCACCGCGTCTTTCACGGCCTCCTTGCGGTGGCGCTCGAGCCTTGGGCGCTGCGCTCTCGCGTCCTGCAGCACCTGCGACGCTCTGCGACTGAGCTGCGTCATTCTTCACCTCCGCGCGCCTGCACCCAGTCTTCGAAGCGGGAGCGCGCCAATCTCAAGCGGGAATAGATGGTGTTCAGCGGGGCCTGCAGCGCCTCTGCGATCTCGGGAGCGGACTGCTGCTCGAGCTCGGCCAGCACGAAGACCTCTTGCTGAAGCGCTGGGAGCTGCTCGAGAAACGCCTGCACCGAGTCGAGGGCCTGGGCGCGCATCAGGCGCCGGTCGGGCTGCTCGTCGGTGGCGATCAACCCGTCAGCGTGGGGCTCGATGGGCTCACTCGGCTTGCGCTGATGACGGCGCCGATAGTCGTGGGCGACGCGAACCGCGATGCCAGCGATCCACGTCGAGGGCTTCGAGTCACCGCGAAACTCCGGCAACCGTCGGTGCGCCACCACGAAGACGTCTTGGAGCGCGTCCTCCAGCTCCTCGTCGCGCACGCCCATTCCACCCAGCACCCGGAAGGCCAGGTCGGCGGTCTGATCGTAGAGCGTGTCGAAATCGACCGGGTCGGTCCTGGTGAGCTCGGGAGAGAGAGTGCGGGCTTGCACGGGCAGTGCGTGGCCGGGCAGCGTGGAATCCGTCAAAAGACACCACCGGCGCCGACCAAAAACTCCGCCGACACCCACGAAGCCTCGACAACCGGTGAAGATCCCTGGAACGAGATCGACGGCCGCGCGCTCGCCCTGCCCCACGCCGACGCCAGCAGCTCGAGCCACTCAGTCACAGCAAACGTCGCGCGAACGCCGGGCCCGCCATGCGGAACCACCACGACCGAGGACTTCGGAGCACTCACGTTCAGCCCCTCGATCAACACGAGGCCAGCGCCGCCATCGAGGCACGGCCCCACCCGCAGTCGACCTGCCGTGAAGGCCCAACAGCCTCCGGCCTGTGCGTCGACGAGCTGGTGAATGTTCAAGGCGGCGGTCGGCGTCGGGCCACCGTCGTAGCGCTGCGGAAACCCGGTGTGGACCGTGAGGAACAGGACGAGCGAGCTTCGCTCCAGTGCGACCGAGACGCCAAGCCGGCCAACGACCTTCGGCAGCCACCCCACGAGCGCGCCGCCCGAGAGCGCCACGTGAACACGCCACCTGGCAGGCTCGACCGGAGGCAGCACGACCTCGGGTAGCGGCGGATCACCAGGCGGCGGCTGCGGCTCGACCGTGGGCGCTGGCGCCTCGCGGCTCGACTTCAGCGCGAGCTGAATGATCAACACCGCGGCATCGGCAGCGTCTTCACATGTGCGCGAGGTGAGCTCTCGAACCGACTCGTTCGCTCGAACCTGCAGCACCCAGCCAGCCGCGCGCTCGGTGACGGTCGCGCTGGCCTTGCCAGTCACTTCTCCCAGGCGGGCCCGTACGACCTCAGCCGTCGGGCACGTCGCCGGGGCACTCCACTCGAACTCGAGCGTGGCGCTCGTGATCAGAGCGACCGCGAGCAGACCAGCGCTCAAGCAAACGCCTTACTTCTTCTTCGACGACTTCGCGGCAGCGGCCTTCTTGCGCTGGTCGCGCTTCTTCCAGTGCAGGCGAATCTTCGAACGAACTCGGCGGTGCTTGCTCTTGCTGCGGGCCATGGTGGCTCCTTTGGGCTGATGGTGAAGCGTTGAGGGGCTCGCGGCCTAGCAAACGACCCGGTCGGGGTCACTCCTCATCGTCATCGGTGTCGGGCGCAGGGTTCGTGGGAAAGGGAATGCCTTCGGCGCTGCGCACGTCGGTGGGCCGGGCCTGCGAGAGATCGAACTCGACCTGGCGATCGGCGTCAGAGAGCGGCTCGGTGCCCGCCGGAACGGCTGGAGCGTCGGGCGTCTTCTTCACGGTGGCGAAGATGGGCCGGGTGGCGTCGATGAAGCGGCGCACCTCGTCGAGCGGCAGCGCGGGCACCTCGTGGTTGTCGACGCCGGCCATCGGCGTGCCCATGCAGAGCGAGTTGAGGATCGCCTCCTCGGTCGCCTCCATCACGGCCTCGTAGAGAGGGTCGAGCCGCTGATCGAGCAGGATCTTCATCTTGTAGACCATCTTCTGCGTGCGGCGCGGCACCACGTTGGCGGTGGAGAAGCCGACGACGATCTCGCCCGAGCCGTGGGCGGCGTACGAGCCGACGCGCCCGATGCCGAGGCCGACGCGTTTGCACAGACGGGTGAGCTGGTGTGGCAACAGCGGAGCGTCGGTCGCCACCACCGCGATGATCGACCCGTAGCTGAACTGCCGACGCGGCGTGTTCTTGAACTTCTCGGCGAGGAACTCTCCGACGGGCAGACCGGCCACGCGAAGGTTGTGCATCTTTCCGAAGTTGCTCATCACCAGCACACCGAGCGTGTAGCCGCCGAAGACCTGCGGCAGCTTTCGCGATGAGGTGCCGATGCCTGCCTTGAAGTCGCAGGTGATCATGCCGGTGCCGCCGCCGACGCAGCCCTCTTCGACCGGCCCGGCCTTCGCGTTGGCCAGCGCTTCACGAACGTGCGCCTCGGTGACGTGCCGACCCGAGATGTCGTTGAGGTAGCTGTCGTCGCACTCGCCGACGACGGGAATGATCACGTCGTGCTCCGAGCCGATGCCGGGGTACTGCTCGACCATCACGCGCGCGACTGCGTCCGACACCGCGCCGACCGACATGGTGTTGGTGAGCAGAATCGGCGTCTCGAGCAGGCCCCACTCGACCACCTGAGTGAGCCCCGAGACCTCACCCGCGCCGTTGAGCACGAACGCGCCGCCAGCGAGGCGCTCCATGAAGATGTTCGACTCGTTCGGCAGAATCGCGGTGACGCCGGTGCGCACGGGGCCGAAGCCGGGCTTGAGCGGGCCGGGCTCTCCACGAATGATCGTCGAGTGGCCGACCAGCACGCCTTCGACGTCGGTGATGGCGTTGTGCTTGCCGGGCTTGAAGCGGCCCAGTGGCAGGCCGAGCTCACGAGCGCGAACGCGAGGTGTCATGCGTGGGCTCGTAGCGCGCAGCGCCCGGTGGATCCACGTTCGCCGCTCTGGCATCCAACGGCGCATGCGACGACTCGGGGTGCTGCTGGCGCTGTGCTGCGGGTGTGTTCGGCACGTGCCTGCGCCGTCGAATGACGGGTTCGTGGAGCTGGTGCGGGCCGAGGTCACGACTCCGAAGCCGCTCGAGCGCGCGACGATGCCCGAGGCGTCGAAGCTGCACTTCCTGTTCATCGCCGGCTTCTTGAGCGAGGGCATTCCCGGCTACTTCAAGGACAACGCCGAGGTGGTGACCGACGAGCTCGGCGGGAGCGCCTCGATGTTCTTTCCACCCTCGGGCGGCAATCTCGAGACCGATGCAGAGCTGATTCGCGCCGAGGTGTCGCGCCTGACGGACGAGCTGCAGCGGCCAGTGGTGTTGATTGGGCACAGCAAAGGTGGCGCAGGCGCGGTGCTGTCGGTGCTGCGAAACCCCGAGCTCGTGCGGTCGGGCCGGGTCGTGCACGTGGTCTCGATTCAGGGCGCGCTGAGGGGCTCTCCGCTGGCCGACGGCATCGTGAAGTCGCTCCCGATTCCGTTGCTGCACGACGCGTTTCGCGGGCCGACGACTTTGACGAGAGAGAAGGCCGAGGCGTCGTTTCGCGCGGCGCCACCGTCGACCGCGATGATCGACTGGTACCAGCGGCATGTTCGGTACGTGCGCAGCTCGGAGACGACCGGGCAGGTCTCACAGGAACTCGCCATGACGCACGCCTTCGTCGCGACGCACGGGTCGGGGCGCAACGACGGGCTGCTGCTCGAGGAGGATCAGTGGCTGCCTGGCATTGGGCACGATCTCGGCGTGCTGCGCGGAGATCACGCGGCGTTCACGGTGTCGTCGCCGCTGAGCAATGGCACGGCCGAGACGCGAAAGGCGTTCACCCGCGCGCTCTTGAAGCAGGTGTTCGTCGTCGAGCGGGAGTGATCACTTCTCAGCGACGATCTCGAAGACCTCTGCGTCTTTGAGCGCGAGCACGGCCTTGCCGTTCTCGAGGGCCTTCTCACGCGGCGTGTTGGTGAAGCGCGCGATGAAGGCCTTCGCCGGCTTGATCGTGACGAACGCGCCGGTCTTCGAGTTGGTGAAGGTGGTCTGTAGCTGCTCGAACGGGGCTTCTTCGAGGGCGAGGTTCAGCTTGCCGACGCTGGCTCCGGTGGCGGCCTGGGCTCCATCGGCGACGCAGGCGAACTGCGGCGTCTTCGGAGAGCGGTGCAGCACCTTGAGCTCGTGGCTCTGCGCGGGCAGGCCGAGCTTCTGCAACGCGAAGGCGCCCATGCGATAGCCCGCGACGGCCCAGGGCCCTGCTTCACCGTGAATCGCCGCGACGGCCGCGAGCTTCGGGTCAGTCGGCGTCGGCGCGACGGGGTGCTGCGAGAGGAGAACCGAGACGAGCAGCGAGAGCATGGGCGCCTCGTACGATAGAGTGACGGCGTGAGCGAGCGGCCGTGGTTTCTCTGGAGCGTGGACGTGACGGAAGCGGTCTTCCGCGAGCGGCTGCGTGACGAGGACCCGGCGATTCGGGCGCAGTGGCAGGGGCTCTTGATGCGCGAGGCACGGTGGAAGGAGATCTGGCAGTACCTTCGGCTGCGCGACGTGCTGGGGAACTGGGAGAACATTCAGCGCCACCTCGGGCGGAAGCGTGAGTTCTGGGTGTGGTTGATCGACGGTTGGCGGAAGGATGGGTTGCTCGATGACGCCACGACTGACGCCGCTCCAAAGTGAGCTGCTTCACGCCTTCTTCGCGAGAACGCAGGCCCTCTTCCTGACGGGTGGCGGCGTGCTGGTTGGCTTCGAGTTCGGGCACCGCACGACTGACGACCTCGATCTCTTCGGGTTCCCCGAGGTGGATCTCGACGAAGCAGAGCGGGTGCTGGCCGATGCGGCTGGGGCGGTTGGTGCGACCAGCGAGAGCCTGAGCCGTCACTCTGACTTCCGACGGTGGCTCGCTGTTCGGGGCGAAGAGCGCTGCGTGGTCGACCTGGTTCGAGACCGCGCTCCGGCCATCGAGAAGCAGAAACGTCACCTCGGAACGCTCGTTCTCGACACGCGACGGGAGATCGCGGCGAACAAGGTGGCTGCGCTGGTGGGCAGGAGCGAGCCCCGAGACCTCGTCGACCTGAAGTTCCTGCTCGACGCCGGCGAGCCACTCGAGCGCGCGATGACAGACGCCATGTCGAAAGATGCGGGGGTCGACGCGGCGACCGTGGCCTGGGCGCTCGAGTCACTCAGAATCGGTCCGACAGCGCATCTGCCGGGCGGCGCCGATCCGATCGCGCTCGAGGCATTCCGCAAGGCGCTCGTCGCCCGACTCAGAACGCTCGCGCACACGTCCACATCAAAGTGATCACCAAGCCTGAATGAGCGAAGGTTGCGCGTGTTGCGCTCCGAAGCCTCGACTGAGGGCAGTGACTCCGAATGTGCGACGCAACGAGACGGATCGTACGGTGATCCCGTCGCCGAGGTTGACACGCAGGGCCTCGGAAATCCCCCAGCGGCGCGGGTAGAAGACGAGACGTGAGTCGACGTGCGCGCAGAGAACGAGACGAAGTGAAGACACCCGAGGTCAAGGCAGAGCCCCCTCTTCCCCTTGAGCCAGCGAGCATGGAGGTCGTTCGAGGCAGACCCGGTCGCCGGAGCGCTGCTGACCGAGAGGAGGCTGTGCTGGCGTTGATGAGCGGGAAGGCGAGCGTGGACCAGCTGGCGCGCCGGTTCGGCGTGCAGCCCGAGACCATCGAGGGGTGGCGGAGCGAGGCACTGGAGGGGATGCGCGAAGCGATGCGGCGAGGGACGGGCCGCAGCGAACGCGAAGCGGAGCTTGAGCGGGAGGTGAAGCTGCTGCGGGAGACGGTGACCGACTCGGCGATCGCGCAGGCGTTGCTGAAGCGCGCGCTCGAGGAGGAGCGCAAGGGGCGCCCTACGGTGCCCGCGAGGTCCTGGCGATGAGCCGAGAGACGGTCGCGGGCGTGGCAACGGTCAAGCAGCTGTGCGCCACGTTCGGCGTGTCGAGGCAGGCGTACTACGCGGCGCAGAAGGCACCGGTCGTGACGTCGAAGGTCGTGCGCCTCCCAGTGAGGCAGCGAGGTGCGTCTGCGGCGCTGGTGCTGGAGAAGATCCAGCTCATCATTGGGGAGAACGCCGCCTGGGGCGTCCGGAAGGTCTGGGCGACCCTGCGGCGGGAGCACGAGCTCAAGGTCTCGAAGAAGCGCGTGTGGGCCATCATGAAGGCCAACGGGCTCGTCCTGGTCCGAGACAGCGAGCCCGGTGAGCCGACGCGTGGCCACGTCGCCGTGCCGGAGCCGAACCGCCGCCTGGCAGCGGACTTCACCACCGTGTGGACGAAGCTCGACGGCGTCGTCGCCGTGGTGCCCACCATCGACTGCGGCTGCCGCAGTGTGCTGGGGCTCGAGGTGACGAAGGATCAGCAGGCCCCGGCCGTCCTGGCGTCCGTCGAGCAGTCGCTGCGCGAAGCCTTCGGCGAGCCGAGCTCGGTGCCAGTCGATCTCGAGCTGCGCACCGACCACGGCCCCCAGTACACGGGCGCCGACTGCGCAGACCTCGTGCGGCGGTGGGGTCTGACACACACCTTCGCGCCCGTCGGTCGGCCGACTGGAAACGCCGTCGTCGAGCGCTTCATCCGGACGATGAAGGAGGAAGTCATCTGGCTGCGGGACTGGAACACCGCCGCCGAGCTGCGCGAGGCCATCACCGCGTGGCTGGTGAAGTACCACACGCGCCGTGCGCACCAGTCCCTGGGCTGGATGACGCCCTCGGAGTACCGCGCGGCCCACCTCTCGAAGCCGGTCGCTCAGGCGGCCTGATCCATCGACATGGCGCTCAACTCACCCGATTGCCGCGAGCGACCGTGTCTTGACAGACGGGGAACACTACAGGTGGCATCGCCCTCGGGCACAGCCCTGATGAGATACCCGGCATCTTCGAGCCATTCCGCCTGTGAACTGCCCCAGCCGCCGTCAGCCCACCGCCACTGCGCCCGAACGTCGGCCAAACGGGGCACCTGAAGGGGGTTTCGCTCACCGCCGTCGTCTCCGCCCTGGTCGATCATCCAAGAGGTGATCTCGATGTCTCGTGGTCGGCCATCGACAGCGGCGTCTGCGACGAACACCGACGCATCAGCAGTCGTGGATGCGTCGCGACTCAATACACCCAAGCCATCGTCGAACGAGCTTCCCCTGGTGCCGCAGCCCGCACAGAAAGCAAGAATAAGGAACGACTGTTTAGCCCTTGTCGATAGCCCGCAATGACCGAACACGAACGCGTGCTCACGAAAATTGGCGAACCGCTGAAACAACGCGTGGCAACTCAATGCGACTCCTCCGGCTTGGATCGAAAACAAGATCCTTCACGGGCATGACTCCGATTGGCTCTGCACCCTCGCCAGGCAAGCCAAGCCAAGCTCCCGAAGGAACGACAAAGCCGGGCGGAAGCCTGTACGCAGGCTAAGCATGCCGCCGCAATAGGCATACTTCGGGCGAGCACTTCCGACAGGACTCTGACTCGCCCGACGTCAAAACCGAACCTTGCGCAATTCCTGTCTCGACAGCACTGGCGGTTGACCAGTAGCCTCAGCGTGACGAATGAACTCCTGCGGCAACTCAAACCCATAGTTCTTCACATAGTACAAAAGAAGATCATCCCACACCCAAACACCATCAGTAAACACACTTCCAGTGCCTGCAATCCTAGAGGGATTGAGCAGGTCATCGACCACGCCCGGGCTAACGACGAGCAGTTGACCGCCCTTCAAGTATGAAATCACCGATTCGGAACACGAATGTCCTCTAGCCGCATGGCCACTTGTCAACTCCGAGTACTCAGCGACTCCCGAGATCATTAGACGCCGCAACGCCACAAAATTGCCTACTTTGGCTGAAACCATTTCCACTCCCCAGCTTTCTGCCCCGCCTTCGGACCAGTCGTAATTCTCCCAGTGTCAAGATACACATGAACTTTGTCCGTGGCTGCATAGACCGGTGACTGAAGTTCATTGGCCAACTGCTGCGCAGGACCATTCTCACACTTACCCGCTTCCCAAGCAATCAAGCGGACAGGTCCACCGGTATAGCCTCGATCGCGCATGATCTGAGCCACCCGAGCCGGCGATATCTTAGCCCACTCCTCTGCACCATCTTTGGTTCGTACGAAGAACCCATTCTTGTTCGCATGAACAACCACATCAGTCCGACCGGCCTTGGGGGTGATACTCTCTGCCGCTGCGGCAAGTTCACGGTCGGCTCGAGCAGACCCAATCAGTGGGGATAGTGCAACGGACTCTATCCCGCGCTGAGTTTCCTGAGTCGCGCGAGCCTCCAAGCCGGCAAGAGCGTACGTAGCTTCGGGGATCGCATCGAATGTGGCGGCAAGGAGACCGATAGACTCGATATCCGTACGGGTCAGACCCGCCCTCATCGCTTGTTGGATCAACTGCGATTCGACTTGTCGGTTTGCATTCGCGACGGCGTAGATATTAGGAAACACCCAGAACGAAGGATGGACTTCGGAAAGGTATGAGCCGTACGCCTTCCAACCCTCGTACGCCTTTTCCAACCCCTCTTTGCTCTTGAAGGCCAGGTCGGCCTGGACATCAGCGGCATACTCTAGCGCAGTGAAGGTCCAGTTGAACTCTGGCTTCGGCGGAAGAGGCGTGAGGTCGGCTGGCATTTCGCAGCCCTGACTGCCAGCGCCGCACTTCTCCCCTTTGACCGATGGCGACTGGGCGCCCCCCTCTTCCGGACTGGCTACTTCTGCTGCGCCTTCACCGGAGAGCCCGAACGGGTCGATGAAGTTGACACTGTCGAAGCGGTTGAAAGCGTACAGGTTGACGGAGTCGACTTCTCCCAGCGGGTCCTGCGTCAACCACTGCCCGGCCTCCGCCGAGTACCACCGGTTCCTGAAATACAACAACCCGTGCGCTGGACTCTTGTACGCACCATGGAAGCCGAACGGCAGTCCTCCCAACCTCGGGCACTGCGTGCTTCCCGTCTCCGTGCACGTCGTCCCTGTCACCCAGTCTTTCGACGTCACTCGCCCTTCGGGCGTGTAGTCCGCCGTCGCCAACAACCCCTGCGGCGTCGCCTCAGCCTGGTAGTACCCCACCACGCTTCCTCGCCCGTCCTTCAGCGCCATCACCTCGGCTCCGTCCACCCCGGGCTTCACGCTGATGAGGTTGTCGACTCCCTGGCCCCACACCGCGCTCCACGTCGCCACTCCCGCGCCGTTCCACGCAGCCACCATCTGCGTCCCGTCGTAGGCCAGCTCTTCTTCCACCGGCCAGCCGGCTGTCCCTCGCCGCACCGCGATGAGTCGGCCCACCGCGTCGTACTGGAAGCCCTGCGCGTTGTTGCCTGACGCCGCTCCTGCCCTCACCAGCGAGTGGAAGTCGTCGTACGTGTACGTGCGGCCAAATTCTGCCGTCACCCGGCCAGCCCCATCGTGCGTCATCCCGTTGCCGGAGCCGTCAAGCTTGTACCATTCCATCTGGTACCCTCGCTGACGCGCTGGAGCCTCGAACCTCGGCGCCTGCCCCGCAATGTCCACCCGGTTCACCGACAGCACACTGCCTTCGACGTCTCTCGTGTAGTCGTACTGCGCGGCACCCTTCGCCTGCCCAGCTGCCTGCACCTGGCTCCACGTCGTGTCGGTTGGGTTCAGCCCCGACATCTGAATGGTGTCATCCAACTCCATCACCGTCTCGAGCGCCCCGCCTTCCTGGTACTTGTATCCTCGCCACGCCTTCGACTCAGCCTGGCCCGGCTGGCTGAAGACTCGGTTGGCAGACATCACCCGCCCGGCCCTGTCTCGAAGCAGTGTCGTCGCGTACACCGTCGACCCCGTGTTGTAGGCATTGGCCATCAGCTGATTCAGGCCGTCGTACTCCAGCGTTCTCTGAAATTGCGTCGTCGCCGTGTCGTGCAGCTCCATCGCCTCGAGCTCGCCCTCGTACTTCCACTCCGATTGCCTTCCCGTCCAGGGCCTCGACATCGAGCTGAGCCGCCCCATCGTGTCGAACAGCTCGACCTGCGACGCACCGTCTGCCCGCGTCGTGTTCCTGCGCCAGCCTCCGCCGGTCACCAGCCAGTTCGAGGCCGTGCTCCTGACAGTCCTCGTTCCCACTTGCGAGGTCTCGCTCACGCGCCGACCCAGCGTGTCGTAGCTGAACGTCGAAACGACGGGCCGCTCGGCATCGGCCACCAGCCCGGTCAGCCCACGGTTGTAGTGTGTTGCTTCCGTCAGGCGGCCAAGTCCGTCGTACGCGAACTCGCGGAGCACCTGCTCCGTCTGGTTGTTGATGCGCCATACCCGGTCGTTGGCGTAGCTGTAACGCAGGCGCGCGGGTCCCACGTCTTCGCTGACCATGCGACCCAGCACGTCATAGGTCCAGGTCTGCACCACGTCGTTCGGCGTCGCCGTCGTTCCTCCTGGAACGGTGCGCGTCTTCGGCTCGCCGAAGCCCGTGTAGGTCTGCGTCGTGTAGCCGAACGAGGAGCCACGCGGCTCGGTGATGCGCGTAAGCTGTCCGCGCCTGTTGTAGCGGTACTCGGTCGTCTTGATGACCCCTGATGAAACCGGGACTCGAACCGTAAGCGGCCTGCCGAGCAGATCGCGTGTGGTGTCTGAGGTCGCGCCCAGCGCATCCGTGGCAAATCTCACGAAGTCGTTGTCGTCCAGCACGTAGCTGGCAACGCGGCTCGGGGGCGACGAGGTGCCGTCGAAGCCCAACTCGGTTTCACTCAGCACTCCGCCGAGCGCACTCAAAGAACGCTCGACGTTGTTGGTCTTGAGCCCCCGCTCATTGCGAATTCGCGCCACGCCTTCAAAGCGAAGGTCTGCAGGCGCGACCCTGGCTGTCTTCACCTGGCCAAATTGCTCGAAGACCACGCGACCGAACTCGTCGTGGGCCATGAAGCGCGGCGCAGACCCGAGCGCCTGGCTCTTCCAGACACGGCCGCCTGGCTTGCGCCACACCTTCAGCGTGCGCTGGCCGTTCGTCCACTGCTCCAACACCCGACCGAAGTCGTCCCGAATCGAATGCGTCGCCCACGACGTCGGAGCACCCGTTGAGCCAGTGCCAACAGTCTCGACCGACGACACGAGGTCACGTCTGGAGTGCCGAATCGTCGTCGCCAAGTAGGGAGTTCCGGCTGGGCCAACACTGACCGTCGACAACCGACCAAAGCCGTCCCACGTACGAGCCTCTCTGCGAGTTGCAGCGCCTCCGCCTTCCACTCGAGTGAGCAGATCTCCGTTATCTGACCACGTCATGGCGGTGACTCGGTCCGCCTCGCCCGCAGCCTGTCGCCGAATCTGAGTTACCCAGCCACGCGCGTCTCGCGTGTAGCGCGTGTAGGCACCTTCGCTGTCCATCTCAGAACTGAGCCGTCCATCCTTCGAATACCAGAGGGTCCGAGAGGCGCCATCAGCCGGAACGGAGCCGTACCCGCCAACAGCGCAGCCACCGGGCGAGGCTTCCGCGCACTCGAACAACAGCCGGCCCTCTTCGTCCCAGTCTTGCCACACCGACCCGAGATCAACCCCCATGCGACTCAGTCGCTGCGTTCTGGTCGGCTGGCCCTGCACGTTCCGGGTGATCACGGTTCGCGAGTGCAGCGTCGCGCTGTTCTCGTAGAAGGCCTCTTCACGAACGCGACCGTCGACATCGCGCGTGTAGCGCGTTTCACTGCCATCGGCGTGAACGACCTTCGAAGGCACGCCCAGATCGGAGTAACTGAATGTGGTCGTGCTCGAGAACTCGCCAGAGCTGGCAGTCGATTCACGAACGATCTCGTCGGCGATAGCAGCCGACAGCCCGGCGTGGGTCTGGAGTTGACCACTGAGCCCAGTGCTTCCACAGGACGCCGGCAGGAGCCACTGGTATGCGCCTGGCAGGTTCAGGCACGGAGCAGTCGGTCCATAGGTCGGGGAAACCGACCGCTCACGCAGCAGCCGAACTCGCGAGAGGTACCCTCGTTGGTGCTGCCCGGCAGTTCCGGTCAACGAACCGAACGGCAGATAGTCCATCGCGC
>JBEOKA010000332.1:0-6337 GCA_040275325.1 Myxococcaceae bacterium | reverse complement strand
GAGGCAGCGCTCGGATACTGGGTCGTCGACTCCGACGGAGCCCCCATCGCCTCCTGCATCGCCTGGAGATCGACCGCCGGGCGTTTCGGTGGGCCCGCGACGGCAGCGATGGAGAGGAAGGTGACGACGAAGGCGAAGCGCGACATCCGTCATCAAAAGATAGCGGGCGGCGAGCGCACTACGCCAGCAGCTGTTCGAGCAGGGCTTCAGCGCCTTGTGCGCCTTCGCGTACATCGATCAGGCGGGTCTGGTACGGCAGGCCCTCCTTCTCGAGGAGCGAGGCCATGCGGTTCACGAGCTGCCGCGCATCGCTGAGGCCGGTCTCGGGCAGCAACACCGCGAAGACACCGCCGCCGAGGTGACCCACGATGTCAGGCGAGCGGAGCTCTTTGCGCATCACGGCCGCGCACGACGCCACCCGACCCGCGGCGGGAACGGTCGGCTTCAGCACGCCAACCGACAGCGCCCGGCCGTAGCGGCCGCTGCGTGAGAGCTCCTGCTCGAGGCGATTGACGAGGCCGAGCTGGTCGAAGAGGCCCGTCTCTGGGTCGACGCCGACGGCTGCCACCTTGCTGGTGCTGCGCTTCATCGAATCGCCCACGCGGGTGAGCAACTGGCTCAGCGAGAACGGCTTGGTGAGCGTGTCGACGTGGCCGAGATCGAGGGCGCGCAGCTTGTCGGACAGATCGGGGTGACCCGAGATGAGCAGCACCGGGATCTGAGCGGTCGAGTTCGTCTGCTGCAGCTCGCGCAAGGCATCGAGCCCGTCGCGGTTCGGCATGAAGACGTCCATCACGATGATGTCGGGCGTGAGCGCCTTCGCTTTCGCGACCGCTTCGTTGCCGTCACGCGCCACCTCGACGCGGTAGTGCCCCGAGAGCCCCATCGTGCAGACGCGGGCGAAGACCGGATCGTCCTCGGCCAGCAGAACGAGCGGAGCGCCCGCCGTGACCACCGGCTTGCGAACGGGCTTGCCCTGACGAATCGGCAGCGTGAACGCGAAGACGGCGCCGCCACTGCTTGGAGCTTCGGCCCAGATCTCTCCGCCGTGACGCTCGACGTAGTCGCGGCAGATCGACAGCCCCAGGCCGCTGGAGCGATCGAACGCCATGAGCAGCGCGTTCGAATCGGCCACCGTACCGTCATCGCGCACCTCGACGAACGCCACGTCACCGTCAGGCTGCGGCTTGAGACGCGCGCGCACGACGACCGACTTCGCCTGCTTCGCGTGCTTGAGCGCGTTGGTGACGAGGTTCTGCAACACCTGCCGAATCTTCTGCTCGTCGCCGACCACCTCGAGGCTCATCGGCGCTTCGGCGCGCAGCGAGATGCCACGATCGCGCGCGAGAATCTGCAGATCCTTCACCGTCTCCTGACAGGTCTCGGAGACGTCCATCGCCTTGGTGAAGAGGACGATGCGGCCGTCTTCTCCGCGGCTCGACTCGAGCAGCGACTCGACGAGCTCGAGCATCTTGCGGCTCGAGCGCTGAATGGCCTCGGCCGAGGGCGTGAGCGACTTCGGCAGGCCGCCGTCCGTGAGCAGAATATGGGAGTGCCCGAGCTGCACGTTGAGCGGCGCGCGCAGATCGTGACTGAGCACGGCGAGCAGCTCGTTCTTGCGGCGATCGAGCGCCTTGAGCCGTTGATTGGCCTCCTGCAGCTCACGGAAGCGCTCGAGGTAGGCGGCCTCGAGAGACGTCCGAGTTGCGGTGACGGTGGCCTGGGCCTGCACGAGCTCGGACGCGTTCGCCAGGGCGACGCAGATGGCCGAGAGAAAGTCGCGCTCCTCCTGCTCGAGCGGCGTGATGCGCTTGAGCACCAGCGCCGCGAACGAAGCCGGCTCGTGCGGCACCGGGTACACCCACGTGCCATCGGCGCCTGCGACCTCGCGCGTCTCGATGGCCTTTCGAATCGTCGGCGCGACGGCGAGATCGATCAGCGTCTTCGACTGATCGTCGACGAGGAACGCCTTGCGCGGGCCATCGCCTTCGAGCTGCAGCACCTTCACCTGATCGCAGCCCAGGGCTTCTTTGAGACGGGGCGCGACCAGCTCGGCGAGCTTCGAGAGCGGCTGGCGATTCGTCGCGGCACGAGTCACGTCGAGCAGCAGCTCGAGCCGACGGCGAACGAGCTCATCGCGATCGGCCACGCGGCGGGCGCGCAGGCCTGCGAGCAGTTGAACCTCGAGGTCGTCGAGCGATCTCGCGACGATGTCGACGTCGAGGTTGCCCAGGCTTCGAGCCGCCACCTTCGTGCCGTCGAACACCACCGGAACGCCGCGAGCGCTGGGGTTCTTTCGCAGCACCTCGAGCGCCTGCGTCGCGCTGCGGGTGGGAAGAGAGATGACGATGGCGTCTGGGCGGCGCCGCTCGAGCGCCTTCACCGCCTCAGCAGGTTTGATCGATGCTTCACACTCGAAACCACGTGAGGTGAGGCGCTCGGCCAAGCCGGGCGTTCGCTTTCCGAGAATCAGCACCCGCCCTGAAGACACGCTCGCAGTGTAGCAAGGTCGCGGCTAGAGTCCGCGCCGGCCGCTACCCACACCGGACCCATGCAACGTACATTCCTCTTCGTCGCCCTCCTGCTGGCTTCAACCTCGTTGGCTCAAACGGGGGATGAGTGGAGCAGCCCGTTCGCGGGTCAGCCTGCTCAACCAACCACACCGGCCAAGCCGGCCTCTGTGCCAGCCGCGACCGACACGCCGCCGCCCGTCAAGAAGACGCAGCCGCCTGCCGCCGCGCCCGCCAACACTGGTCGCCTGAGCGACGATGACACGCCGCCCGCGAACAGCTCGGCGAAGGCGCGCGCCGAAGAGCGACTCAAGGCCGCAACCGGCAAGAGCGACCCGGCCGCCAAGGACGGAGAGAACCTTCCAATCGTCTCGAAGAAAGAGACGTTTCTTCCGGGCACTGAGCCGCACAGCCCCTCGACGTGGATCACCAACATCGACACGCCGGGCAACGGCCGCGTCACGCTCGGTCAGGTCACCATCGGCACCGCCTACGTTCCCTCGGCGCGCATGGGACCCAAGGGGCTCGTTCGCGTCGGCTTTCTCGGTGAGTACCTGAACCAGGTCGACTTCCCCGTTCGCAACGCCCAGAACATTCGCTCGGGCATCACCTTCGCCACCAGCTTCCAGCCGTTCTCGTGGGGCGAGGTCTACGTCGGCTACTCGGCCGCGGCGAACACCAACAACCGCACCTCGCCCAACCTCATTCAGGCGCTCGGCGATCTGACGCTCGGCATCAAGGCCTCGAATGAGTGGGCAAAGGGCTTTCACGCCGGCATCGACGTTCGCCTGCTGACCTTCTCGGGTGTCGGCAACCAGGGCATCGATCGCTTCGCGGTCGGCTTCAAGCCCACCGCCCTCGTCGCCTACGACGTGCGCTCGCTCTCTCCGAAGGTGCCGATCATCGCGAACCTCGCGCTCGGATTCACGCTCGACTCGACGGCGAACCTCGTCACCCAGCGCCTCAACGCGTCTGAGGAGTTCGCGCTGTCGATCAACCGCTACAACCGCTTCAACCTCGGCCTGTCGGTCGAGTTCCCGCTGCCGATCGCCACCCCGTTCGTCGAGTACACGCTTGCCGCGCCGCTGGGCGTGCCGAGCGGCCTGCTCACCGGGCCCGATGGCGCCACTGTTCCCGTGGGCGCTGCGATGCCTCAGCAGCTGGGCCTCGGCGTGAAGGTGACCGCGGTGAAGGATCTCACCATTCTCACCGGCGTGAACCTGGGCCTGACCCGCAACGTCGGCCTCGGTGTTCCCGCCACCCCTCCCTGGAACTTCTTCGTGGGCGCGTCGTTCGCCATCGACCCGTTCCAGCGTGGAGAGACGAAGACCATCGACACCATTCGTGAGCGGAAGATCGAGCAGAAGATCGAGCTCGCGAAGGCGCGCGTCGAAGGCACCGTGATCAACGCCGCGACGAAGGCCCCGATCGCCGGAGCCGTGATCTCGATCGCTGGCGTGCTCCCCTCGGCCACCGATGCGCAGGGCCGCTTCAGCACGCTCGAGCTCAAGGACACGAAAGCGAAGCTCAACGTCACCCGCGACGGCTTCAAACCCGCCGAGCAGGACGTGGCGCTCGAGGCCGGCAAGGCCGCGAAGGTCGAGATCGCGCTCGAAGAAGACGCCAAGAAGGGCGTGTTCCAGGTCGCCGTCACCAGCGCGAAGAAGCCCATCAAGGCCACCGTCACGCTCAAGGGAGCGACTGACACCATCGTCCAGGTCGACGGCCCGAAAGACGTCGAGGTGCCTGCGGGCACGTACGCCGCCGCGGTCACGGCCGAGGGCTACCTGTCGCAGACGCGTGAAGTGCAGATTCCCGCGGGTGGCACCATGCCGCTCGCCTTCGATCTCACCGCCCAGCCCAAGAAGATGCTGGTCATCTTCAAGGGCGACAAGATCGAGATCCTGCAGCAGGTGCACTTCGCCACCGGCAAGGCCACGATCCTCGCGGACTCGCACCCGCTCCTGCAGCAGGTCGTCGATGTCATCGTCCGCAACAACATCAAGAAGGTCTCGGTCGAGGGCCACACCGACAACAAGGGTGTGAAGGCGGCGAACCAGACCCTCTCCGAAGAACGCGCACGTGCGGTCCTCGACTACCTCGTCTCACAGGGTGTCGAAGCCAAGCGGGTCGAGTCGGTGGGCTATGGTGACAGCAAGCCGATTGCACCCAACCTGACGGCGCGGGGCCGCGAGCTGAATCGCCGCGTCGAGTTCATCGTGCTGGAGAAGTAAATGCGCCGACTGCTGAGCGGAGTGCTGGGGTTGTCGTCGTGCCTCTTCATGGGGTGCCCCGTCGACCCACCGCCCGTCACTCCGCCAGCGCCGCCGCGCGCGTTCCTGACGATGCCGCTCACCACGGTGGTGAACACCTCCATCAAGGGGGCGGTCACCACCATGGGCTGCAAGAAGGTCGGGCAGGTGCAGATCCTCGAGAGCGGGAACTACCTGCTCGACGCGATGTACTCGGGCGAGCCGACGAACTTCGAGATCGCGCCGGCGCTGCTCAACCGCATCTACCCACAGCGAGGGTTCGCCACCCCGCTCTCGCTGTCGGCGAAGGTCATCTGCGAAGACACCACGCCGCTCACCGATGGCGGGTTTCTGGTGCGCGAAGGGCTCTCACAGCCCGCCAGCGTCACCTTCCTGCCTGTCGAGAGCGTTCGGGCGACGCCCGGGTTCCTCGCGCTCCCCGACTCGTTCGTCGCCGAGGGCGGAATCGGTGGGCAACCAACGACCTTCATCGGCTGCACCGCGACCAACACCGGCCGCGCGCTGGTGCGGGTCGACTCGACGGGCATGATCCGCGCGATCAACGAGGCGCTGCCTCAGGGCTTCGTGTGCGACTACACGTCGGTCATCACCGATCTCAACGTCCCGACCGCGACCCGCTGGTTGTGGATTCCCCAGACCGGTGCGTTCGCGTTCGACGGCAACCTGAACATCACCTCGGTCTTCAACGGAGAAGTGAGCCGGCTCGCGGTCGCGCCTGACGGAGACGCGATCGTCGTGCTCGAAGACCCCAGCGCCGCCACCAAGACGCAGCTGCTTCGCATTCGGTCGCGCACGGCCACAGGTCAGGACTCACGGGTGTGGACGACGCTCACCGGCCCGCTCGATACCGGCTATCCGGGCGAGCTCAACAGCGATCCCGTCGTCGTCTCGGGAACGCCAGGGCGCGTCTACACCTCGTCGTGGCAGTACCGAATTCAGGCCACCTCGGGGCTGATCGCGGTGCTGACCTACGACTACAACACGGGGCTGCTGCTGAACTCGCCGCCCCCGGCGATTCTCAACTTCAGCTTCCCCAACCCGCTCAACCGGCCGATCAAACCGAACGGCGCGTTCAAGGAAGACGGCACGCTGTTCTACGCGCCGCTGCTCACCATCGACAATCAAGGCGCGGTCTCGACGACGGTGCTGGCCTGCGCGACGAACATCGGAGGCTGTCAGAACGCGGCCCGCCGGTGGACGAGCCCAACCTTTCCCGGCGAGCTGACGACGGTGGTGCCGTTCTCGCGAGGCAACCTGCTCGCCGTCGTGGGGCCGTTCGCGACCTGGTTCATCGGCTCGACGGACGGCATCGTGAAGAACCTCACCGCGCCCCAGGCAGATCCACAGCCGCTGCGACCAACGGGCAGCCTGATCACCCAGGGCGTCGTGCCCGGCAAAGGCACCGACTTCTACCTGCTCAACGGCCCCATTCCGCCGAACGAACAGACGCCCAGCTTTCCCACCGAAGTCATCGCGACCGATCACCCCTCGGCCGGCGTGCTGTGGCAGCTGTCGGTCATGGGTGGCAGCCAGCCTGCCGATTCGCTCTTCGTC
>JBEOKA010000331.1:0-2493 GCA_040275325.1 Myxococcaceae bacterium | reverse complement strand
CATCGACCCGACCGACCCCGACGGCTTCTACGGCCTCGCGGAGTCGTACAAGCAGTCGAACCAGCCCGAGAAGGCGATCGCGGCCTACGAGACGTACATCAAGAAAGAGACGCGCCCGACGGAGCAGAAGTACATCGATCGCGCGAAGGACTCGATCACCCAGCTGAAGGCCGCCGCCGCGACTCCCGCAAAGCAGCCAGACCCGGTCGCTGCCAACCCGACGCCGGCGAAGCAGCCTGACCCGGTGGCCGCGAACCCCACGCCTCCGCCCGCTGCCGATCCACTGCCGTCGCTGTCGGCGCGCAAGATGGCCGAAGGCGACAAGTTCATGGCCGAGAAGAAGTACCGCGAGGCCTCGTTCTCGTACCAGGACGCGGTGAACGCCGACCCGAACAACGTCGAGGGCCTCTTCAAGCTGGGCAACAGCTACGCGGTGCTCGGCTACTACACGCAGGCCATCGACAAGTGGAACCAGGTCGCCACGCTCTCGCAGGACCCGAACGTGAAGAAGAGCGCCCAGGACAACATCGCCCGCGCCCAGCAGAAGCTCGGGACTGCCGGTGGTGGCTCGCCGCAAGAGGCCGGCAAGCAGCCCGGCACCGGTCCCATCGCCGACTCCACGCGCGCCCAGGCCCGCCAGTACTACGAGCAGGCCGTGCAGCTCATCAACCAGCGCCGCTTCGGCGACGCGCTCGCCTCGCTCAACGAGTGCCTCAAGCTCGAGCCCGCGCTGTCGGTCGGCTACATCGCCCGCGGCAGCACGCTCATCGGCCTGCGCCGCTTCGCCGAGGCCGCCATCGACTACCAGTACGCGCTCAAGCTCGACCCGAACCTCTCGGCGCCCCTCTACGGCCTCGCCGAGGCGTACCGCGGCATGAACCGCGTCGACGACGCCCGCACGTACTACCAGCGCTATGTCGCCTCGGCCGCTGCTGACGTTCGGCCCGAGCTGCAGAGCGACGCGCGCACGAAGATCGATCAGCTGCGCTGAAGCACCGCCCATGAACACCGACATCAAGGCGATCACCGAACAGGTGCAGCGCGAGAGCGCGTTCATCGAGCCCCTGTTCATCGAGACCGGCCGGGTCATCGTCGGCCAGAAGCCCATGCTCGAGCGGGTGCTCATCGGCCTGCTCTGCAACGGCCACGTGCTGCTCGAAGGCGTGCCCGGCCTCGCCAAGACGCTCACCGTGCGCACCTTCGCCGACGCCATCTCAGCGGCGTTCATGCGCATTCAGTTCACGCCCGACCTGCTGCCCGCCGATCTCGTCGGCACCGTCATCTACAACCAGCAGACGGCCAGCTTCGCGGTGCGCAAGGGCCCCATCTTCGCGAACGTGATTCTCGCCGACGAGATCAACCGCGCTCCGGCGAAGGTGCAGTCGGCGCTGCTCGAGGCGATGCAGGAGCGGCAGGTCACCATCGGCAACAACACGTTCCCGCTGCCGTCGCCGTTCATCGTGCTCGCCACGCAGAACCCGGTCGAGCAGGAGGGCACGTACCCGCTGCCCGAAGCCCAGGTCGACCGCTTCATGCTCAAGGTGAAGGTCGGTTACCCGACGCGCGAAGAGGAGAAGGAGATCCTCAACCGCATGGCGGGCGACTCGGCCCCGAAGCCGACCAAGGTCGTCACGCCCGAGCACATCGCGCGCGCCCGCTCGGTGCTGCACCAGATCTACGTCGACGAAAAGGTGAAGGACTACATCCTCAACATCGTGTTCGCGACGCGCGAGCCGTCGAAGTTCGGCCTGAAGGACATCGAAGACTTCATTCAGTACGGCGCCTCGCCCCGCGCCACCATCGCGCTCACCCAGGCGGCCCGCGCCCACGCGTTTCTGCGGCACCGTGGCTTCGTCACGCCCGAAGACGTGAAGGCGATCGGCCTCGACGTGCTCCGCCACCGCGTCTCGCTCACGTACGAAGCCGAGGCCGAAGAGCTCACCCCCGAGCGCATCATTCAGCGCGTCTTCGAGCGCGTCGAAGTGCCCTGACGAAAGGCGCGCATGCTCCCCAAGGAGCTCATCAAGCGCATTCGCAAGCTCGAGATCTCGACCCGCAAGGCGGTGACGAGCGTGCTCGGCGGCCAGTACCACTCGGTCTTCAAGGGCCGGGGCATGGCCTTCTCCGAGGTGCGCCAGTACCAGCCCGGCGACGAGGTGCGCACCATCGACTGGAACGTCACGGCGCGCATGAACGACGCGTACGTGAAGGTCTTCACCGAAGAGCGTGAGCTGACGGTGATGCTGCTCGTCGACGTCTCGGCGTCCGAGCTGTTCGGCTCTCAAGTGCGCAGCAAGGCCGAGATCTCGGCCGAGGTCGCCGCCCAGATCGCGTTCTCGGCCATCGCCAACAACGATCGCGTCGGGTTGATCCTCTTCTCCGATCGGGTCGAGAAGGTGGTGCCGCCGCGCAAGGGCCGCAGCCACGTGCTGCGCATGATCAGCGACATCTTGTCGTTCGAGCCCGTCGGCAAGGGCACCGATCTCTCGGCGG
>JBEOKA010000330.1:0-23882 GCA_040275325.1 Myxococcaceae bacterium | reverse complement strand
TCGCGCCACCACCAGCCCCGCCTGCCATCGCGGACCCGCCTGCGTCACCGCCGCCCGTCGAACCGGCGTCGCCACCTGCGGTCATTCCCCCCGATGACCCGCCGGCAGTGCCTCCGCCGGTCCCGCCAGCGCGGCCTCCAGCAGGGCCACCTGCGCTCGTCCCGCCAGCGCTGCCGCCCCCGGTCCCCTGCGCTTCACACAGGCTCTGCGAACCACAGATTTGCCCTGACGCACAGTCGTCGTTTGTCTTGCACTCCTTCGCGCACAGACAACCGCTCACCGAAATCACAGCAAAGGCAACCATCAGCCGCTTCATGGCAACTCCCCCGTCAGCATCACCGCGGCTCCACCCGGCACGGGAGCCACCATCAACGTCGTCGTCTTCGTCGGCTCGGCGGGCGCCATCAACCACAGCACCACGCCCGCAGCGCCGGCCGCCACGCCCACCGCCGCCAGGGTCGCGCCCACCGCCTGCATCGACGTCGCCGACCGCGCCTTCGCTGCGTCTTCCATGCTGCCGCCCGCCTTCAACGCACCATCAGGGCCCAGCACCGTCGCCGCCTGCCCTCGACCCACCAGCACGAGCGCCCCACCACCGGCCAGCAGCGCGCCACCGGTGATGGCCGTCACGATGCCCACGGGCTTGAGCGGTGACTCGAGCACCGGCGGCGGAGGCGGCGGCGGAAGGTCGACGCTCACTCCCGCATCGGGCACGCCCGCGTCGACGATCGGCTTCACCTCGGGCGTCACCGGGTCGATCTTCACCGGCGGCGTCACCGCCTCACGCACGGCAGACAGCTCACCCAGCTTCAGCGCCGAGAACAACTTCGGCAGCGCCCGCTTCACGGCCAGGTCGACCGGCTCTCCAGCCTTGCGCTCTTCGACCACCCGCTCGGGCCCGGCGATGCGCTTTCCATCGTCACGCACCACGCGCCCAACCACCGTCACGACCTTCGACGTCGCTTCGACGCCCACGTACGAGCCGTAGAGGGCGTTCGCCAGAATCGCCAGCTGCCGCAGGCAATCGTCCTCGGTCGAGCAGTCCTGGCGCTTGAGCCGCTCGAGCGCAGACTTCATCGTGAACTTCGGCTGCACCATCACGCCCGCGTTCACCATCAAGCGGCCGCTCACGAGCTGCAGCTCTTCCACCTTCGCCGGCTCGAGCCCGCGCACGAGCACCTCGAGCGGGTACGGCGCCACCGTCGCGGCCGTCGACTGCGCCCCCGCCACCGTCGAGAACAGACACGCCCCCACCACGAGCCCACGCATGACGTTCCTCACTTGTCGTATTTCTGTTGCAGGCGATCGAGCGCAGTATTCGCCGCAGCACACGCAGCGGCGGTCTGCACGGCGCTCATCTTTTCCATCACGCGCTCTTCGTCAGCCTCGTACCGCGACCAGAGCGAGTCGTCTTTCGTGTCGGCGACGGCCTTCCGCAACGTCTTCAGCTCAGCCTCGGCAGCCAGCTTCCAGCGGTCGTCGCACGTGTTCGGCCCGATGACAGGTTTGACCGGCTTCGGCTTCGTGATGCCGTTCAGCTCATCAGGCTCTGCACCAGCGTCGACCGGCTCGAGCTCGACCGCCACGGGAGCCTGCGCTCCAGCGTCGACCGGCTTCTCTGCAACGATTGGCTCTGGAGGCCCCGTCTTGGTGATGACTGGCTTTGGATCTCCCTGCGGCACGGGCGCAGGCCAGAAGGCCACCACCAACCCGGCCCCCAGCAGCAGGGCGCCAATGCCAAGCAACACCGTCACTGGCAATTTTGGCTTCACCTGCTGCGCGAGCTGGTCGGTCGTCGCCGCAGGAGCAGCCAGCGAGCCGTCAGGCGTGAGGTTCGTCGCCTTCGGAGCGATTCGCTTCGGCAGCACCAGCGTCGACGTCGGCAGCGACTGCGACCGCATCTTGAAACCGACCTGCGTCGCGCCACTCGAGAACCGCCCGTCGAGGCGCTCGAGGGTGTGCTCGATCTCCCTCGCCCTCGGCCGCCCCTGCCGGTGCTTGCTCAACATGCGCCGCAGCAGCTCGTCGAGCGTCTGCAACAGCTCGGGCTCGACCGCAGCCTGCTGCGCCTCGTCGAGGAAGTTCAGAATGCTCGGCACCGGCGCGGTCTGGTGCATCACGCGCAGCTGCAGCGCCTCGAGAATCGCCGAGTCAGCCAGCGTCGGGTCGTAGCCGATGCCCTCCAGGAACTCGGTGCGCTGCGCGTCGTTCAGCTTCGCCGGCACGTACGGCGCCTGGCCCGTCACCATGTGAAAGAGCACGCCGCCGAGCGCGTAGACGTCATCGGCGGGGTGCGGCGCGATGTGGCGCTCGTGCTGCTCCGAGGGGCAATAGAGCGGGCTGCCGACCGGGTCACCCTTGAGCGGCTTGCCGGCCTTGAGCGCGATGCCGAAGTCGATGAGCTTCACCGAGAGGCGGCCATCGGCGCCCCGCAGCGTCACCATCACGTTCTCGGGCTTCACGTCGCGGTGCACCAGCTCGCGCGCCTCGAGCTCACTCAGCGCCACCGCCACCTCACGCGCGATTCGCACCGCGTCGACGAGGCTGAGCTTGGGAAGCAGATCGGCCAGCGGCTCACCGCTCGCGCGCTCCATCACGATGGCGCGGTGCTTCTCGTCGAAGGCCAGCACGCGCACGACGTTGGCGCTCTGCAGGCCCACCAGCACCTGCGCCTCTTCTTCACCCTGGTCTTCCGAGGCGACCTGCTTGACGACGACCTGCCCGCCTTTGAGCGTCGTGTTTCGCGCCAGGTACGTCGCGCCAAAGCCGCCCGACCCCAGCGGCGACTCCACCTCGTAGATGTGCGCGACGATGGTGCCCTTCGCCAGCTCAGCCATGGCGTGGGGCCTCGTCGGTTCGAGCTGCGCTGAAGGGCATCGGACTCATCGAAGGAGGCGAGTGAAAGCGCCTCCTTGTACCAGTCGTGTCGGCCCGCGACAAAAAGCAAACAGGCCACGACCCACTGGAAAAAACCGCTGCGAACGCCCGTCAGCCCTTGGCGGCGCCGAACAGCTCCTTCACCTTCGCGAAGAAGCTCTTCGACTGCGGGTTCGCCTCGTCGGAGTCGATGGCCGCGAACTCCTCGAGCAGCTTGCGCTGCTTGCTCGACAGGTTGGTGGGCGTCTCGACGACGACCTTCACGTGCTGATCGCCGCGCCCGCCGCCGTGCAGGCTGGGAATGCCCTTGCCCTTCAGGCGGAACACCTTGTCGGTCTGCGTGCCCTCGGGAACCTTCATCTTCACGACGCCGTCGAGCGTGGGCACGTCGATCTGCGCGCCGAGCGCCGCCTGCACGAAGCTCACCGGCACGACCACGAACACGTCCTGGTCTTCGCGGTGGAACAGCGCGTGCTCCTTCACGTGCACGACGACGTACAAATCGCCCGGAGGCCCGCCCTGCTCGCCGACCTCGCCTTCACCCGCGAGCCGAACGCGCGTGCCGGTGTCGACGCCGGGCGGAATCTTCACCGTGAGCTCGCTCGTCGCGTCGAGCTTGCCGGTGCCGTTGCAGCTCTTGCACGGGTCTGAGACCACCTGACCTGCGCCCGAGCACTGACTGCAGGTGCGCGCGACCGCGAAGAAGCCCTGCGTGAACCGCACCTCTCCCGCGCCACCGCACGTCGGGCAGGTGCGCATCTGCTTCGACTTGCTGCCGGTGCCTTCGCAGGGCTCGCAGCGCTTGGGGCGCGGCAGCTTCACCGTCACCTCGGAGCCGAAGGCCGCCTCTTCGAACGACAGCTCGAGGTTGTAGCGAAGGTCGGCGCCGCGGTTGCGCTGTCGCCGCTGGCCTCTGCCTCCGAAGAACTCGCCGAAGATCTCTCCGAAGATGTCGTTGATGTTGGCGCCGCCGAAGCCCTCGCCCGGCTGGAAGCCGCCCATGCCCGCGTGGCCGAAGCGATCGAACCGCGCGCGCTTGTCGGGGTCCGACAACACCTCGTACGCCTCGGAGATCTCCTTGAACTTCTCCTCGGCGTTCTTGTCGCCGGGGTTTCGGTCGGGGTGGAACTCCATGGCCAGCTTGCGGAAGGCCTTCTTGAGGGCATCGGCGTCCGCATTGCGGTCGACGTTCAGCACTTCGTAGTAGTCGCGCTTCGAGCCAGCCGGCATGGCGGCGCATATAACGCAGGTCTTCTCCCGGGCAATCGACGGGTGACGGGTATTCGACCAGGTGAAGAAACCGCCCATTCGTTCAGCGCTGGCGTCGTGGTGGCGGCTGGTGGGCTTCGTGCGACCGTGGAGAGGTCAGATCGCTCTCGCCACCCTCGCTGGAGTCGTCGCCGCGCTCGCCACCGCCGCCTGGGCGCGCCTGCTGGGCCCGTTGCTCGAGTCGGTGCTCAAGGGCGGCGACATCACCCTGCTGGGCGTCACGTTTCATCCGGCCGATCTCGCGCTGAAGCTGCCGTTGGCCGTGGTGACGATGGCGGTGGTGAAGGCGCTCTCGACCTGGGCGCACTCGGGCCTCATGTCGACGGTGGCGCAGCGCGGGCTCGCCGCCTTGAGAAAGGCCCTCTACGACCGCGTGCTCTCGTTGCCGCCGGCGTGGTTCGAGAAGCGCCACTCCGGAGAGCTGCTCTCGCGCTTCACCGCCGACGTCGCGCAAGTGGAGTTCGCGGTCGGCACCTCGCTCTCGTCATGGCTCAAGGACACGCTGCAGACGCTCGCGCTGCTGGCCGTCTGCGCGAGCATCGATGGAAGACTCTTCCTCCTCACGTTCCTCGTCATTCCGGGAATGGTGCTGCCCGTCAGCCGCTTCGCGAAGAGCGCACGCAAGGCCGCCACAAAAGGTCAGGCCTCGCTCGGCGCGCTCACGCAGCTGGCCTCGGAGCACCTCTCGGCGTTGCCCATCGTGCAGGCGTATCGAACCGAGCCCGCCGCGCTGGCGGCCTTCGACGCCGAGCAGGGGCGCTACCTCGAGGTGATGAAGCGCTCGCTCTTCATTCGGGGCGCGTTCACGCCGACCACGGAGTTCCTCGGCATCGTGGGCGTCGCGGTGGCGCTGGTGTTCGGCGCGAAGCAGGTCGCGTTGGAGCCGGCGCTCGCGGGCCACCTCGTCTCGTTCCTCGCGGCGGCGCTGCTGATGTACCAGCCGGTGAAGAGCCTCTCGGGCAACTTCTCGCAGGTGCTGGTGGGCCTCGGCGCGGCGGAGCGGCTGTTCGAGGTGCTCGACGCGGTGGTTGAGCCGGAGCGCTCCGAGCCCGTGACGGCGCTGGAGTCGTTGGAGCTGAAGGACCTGCGCTTCTCGTACGGCGACGGGCGTGAAGCGCTGAGCGGCGTGTCGTTCACGGTGAAGGCCGGCGAGCACGTCGCGCTCGTCGGTGCCTCGGGCGCGGGCAAGTCGACGGTGTTCTCGTTGCTGCTCGGCTTCTCGTCGGCTTCGTCGGGAACGCTCTGTTGGAACGGCGCTGACGTGAAGCTGCGCTCGCGGCGATCGATTCGTGATCATCTTGCATGGGTTCCACAGGAGCCGGTGCTGCTCTCGGGCACCGTGCGCGAGAACTTGTGGATGGCGAAGGAAGGCGCGACCGACGCCGAGCTCTGGGCTGCTCTGGAGCACGCGCACGCGACCACCTTCGTGAAGGCCCTGCCCCGCGGCCTCGACGAGCCGATCGGCGAGCGCGGCGCGACCTTGTCTGGCGGTCAACGTCAACGGCTCGCCATCGCGCGCGCGTTCCTCAAGGCGCCGAGTCTTCTTCTCCTCGATGAGCCGACCAGCGCCCTCGACGCGGGCACCGAGCAGGAGGTGCAGGCCGGCCTGTCGGAGCTGATGACGAACCGCGCGGTGCTCGTCATCGCGCATCGCCTCGCGACCGTTCGCAGCGCCGATCGCATCGTGGTGATGGAGCAGGGCCGCGTCGTCGAGCAGGGCACGTGGGAGGCGTTGATGCAGGCCAACGGCGCCTTCGCGCGGCTCGTCGCGCACGGCCTGGGCTGACGGCTGCTGGTTGCCATCGGCCCCGCGGGAAAACCCGATAAGGTGCCCGGCCATGTTCTCCCGACGTTTTGCCTTCATCGCGCTCGGCGCTGCGCTCATCACTGGAGTGCTGGCCCAGGCGTGCGGCCCCACGAACCCCTGCGCGAGGGTGCGCTGCGAAAGCCCGAAGACCTGCAACCCCGGCAACGGCGTGTGTGAGCTGCCTGCGGGCTACGACGGCGGCTCGGGCGGAGGCACGGCGACCGACGGTGGCCTCGCCTGCAACCCCGGCTGCACCGGCGCGACGCTGTGCGATCCCTCCACCGGGCGCTGCGTGCAGTGTCTGACGGCGGCCCAGTGCGCGTGCCCGAGCCCGCTCTGCGCGAACAACGTGTGCGTGGCAGACCCGAGCGACGCGGGCGTCATCACTCCGGCAGACACCTGCGAGAGCGCGCCCGTCGCCATCGCGTGCGGGCCAAAGACCTTCGACGTCGACGTGAGCCTGGCGAACCAGACACGCAACGTGACGACGGCGTGCGCTCCCGACGCGGGTGGAACCGACGTCATGTTCGGCCTCACACTCGGCACCGCGTCTGACGTTCGGGTCAGCGTCGCGGCCGGCCCCGGTGGAGCGCAGCCCGTCGCGGCCCTGCGCACCCAGTGCACCACCGACGTCGATCTCGCCTGCGTCGACAGCGGCGGCCTGCAGGGCATCTTCCGCGCGCGCCGGTTGCAGCCGGGCACGTACACGGTCGTCCTCCAGGGCTACGACCGCTCGGGCTCAGGCCCCACCCTCGCGCGCGTCGAGGTGCTGCCGCCGACCGGCTCCACCAACGAGACGTGTCTGCAGGCCCAGCAGCTGCCGCTCGATGGAGGCACCAGCCGCGTCGATCTCGTCGACGCCGACGACGACACGCAGCTCGCGTGCAACCTCACTCCGCGCAGCCCCGACCTCTTCTACAAGTTCACCCTGAGCGAGAGCGCCGACGTCATCATCAACGTCACCGGCACCGCGCCGCAGCAGCCCCTGCTGGCGCTCCGTTCGGGTGGCTGCCGAACCCCGACCGAGCGCAGCTGCACCGCCTCGGGCACCACCACCGGCCGCCTCATCGCGCGCCGCCTGCCCGCGGGTGACTACACCGTCGTCGTCGAGACGCCCGGCCCCGTCACCATGGGCCGCATCGAGCTGACGTCGACCGCCTCGGCCGCCTCCATCGCGCCATCGAACGACACCTGCGCGCTGCCCCGCGATGTGACGCTCCCCGCTGCAGGCGCCGAGGTGAGCCAGCTCGTCGACACCAGCCTCGGCAACGACGACGCGCAGGCGATGTGTGGCGGCGCGGGCCCCGATCAGGTCTTCCGCTTCTCGGTGCTCACCGCAGGCACGTACACGTTCACCGCGACGCCCGAGGCAGGCAGCGGCGGCGTGCCCGTGCTGTACCTGCGCAAGGCGAGCTGCGACGCGATGACGAGCGAGGCGTGCGTGCTGGCGCCCGGCCTCAACCAGCCCGCGACCTTCACCGCGACGCTCTCTCCCGACACCTATTACCTGTGGGTCGACGCCACGCAGCCCGCGACCAGCGGCCGCGTCACCGTCACCATTCGCCGGTAGCCGACGATGAACCCCGCGCTGGTCAGACGCTCTGCCCTGCTCGAGGGACGCGAGCCGTACGCCGAGGTGCTGCTCGGACCCAACCGCGTCTCGCTGCTGCGTGACGGCTACCAGGCCTACCCGGCCATGCTGTCGGCCATCGAAGCAGCCCAGTCGACCATCACCCTCGAGACGTACATTCTTCGCGACGACGGCACGGGGAAGCGCTTCATCCGCGCGCTGTGTGAGCGGGCCAGGGCGGGCGTCGAGGTGCTCCTGCTGTTCGACGCGTGGGGCTCCTCGGTGTCGGACGAATCCATCGCCGAGCTCAGGCAGGCCGGCGTGAAGGTGCACCCGTTCTTGCCGCTGCGCTTCACGGCAGGCCTCAAGAAGGTCGTCGCGCGACTGATGCGCCGAAACCACCGCAAGTCGCTCGTCGTCGATGGAGAGGTGGGCTTCACGGGCGGGCTCAACGTGAGCGACGAGTACGCCGCGGTCGCCGATGGCGGGGAGGGCTGGCGAGACACGCACCTGCGCATCGAGGGCTCGGGCGCACGACAGCTCGAGGCCCTCTTCCTCACCACGTGGCGACGGCAGAAGGGGCCACGCTTCGACGAGCAGCGCTTCGTTCGGCCAAAGGCCCCGGCGTGTGCGGCGTTCAGCGTCGTCGGCAACGACTTCGCGCTGCACCAGAAGGCGATTCGCAAGGCGTACGTCGACGCCATCGGCCGCTCGAAGGAGAAGATCTTCCTCACGCAGGCGTACTTCCTGCCTCCGGGGAAGCTGCTGAAGACGATGTACAAGGCGGTGCGGCGCGGGGTGCGGGTAGCGCTCATCGTCGCCGCCACCACCGACGTGAAGCTCGTGCTGTGGGGCGCGCGCGGCCTGTACCCGAAGCTCTTGAAGAACGGCGTCGAGGTCTACGAGTGGCAGGGCCGCGTGCTGCACGCGAAGACGGCGGTGGTCGATGGCGCGTGGGCCACCGTCGGCAGCTCGAACCTCGACTCGTTGTCGCTGCGGCAGAACCTCGAGGTGAACGCGGTCATCATCGACCAGGACTTCGGCACCGCGATGGAGTCACTCTTCCTCGACGATCTCGCGCACTGTGAGCGCATCACGCACGAGACGGTGAAGGGCTACGGCCTGATGCGTCGCCTGCTGTCGTGGTTCGCGTTTCAGCTGCGTCACTGGCTCTGAGGCTGACGCCGCGCGCGCATCATCAGCCACATGAGCGCGCCCACGCCGAGGCCGATGGCGTAGACGGTGAGCACCACCGAGCCTGCGTAGATGAGCCGCACGTGCGTCTCTTTCAGCGCGCCCGAGGCGTACGCATCACGGAGCGGGTTGAGCAGCCCGAAGGTGCGCAGAATGCCCGCGGGGAACGCCTCCATCGACCACGAGAGCTGCTCGGCCCAGCGGAGGTTCCACGTGCGGCGCACGGCCTCGACGATGGCGCCGACGAGCAGGTACCCGCCTGCCAGCAGCGTGGCGTTCGCGAAGCTGATGCGGAAGACGGGAATGCCCGCTTCCTGCGGAGGCTGCGACGGCTCGCTCACTTGAGCTGCTTCTTGAGCGCGGTGACGACCTTCTTCACGCGGGCGAGATCGGCCTCGTTCTGAGAGAGGCCCAGCACCGCCTCGTACTCGGGCAGCGCCTGCTTCGCGCCATCGCCACCCGTACGCATCAGCGCGTCGGCATAGGCCAGCCGCGCCGCGGACCACGACTGGTCGTACTCGGCCGCCTTGCCATAGCTCTCGAGCGCCTTCGCCTCGTTCTTCTGCTTGCGCGCGACCTCGGCCATCGCGAACCACGCGGGCGCTGAGAACGGGTCGGAGCGCGTGGCGCTCTCGGCCATCTCGAGGGCGTGCTTCAGGTCGCGCTCTTCGAGCAGCACGCGGGCCAGCGAGGCATCGACGAGGGCCTTGTCCCAGATCGAGAACGCCTGCTTCTGCAGCGCCAGCAGCTCTTCTTTTGGCGTCGGCCGCGCGCCCTTCGCTGTGGGCTTGGCGTGGTGGGGCCCGACGAGGCCGCAGAGCACCTTGGGGTTCTCGCGACGCGCCGCCTCGTAGGCCTTGATGGCCGTGTCGGTGTTGCCCTGGCGCACGAAGGCGTTGCCGATCTCACAGAAGGTCTCGGCGTCTTTCGGGTTGAGCTTGTTGGCGCGCTCGAGCGAGGCGAAGGCGTTGCGGGCGTCTCCGCGGGCGAAGAGCACCTGCGCCTTCACGCGAAACGCGAGCACGTCGTCGGAGTCGGCCCGCACGCCCTTCGCGATGGCGGCCTCTGCGTCTTTCAGGCGGCCGCTGTGCAGGTAGACGAAGGCGGCGTCGGTCCACGCGTCTTCGCTGGTGGGGTTGTCCGCCGTCCACGACTCGACCTGCTTAGTCGCCTCGGGCAGCTGACCGAGCGCGAGATAGGTGCGGGTGAGCAGGTGGCGAGAGGGGCCGTGGCTGCCGTTGCGCTCGACGGCCTTCTGCAGCGGCGCCAGCGCGGTCTCGGGAGGCACGCCCATGTCGACCGCCTCGAGGTACAGCTGGCCGAGCAGCGCGTTGGCCTCGTAGTCCTGCGGGTCGCGCGCGGCTTCTTCGAGCTGGGCGCGGGCCTTCGTCAGCTCGTTGCGCTTCATGTACACGCGGGCGAGCGCGATCTGCGCAGTGGCCTTGTTGCGCTTGGTGGTGGTGACCAGCTTCTCGAGCGCCTGGACGGCCTTGTCGCCGCCCTCTTCTGCGGCGTCGAGGAGCGCGAGGTAGACGACGGCCTCGGCCGGGTACTTGCCATTCACGCGCGTGCGATCGAACTCGGCCCTGGCGCGGCGGTTGTCTTCGATGCGGGCGGCCGCGATGCCACGCACGAGCGCGATCTTCCGCTGATCGGCTTCGCCCTTGAGGCGCTCGAGCAGCTCCTTCTCGCGGCTGCGCGCCAGCAGCACTCGGCCCAGGCCCTCTTTGGCTTCTTCGCTCTTCGGGCGCACCTTGATCGCTTCGTCGTAGGCCTTCTGTGCCTCGGCCATGCGGCCTGCGTTGCGCGCGGCCATGCCCAGCGCCATCTGGAACTCGAAGGCGAGGTCCTTGTTGGCGGCGGCCCCTTCGGCGAGCGTCTTCGCGGCCTCGTCGTGCTTGCCCGCGGCAGACTGCGCGCGCCCGAGCAGCAGCGTGTAGCGGCCCTTGAGCGCGTCGGGCACGGCGGCGTTGCCGGGCAGCCCTTCGAGATCGCCGAGCGCTTCTTGCGACTCACGGCCGAGTTCGAGCCGCGCCTCGGCGAGGCCCATCACGCGCTGGGGGTGGAACTTCGAGAGCGTCTCTGCCGTGGAGAGGATTCGCGCCGCGCTCTCGTAGTCCTCCGAGACCAGGTAGTACTCACCCAGCGCCACCAGCGCGCGCAGGTTGCGGCTGTTCAGCTCGGTCGCCTTCTGCAGGTGCTTGAAGGCGTCTTCGAGCTTCTTGTCGGCCAGCAACACGCGGCCCGCCTGCGCCTCGACGACGCTCTGGTTCAGATCAGAGCTGAGCAGCTGCTGCCTTCTGCCCGAGAGCTCGGCGGCGTCTGCGGTGAGGTAGTCGACGACGATGCCCAGCTCGGGGTGCGCTTCACGAACCTTCGGCTTGTCGATGGCGGCGCGCGCGGCCTCGCGGTCGGCGAGCGCTCCACCGTGCTCGGCGTAGAGAATCGCCTTCGCCAGCGCGATGTTGCCCCACGCGTCGACGTTCGCCTCGTCCATCGAGAGCGCCTGCTCGAGCGCCTGCAGGCCCAGCGCGTACTGCTCCTTGGTGTCGGCGTTGATGGCGACGAGGCCCTTGGCGAGGGCCGTCTCGAGGTTCTCACCGCCGTGCTTCTGTCGGGTGACGATGAACGAGGTCACCAGCGCGATGCCGACGACGAGCACCACCGCCGCGACGCCGACCTTGAGCCCGTGCTTCTGGAAGAACGTCTTCTCCTGCTGCTTCGCGGTGAGCTTCTCGCGCAGCTCGCGCTCGTACTCCTTGGCGATGGCCTCGGTGGCCTGGGTCGAGAACTCGACGCGCGGCGCCTCGAGGGCCGAGGGCGGCTCGAGCGGAGAGTCGGGGATCTCGTCGAGCAACCCGCCACCACCGCTCGGCACCGGCTTCAGCACCGGAGGCGCGCCACCGACGACGCCGGGGTTCATGCCCGGCATGCGGAACTCGCTCGTCGGAATCTCGCTCTGGGCCGACACCACGTCGTCGAGCAGCGCGTTCTTCGCGGGGTCGGCGGGCATCGAGGCCGGCAGCTGCAGCTCGGCCGACGGAATGATCGACGGCATCGACGGGTCGCTCGGGCTGGGCCCCAACGGCACCGGCAACGGCGCGGCCTCGGCCTCCTGCAGCGCCTGGAAGGTGCTCGTCAGCCCGCGGAACGTCTCGGTCGACTCGCTGCGGCCGGTGAGCGCGGCGAACGGGTCTGGCGCCTCGGCGACGGGCGGCGCGGGGCGCTCGTGCTGCACGGGCAGCTCGGCGGTCGACGAGCGCTCCTCCATCGACCCCATCACCATCGGCAGGTTCTCGCTGCTCGGGGTGAGCGTGCCGACCGCGACGGGGATCTCCATCGTCGGGCGGTTGTCGTCGGGGTTCGCGCTCGCGGCGCCGGGCACGAGCGGCAGCTCCATCGTCGGAACGGGCGGCGCGGGCTTGTGCTCCATCGAGCGCGGCGCCGACGGCCACGCCTCGGGAATCTGCGCGGTCTGGGTCGGCACCTCGAGCGTCGGCCTGCCACCAACGCCAACGTCGGGCGTGTACGCCGACATCAAGACGGTGGGCTCGGCGCGCGGGTCGGCCTTCGCGGGCGTGAACGCGGCGAACACGTCGGGGTCGGCCTGCGGCACTTCGCCAGTCGGGGTCGGCGGAGGCGGTGGCTCCGAGGCAGGACGCGCGCGCGGGCCGCTGGGCTTTGCAGCGGGAGCGGGCGCTTCGGTGACTGGCGCCGGGCGGGCGCGAGGTCCACTCGGCTTCGCAGCGGGCTCGGCGACGACGGGGGCGACCGACGTGACTGGCTCGGGGGGCGGCGCGACGACGAGCGGAGCGGCGGCTGGCTGCTCGGTGAGCGCCTTGGTGTTGACCGACGTCTCGTCGTACAGCACGGGCGCGGGGCCGCCGGCGAGCGCGGTGCGGGCCTGCTCGAGCCACTGCTTGATGCGGTTGTCGTTGGGCTGCAGCGCAGCCGCCTTGCGCAGAATCGGCAACGCCGAGCGGTACAGCCCCTTTCGCAGCAGCACTTCGCTGATCAGGTTGTACGCGTGCGGGTTCTCTTTATCGATGTTCACCGCGGCATCGAACTGCTGCATCGCCTCGGCGGCCTTGCCGCTGTTGATGAGGCCCTTGCCCCACAGCACGCGGCCCGCGACCGACGAAGGGTGATGACTGCACCCCTGCTTGCAGACCTCGATGGCTTTGTCGTTCTCGCCCTTGTCCAGGTAGGCCCGCGCGAGTTCGACGAACACCGTCGACGTGGGGTCCTGCGAGAGCATCTGCTCGTACTTCTCAACCATCGACTTCGACATGGGCGCTCGTCGGAAAACGGGGCGAAACAGCCGCGGAAACATACCCTTCCCGGCGCGGGCGGCCACTGCTCAATCATGGGCCGTCAACTGGCCCCGGCGATCGCGGGTGGTACCCTGCCCGGCCATGCGAACGGTCGCTTCATGCCTGTTGCTCCTGCTGTCCTGCGCGGGCCTTCGCGCGAAACCCGACGTCGAAGAGCTCAAGCCCGCGATCGAAGCGTTTCATCAGCGCGCACGGTGGAAGGACTTTCGCGGCGCCGCCGATCTCATCGTGCCCGAGCGGCGGGCGGCCTTCGTGAAGGAGCGCATGAAGGGCGGCGACGAGAAGGATCTGTTCGTGACGAACTTCGAGCTCGAAGACGCGAAGATCTCCTCCGATGGCGTGGCCGAGGTCGTCTCGCGCATCAGCTGGTACCGGTTGCCGTCGAACACCGAAAAGACCGCGACGGTGACGAACATCTTCGTGTGGCGCGAGGGCAAGTGGTGGCTCGAGAGCCAGGACGAGGGGCCGTTTCCCGACCTGAAGCCCGCCCCTGAAAAGCCGAAAGCCGCGGTCGACGCAGGCACGTGAAGGTCGTCCGCAGCTCGGAGCTCTCCGACGTCGAGCAGGTGAAGCTGCGCGCGCTGCTCGACGCCTCGTACGATGGCGACTTCGGTGACGATGACTGGCTGCACGCGCTCGGCGGCCGACACGTGCTGGCGTTCGAGGGTGATGAGGTCGTCGCGCACGCCAGCGTCGTCGAGCGGGTGCTGCGCCATCAGGGCCGCGCGTGGAGGACGTGCTACGTCGAGGCGCTCGCGGTCGCTCCAGCGCGACGGCGTGCGGGGCTGGGCTCAGCCGTGATGGAGCGCGTCGAAGTGCTCATCGAAGCCGAGTTCGAGCTGGGCGCGCTGAGCACGAGCGACCTGGCGCTGCCGCTCTACGAACGCCGTGACTGGCATCGGTGGCGCGGCACGACGTGGGTGCAGACACCGCGAGGACCGCAGCGAACGCCAGACGACGACGACGGCCTGTTCGTCTGGCCCGTCACCGCGCCGCTCGACGTTCATGGCGCCATCACCTGCGACTTCAGGAGCGGCGACGTCTGGTGACGATCACGGCGCGTAGCTGACCGTCGACACGCGCCGCCTCACGAGCAGCGTCGCACCGACGACCAGCAGCAGCGGCGTCACGTGAAACAGCAACAGATGGCCGACGTCACGGTGCGGGCACTTGAGCTGCATGACCGCAAGGGAGGTCGTGCCTGCCGCCCAGCCCAGCACCATCGCGCGCGAGAGCCTGGGCGCATGTTGCCTCGCCGCCAGAACCGCGAGCGCCGCGGGAATGGCCGAGAAGACGAGCTCGAAGACGAAGCAGCCGGGGTGAAACGAGAACGCGCCGAACTCCATCGACAGCACCTGCGTCACCAGCACCGAGCCGGCGACGAGGCCTCCGAGAACCCACGGGCGCGAGGTGTGCTGCGGCCACGGAGCCAACGCGGCGACGCCAGCGATCAACGCGACCACCAGGAGCGAGAGCGACTGCATCCACACCTTGGAGGGAATCGCCGACGGCGGCAGCTGCGACTGGAACATGAAGCAGCCGCAGGCGAACAACGCGACCGACGCGACGACGAAGAGCACGGCGTCGCGCCACCACGGCTTCTTCGGCGCCGCGAGCTCGGCCGAGAGCGCAGCCGACAACCGCGCCTCGAGCTCGGGGGGCAACGACGGCGGCGGCGAACCAAACGGGGGCGGTGCGCTCATGATTCGAACTCCCAGACGTCTTTGAGCAGCTCTCGCAGCACCTGGGTGCCACGAAAGGCCCTCACCTTCACGGCCGTCTCGTTCGCGCCGACGGCCTCGGCGATCTCGGCGAAGCTCCAGCCCTCGAGACGGTGCAGCACGACGGCTTCACGCTGTGCCTCGGGCAGTTTCTGCAGGGCCTCGAGCAGCCGGCGGCGAAGGCCCGCGTCTCCGTGGACGGCATCGAGGCCCGCGTCGACGGGATCGTCGGCGGTCGGCTGTTCGCGCTTCGTGCGACGGTGCCGATCGCGCGCGGCGTTCGAGGCGATGGCGTAGAGCCACGGCTTCACCTTCGAGCCTTCACGAAACTGATCTCGCGAGCGCACGACCGAGAGGAACGTGAGCTGCACCGCGTCTTCTGCTGCGGCGGCGCTGCCGGTGATGCGTGTGAGGTAGCTGGTGAGCGCCGCGGCGTGGCGACGAAAGAGCGCGTCGAAGGCAGCACGCTCTCCACGCTGGAAGCGCGCCATCAGGCCTTCATCGGAGTCGGGCGCCGCCTCGGCCATCGTGAACGCGGCATCCCACGGCAACGCCAGGGCTGTCATCGCCGCTGATACGCACTGAAAGGAGCCGGTGGTTACGGAGGCAGCCAACGCCTCGACGAAAACCACCGCAGAAAAAAAAGCGCCCGTCGTCTCGGGGCCGGCCGAGGCGACGGGCGTCGGGAGTTCCCCTATGGAACCCCCTTACCGAACGGATTACTGAGCAACACCGGTGCCATGAATCTGACCTTCCATTCTGTTCGGAAGATCATCGACTTAGGCGTGGTCAGGCTCGAAAGACTGCGACATGCCGCCGATCGATCGTGACAGGCACGTCATGGTCTCACGAAAAGCGATGTGGATCAGGAGAGGTCTGAGAGCACCGCGCGAATGGTCTCACGAATTGAGAACGCGGGCTGCCAGTGGGTCTCTCTGCGCCATCGACCACCGTCGACCATGCAGAGGAACTGAATGTGGTCGAGCTCTTCGGGCGGATAGCTGGCGAGGCGGTACTTGAAGAGCGACGACACGAGGCCTCGAGCGATCGGGTGCGGCACGGGAATCGGGCGAGCGCCGAGCTCTTTGAAGCACGATGAGAGCGGCACTTCTCCGGGCCCGGTCACGTTGTACACGCCCTTGAGACCCGGCTTGAGCGCCTCGACGAGCGCGGCCCCGACGTCCTGCATGTGAATGAGCTGCACCATCGGGTCGAAGCCCATCAGCGTCATCGGGCGCTTGAGGCGCAGGTAGTTCGACGGCGCGTTCTTGATGGTGGGCCCGACGATGTGCACCGGGCGCAGCACCACGGTCTCGACGCTCGGTTGTCTCCAGAAGAAGCCGTGGGCGAGCATGTCGACCTCGATGAGATCGCGCACCGAGGGGAAGCGGCTGGCCGCCATCAGCGGCGCCTCCTCCGAGAGGAAGTTCGAGTTGTCGGGAGACGGGCCGTAGACGTTGGCGCTCGAGAGCACGACCAGCTTCTTCACGCCGAACTTCGCCGCACAGTCGAGGATGCGCGTGGTGCCCAGCACGTTGAAGCTGTGGTGGTCCTCCGCGCTCATACGCGGGTCATGCATGATGCCCATGTGCACGATGGCCTTGATGGGCAGCTTGCGGAAGACGTCGTCGGTCTTCTTCTTGCGCAGGTCGATCTGAAAGTGCTCGACGTCTTTCGGTTTGCCGATGAACGGGCGGCGATCGATGCCCGCCACGCGCTCGGTGCGGTGCAGCAGCTTCGCCACCACGCGGCCCAGGTTGCCCGAGATGCCCGTCACCAGCACCACGCCGTCGCCGCTCAAAAGAAGACTCCCTTGCGCTCCGAGAGGCCCTTCTCGAGCATCGACTGAATGGTGGCCTTCACCACCTTCACCTTCTTCTCGAGCTCGGCGTCTTCGTCGTCGGCGCGGCCGGTGAACGTGAGCGGCTCTCCGAAGGTGATGCGGTACTTCGCCGGCAGGGGAAACGGCAGGCCGTACGGCGTCACCGGCAGCGCCGGCATGCCGAACAACTTCCCGACCGTCTTCAGGTTCAGAATCGCCGGGGCCTGCTCTTCACTGCCGACGACAGCCACGGGAACGATGGGCGTCTTCGTCTCGAGCGCGAGCCGCATGAAGCCCAGCCCGAAGTCCTGCAGCTGGTAACGCTGCGAGTAGAGCTTCGAGATGCCCTTGAGCCCCTCGGGGAAGACGAGAATCGCTTCGTCGTTCTCGAGCAGGCGTCGGCAGTTCTCTGGAGTGCCCACGATCTGCCCGATGCGCGCGAAGAACGTCGACACGTACGGCAGCGAGCCGACCCACTTCTCGACCATCGAACGAATGACCCGCGGCGGCTTCGCCTCGGTGAGCATCGCCACGCCGATCATCGCGCCATCGACCGGCAGCTGGCCGCCGTGGTTCGACACGAGCAAGACGCGCCCGGCAGGAACGTTCTCGAGGCCGAACGTCTGCACGCGGAAGTAGTGCTTGTAGAGCCACAAGAACGGGCCGACCGCCGACAGCGCGTACTCGAGCGAGAACCCGAAGGAGTCGACGCCGTACTCGTTGGCGTGGCGCCCGTCGCGCAGGCGCCCGTCGAGGTCTTCTCCGCCCATCGCCAACGTCCACTGCTTGAGGCCCTGCTTGATCGTGTCCGAGAGGCTCACGGGTCGGGGTTCTAGCGCGTGGTCAGCGGAACGCACGAGCGCGCCCAAAGGTGGTACGTCACGGGGCGTGTCACCCGTCTGGACCCGCTTCGGCTGGTGCGCCCTCCTGGTGCTCGCCGCTTCGTGCTTCGTCGATCTCGACGACCGTCCGGGCCGCGCGTGTGACGACGCCAACCCGTGTCGTGAGCCGCGCCGCTGCATCGCCGGAGCCTGCTTCTCGGAGTCGGAGCGCGATTCGGGAGTGGTGACGGGCGGGGGCTCGGCAGGTGGCAGCGCGGGCGGCGGGTTCGTCGCCTCGGGTGGTTCGGCCGCTGGCGGAAGCGCCGTCGTCGACGCCGGCCCACAGCCCATCTGGCAGCAGCGCCTTCACGGCTTCTCTGACGTCACCCAGGACACGGGCTGCACCGCCACCATCGACCCGTCGCGCGGGAACCTGGTGGTGTCCTCCGTGCTCTCGTCGAGGGACAACGAAGACACCGCGAGCGCGAACGTGCTGGCCCCGCTGCGCCTGCCGACAAGGCTCGAGGGCCGTGTGCGCGGTCGCCTCACGCTCGGCAGCACGCCACGACTCGTGGGCAACGCGCCGTTCATCGAGCTCGGGTCGAACACCGCCGCGCAGGTGCATCTGCAGCTCGCGATTTCGCCGGCGAACGAGCTCGTCGTCTCGAACCACCCGATGACGGTCTCGGACAACGCGATCTCGACCCGCTACCCCATCGACGGTGGGTGGCAGCGCGGCGACTACGTGTTCGAGGTGCGCTGGAGACGCGGCGAGTCGCGCACGGTCTGGCTCAACGGTCAGCTGCTCGGTGACGTGCCGCTCCCGTCGAACACGGTCATGGCCCCGCCCGATCGATTCCGCGTTGGGATCATGCGGCTCGATCCCGACGGCGGCGCAATTGGCGGGCCGTTCTCTGTGACGGTGAACAGCTGGCAGCTCGCGGAAGACGCCGACGCGGTGCTGGGAGACGTGCCGTGATCGCGCAGGTGCTCTCGCTGGTCTTGAGCGCGCAGCCGAACCCGTTCCTCGCGCAGGCGAAAGAGCTCTACCAGTCGCTCGACTTCGAGAAGTGCGTCGCGCGCCTCGGCCAGGCCACCACCCAGTGGCAGTCCTCGAAAGACGAGCTGCGTGACATCGAGATCTACGCGGGGCTTTGTCACTTCAACCTCGGGCACTCGAAAGAGGCCTCGGAGCACTTCCGCACCGCCCTGCGCATCGACGACGCGACCGATCTGCCGCCGTACACGAGCCCGAAGGCCGTCGACCTGTTCCTCAAGGTGAAGAAGGCCCTGCAGGCGCCACCCGAGCCGATGCCCGACAGCGACCTGCCGCCCGACGCTCCGAGGAAGACGACGCTCGAGCCAAAGCCACCAGCGGGGCCGAGCGAACCCGGCGTGTTCGAGAAGCACCCGCTGCCGATGAGCTTCGGCATCGGCGCCGGCGTCGCGCTCGCGGTGGGGGTCGGTCTCGGCGTGAATGCGCGCAACCTGTCGATTCAGGCGAACGAGGCGCGCACCGATGCGGAGTTCGGGCAGAAGGCCGACGCCGCCCGGGCCAACGCGACGGGCGCGAACGTGGCGTACGTGCTCGCTGGAGCGGCTGCTGCGAGCGCGCTCATTGCATACTTGCTGGAGTGACCCGCGCGAGGCTTTTGAGCGATAACGCGCTCCATGCGAACTCTCGTCGTCTCGTTGGCGCTGCTCGCGAGCGTGGTGGTGGCCCAGACCCGCGATGGTGGAACGGCTGCGAAGCCGAAGGGCCCCGAGCTGTCGGCGTCTGCCTGCGACAAGCTCATCGAGCACATCGTGCTGATCTCGGTGAACGAGTCGCTCGCCGAAGACGCCGAGGTGAAGAAGATGCCGGCGAAGGAGCGCGAGGTGACCGAGAAGCTCGCCCGACGTGAGGCGCTCGCCGACCCGAAGCTGAACGAGCTGAAGAAGGACTGCCCCCAGCGCTTCGACAAGAAGGACGAGGCCTGTGTGCTGAAGGCCAGGACGCTGAAGGAGATCGACGCATGCGCGCAGTGACCTCGTCGTGGCGCATGGTGTTGGTGCTGCTCGCGCTGACGCCCATCATCCCCGGCTGCGCGTGTGACGAACTGTTCGATGAGCCCGATGGCGGCGGCCTCTCGGGTCCGCAGGGGCGCGTGAGCGGCACCGTGACGCCGTTTCGTGGCGCCGACTCGGTGCAGGCGCCCGCGAAGGCGATCGAGGCGAGCCTGAAGCAGACGGCGCTGACGTCGATCAACGAAGGGCGCGTGGCGGCTCCGAGCGTTCGCCCGTTCGTCGATCGCATGATGAAGCCGATTCCCCAGCTGGGGAGCAGCGGCCGGTTGCTCGGCGTGCGCGAACCGTCGCGCTTCATCGAGTCTGAGGTGATCGTTCGGTTGCTCGAGAAGGAGTCGGCCGCGATGGCGGTGAAACGGCTCGCGCTGCCCGGGCTCGTCGCGTCGCACGGAGGCTTCGGCTCCGAGTACCTGCACCTCATTCGATACGTTCGCGATGATGGAAAGCGCCTGAGCGCAGGAGAGACACGCGAGCTCATCGCGCCCCTCGCTCGCATGCGCGGCGTGAAGTTCGTCGAGCTCAACCACGTGCGTCACGCGCTCGCGGTGCCGAACGACACGCTCTACCCCGCCATGTGGCACCTCACGACGATCAACATGCCGGCCGCGTGGGAGATCGAGAAGGGCACTGCCACGCAGGTCGCCGTGGCGGTCGTCGACACCGGCATCGTCTCGCACCCCGATCTCGACTCGCGCGTGCTGCCGGGCGCCGACATGATCAGCGACGCCGATCGTTCGCAGGACGGTGACGGGCGCGACCTGAACGCGACCGACCCGGGCCGCGATCTTCCCAATGGGCAGTCGAGCTGGCACGGCACGCACTGCGCGGGCACCATCGGCGCGGCGACCGACAACGGCGCCGGTGTCGCGGGCGTGAACTGGAACGCGCGCATCGTTCCCGTTCGCGTGCTCGGCAAGGGCGGCGGCACCGACCTCGACATCGCGGCAGGCATGACGTGGGCGACGGGCGGCACGGTGCCCGGCATGGCGGCGAACGCGAACCCGGCGAAGGTGGTGAGCATGTCGCTCGGCGGTCAGGGCGAGGCCCAGCAGTCGTACCAGGACGCCATCGACGACGGCGCGCGCCGCAACGCGATCTTCGTCATCGCGGCAGGCAACGACAACATCGACGCGGCGAACTTCACGCCGTGCAACCAGACCGGCGTGCTCTGCATCGGCGCGACCCGCTTCAACGGCACGCGCGCGAGCTATTCGAACTTCGGCCAGCGCGTCGACCTCATGGCGCCGGGCGGAGAGACGGCTGAAGACGCGAACGGAGACGGCAACCCCGACGGCGTGCTCTCGACGCTGCGTGACGACGCGACCGGCATGCCGACGTACGCATTCGAGCAGGGCACCTCGATGGCCACACCCCACGTCGCGGGCATCGTCTCGTTGATGAAGGCGCGCAATGCGGCGCTCACGTTCGCGCAGGCGAAGCAGATTCTCGTCGAGACGGCCAACGGAGGCTCGCGCTGCACCGAGGGCTGTGGCGCAGGGCTGGTGAACGTGCACGCGGCGCTGCTCCGCGTCTCGGGAACGCAGCCGACCGGGCCCGCGAAGCTGTCGTTGAGCGCGACCGAGCTCTTCTTCACCACCGCGGCGGCCACGCAGACCATCAGCGTCACCAACGTCGGCGGCATGCCGCTCACCGCCACCTTCACCGCAGGCGGGGCCCAGGGAAGCCGGCTCTCGTTCGCGGGGCCAATGGTGACGGTGCCTGTCGGTCAGTCGGCGAACGTTCGCATCGACGCGAACCTGATGGGCCTGCCCGACGGCATGACGGCGGCGGCCACCATCAGCGTCACCTCGAACGGTGGCAACTCGAGCATCGGCGTGAAGCTGCGGCCCGGTGGAGCGAGCGGCCGCAACGTCGCGGTCGCCCTCGTGCACCAGGTGAACGGCGAGTGGAAGGTGGCAGGTGTCACCGAGGCGCAGGCCATCAACAACTTCAGCTACGGCGTGGTGGCGCCGGTCGGCACGTACTTCATCTTCGGCGCGCAGGACGCGAACGGGAACGGCCAGTTCGAAGACAACGAGCCCGTCGGGCTGTGGCCGAACACCGACTCGCCCAAGGCCATCACCGTCGCCGACGGCGCCAACCTGATGGGCAACAACTTCGTCGTCGCGCCCAGCGTGAATCTCAGCGGAGACGAGTCACGCGTCATCGGCACCGCCTGCACCGACGCCTCGACGTGCGGCCCCCAGGGCATCTGCGGCACCGGCTTCCCGCAGGGCTACTGCACGAAGGACTGCGCGATGGCTGCCTGCCCCACCGGCTCGAAGTGTCTGTCGGGAGCGACCACCTCCATCTGCCTCGACACGTGCTCTGCGCCGCGCCGAGGCCGCTCGACGTGCCGCGCGAACTACGTGTGTGAAGACGATGGCTCGGGCACCGGCGTCTGCATTCCCGATTGCTCGACCATTCAGGACTTCTGCGACACGCCTCAGACGTGCGCGGCCAATGGGTACTGCGAATGATGACGCCGTTGCTGCTCGCCCTTGGAGCCGGCCCCATGAACTTCGAAGCGCTCATCGAGCCGGCGTGGAAGCAAGTCGCTCCGAAGCCGGCCGCAGCCCCGAAGCACCCAGGCGTGATGTGGAGTTACCGCCTCACACCACCGATGCCGTCCGAGTGGCCGATGACGCCGAAGAGCACCCTCGTTCGCTGGGTCTTCGCGGCCGGAATGGACGTGGGTCTTCGCGATGGTGAGCGCGTCGCCGCGCCCTGGGGCCGGGTCGACGTCTCGGCCGACGGCACCGCGACCTTCACCGCCGTGTCGAAGTCGCTCGAGGGCAACGACATTCAGGGCGTCAGGCCCATCACGAAGGCCGAGGCCGACGTCGTGCGCCAGGTGTTCGAGACGAGTGAAGCGCTGCGCGCGGGAGACCTCGCGGCGGTGAAGGAGCCCTGGTGCCGGTGGCTTCGGTACAACGGCGTCATCGCGGCGAAGTTGAAGCCGAAGCATGAGGCCTTCTTCACCGCGCTCGCGTGCGACGCGAAGTAGCCCGTCCTTCTGGTTGACGTGGTGCGGGCGCCGCCTTACCCCACGCCGTCGTGGCCGAGGTCTTCCAGCAGCTCGTTCAAGCGCTCACACCGGGCCACGCGACGCGCGTTCGCACGACGGGCCTCACGGGAGCCGCGCGCGCCTGGGTGCTCTCGAGGCTCGTTCACCGCCTGAAGTCGCCGCTGGTCTGCGTCACGGCCGACGATGACGCGGCCGACGCGCTGGCCTCCGATCTCGCGTTCTTCCTCGGCGGCGAGGGCACGAAGGCGACGCCGACGGTGCTGCGCCTGCCGGCCGACGAGGTGCTGCCGTGGGACGAACTGCTCCCCGATGCGGGCATGGTGACGGAGCGCCTGTGCACCCTCTTTCACCTCGCGCGCGGCACGAAGTTCCCCGCGTTGGTGCTCTCGGCGCGCGCGCTGCATCGCAAGGTGCTGCCGCCGAGGTTGATGCAGTCGCAGTCGCGCCTGGTGAAGGTGAACGAAGACGTCGGCCGTGACGCGCTCGCGCTGGCGCTGGCCGGCATGGGCTTTCGCAATGCGCCGCTGGTGGAGGACCCGGGCTGCTTCTCGCTGCGGGGCGACATTCTCGACGTCTGGGCGCCGCTGCACGACGAGCCCACGCGCATCGAGTTCTTCGGCGACACCGTCGACTCGATGAAGCGCTTCGACGCCGAGACGCAGCGCACCACCGACAAGCTGACCGAGCTGCAGCTCTTCCCCGCGAGGGAACTCTTCCTCTCGGCCGAGACCAAGGCGCGCGCCATCGAGTCGATTCGCGACCTCGCCGAGCACCAGCGCGTGCCTTCGTCGAAGGTGCGTGAGCGCGTCGAGCAGGTGCGTGAAGGCATGGCGTCGGCCGGCCTCGAGGCGTTGCTGCCTGGCTTCTTCGAGGGCGGGCTCGCGACGGTGTTCGACTACCTCGCCGCGTGGAGCGAATCGCCGGTGTTCTGGCTCGACGAGCCGGCCAGCCAGACGCAGGTGCTCGACGATCTCTTCGTCGATCTCGAGCGCAGCTACGAAGACGCCACGCGACGGCAGGAGCTCACCACGCCAGTCGACGCGCACTTCCTGTCGCGAGACGAGGTGCTCTCGAAGCTCGGCCGGTTCAGGCAGCTCGAAGGCGGCGGCCTCTCCATCGAAGGCACGATTCACGATCGCCTTCCCCTCGCCTTCCACTTCGGCGGCACGAAGGAACTGCGCGAGGCGATTCGTTCGCATCACGGCGAAGAAGGCGCGCTCACTCCGCTGCTCGAGCGCCTCGAGCGGTGGCACGAAGAGCAGGTGCTGACCGCCATCGCGTGTGGCTCGAAGGGCCAGGCCGAGCGGCTCGAACGATTGCTCAAGGAGCGCAGCGTCAAGGTGAAGACGCACGCGACGGCCTTCGACGACGA
>JBEOKA010000329.1:0-20629 GCA_040275325.1 Myxococcaceae bacterium | reverse complement strand
CGTCGAGATGGGCGGCGACACGTACCCGGGCCCCGCCGACGGCTTCAACGAAGCCAAACGCCGCGGCCTGTTCGTCAACGAGGGCAAGACGCACTTCTGGTGGAAGGGCACCGGCGGCGGCATCGACTTCTTCAACGACGAAGCGAAGACGTTCTGGCACGCGAAGCAGGAGCGCGTGCTCAAGGTCATCGACGGGTGGAAGCTGGACTTCGGCGAAGAGTATCTGCGCGAAGGAAATCAGCTCACGACGCCCGCCACCGACGTGGTGGTGAAGACGAAGCAGGGCGACAAGTCGCTGCAGGCGTACTCCGAGGCCTACTACGAGGACTACCTGCTGCACGGGCGCTCGGTGCGGGGCGACCAGTTCCTCACCATGGTGCGCCCGTACGACCGCTCCTACGGCTACCCCGGCCGCTTCTTCGCGCGAAAGGAGCACGCGCCCATCGGCTGGGTCGGCGACAACCGGCGAGACTGGCTCGGCCTCGAAGACGCGCTCGACCACATGTTCCGCTCGGCGAAGGCTGGCTACGTGGCCGTGGGTTCGGACCTCGGCGGCTACCTCGACGTCGACGATCTGAACGTCACGGGCCCGAAGATTCCCTTCAGCCAGACGAACTTCGCGCGGTGGACGGCGATGAGCGCGATGTCGCCCTTCATGCAGCTGCACGGCCGCGGCAACCTCACCCCGTGGACGGTGCCCGAGCGCGCCGACGAGACGGTCACGCTGTACCGCTACTGGGCGAAGCTGCACGTGCAGCTCGGGCCGTACCTGTTCTCGACGGGTGAAGCGGCCTACCGCGGCAAGGGCGACGTCATTCTTCGGCCGCTCGGCGCCGAGGCCGCGTGGCCTGGTGACTACCGCTACCTGCTCGGCAACGCGTTTCTCGTCGCACCCATTCTCGACGACACCGGCCGGCGCGACGTGTGGCTGCCCGAAGGCGCGCGCTTCTTCTCGTGGTGGGACGAGAGCGCCGCTCCGCTCGCCGGTGGTGGCACGCAGGCGAACCTCGACTTCACCGACCGCACCCGCATTCCCATCTTCGTGAAGGAGGGCGCCATCATCGTCGCCGACGTGAAGGACGCGACGACGCGGCTCGGCAGCGCAGCCCACGCAGGCGCGGTGACCGTGCTCACCTGGCCGGCCGCGACCGAGAGCAGCTTCACCGTCTACGAAGACGTCGAGGCCAACTCGTACGCCATCACCGCGCGGCAGGGGCAGGTGAAGCTCGACGCGGTGAAGACGGGCGCCTTCGTGCAGATCTGGAGCGACACCCCGCCGACCTCGGTCTCGCTCAACGGCGTGGCGCTCGGGCAGCGCAGCTCGAAGGCCGAGCTCGACACGGCGGCCGATGGCTACGTGGCGAACGCCGGCTCGAAGCTCTTCTGGGTGCGGGTGCCCGCGAAGGCCAGCGGCGCCGCCACCCTGACGTGGAATTGAACGCGCTGGTGATGACGTCGCTCTCGGCGTCATGATGTCCGGCTCGAGATGACGGACGCGACACCAACAGCGCTGCGGGTCGAGTGCCCCCGGTGCCGCACGTCGTTTCCCGCCGGGTCCCACGCTGACAAGACGGTCGTCGTGTGTGGCTCGTGCGGCCAGCACTTCGCCATCGATTGGAGGCCTCCAGACCAGACGAAGCTGACCTGCCAGTCGTGCGGCACGTCGTTCATCGGCCAGGGCATCATCGATGGAACGCCGGTCGAGTGTGGCCGCTGCGGCGAGCTGTGGCTCGTCGGGAAAGAAGCGCCGAAGCGCCAGGCGCCGAGGGCACCGGCGCCCGAACCCGAGCTCGAGGTCATCGACGCACGGCTCGAGCCGCTGCCGCCACCGATGACGACGACGTGTCAGCGCTGCTCCCAGCTGGTGCTCGTGCGCGGGCCTGCCCCTGTCTCCATCAGAGCCGACCGCTGCGGTGACTGCGGCTTCACCCGCCTCGACTCCACTGGAGTCGCCCGCCGCCGCGCCGCTTCGCTGCCCACGCCCGAGACCGTCGGCTTCGTCTGCGCCGTCTGCCGCGAGCCTGCGCTCATTCGGTCGGGCGCTTCCTTCTCATGTGGCGCGTGTGGCGAGCGGTTTCAGTCGGCCCCCGAGGCGCCGCAGTCACTTCCCGATGCCGCGCGGCTGGTGCTCAGTCATCCGCCTGCCGCTGCCGTCCCTGGGCCCATCGCCTCGCGCTGCACCGAGTGCAAGGGCATGCGACTCGAGCGAGGGCCGGGCCCACGTTCGGTGCCGCTCACCGGTTGCGAGCGCTGCGGGCTTCCGAAGCTCGATGCCACCGCGCTGGCCGAGCGGCTCGAGGCCAACCGCCGCCGGGTCGCTCCCAAGCGCGTCGACTTCTTCGCTTCGCACGTCAGCTTCTGTCTCGTCTGCCTCAACCAGCGCGTGCGCCAGGTGCGGGAAGACCACTTCGAGTGCTCGGCGTGCGGAGAGGTCTACGACCGCCCCGTCGTGACGAGCGTCGCGCTGACCGCAGCGCCGCCAGCGCCCAGGGGACGGGTCGACTCCAGGCTGGCCCTGCTCGAGCGCATCGCCGCGTCTCCCTACGACGACGGGCTGCGGCTCTCGCTGGGAGAGCTCTACGAAGCGCAGGGCGACCCACGCGCCGAGTTCATCACGCTGCAGCTGGCCGAGGCGCGAGGGCAGGGCAGCCCGTCGGCGCGCGAACGCAGCGCGAGCCTGCTCGAGCGGCATGGGGCGCGCTGGGTGCCGCGTGGCATCAACCTCGAGTTCTCCGAGTTCCGCCGCGGGCTCTTGCACACCGCCTACTGGTTCGAAGAGACCGACGTCGACCACCACGCCTGGATGAGCGTCGAGCGCCTCATCATCGGCCCGCTGCTGCCCGATGGCGCGCGCGCTCCGTTCGCCGAGACGCTGAGGCCCGCGCTGCGCGAGCTGGAAGGGTGTCGCAGCCACATGCTCGTCGGGTTGCTCGCGTCGCCTCCGCCGAAGCTCGAGCAGCTGCGCCTCGAGGTCTCGCGCGCCGAGTTCGTCACCGGCTTCGAGCTGCAGATGGAGCAGGTCATCGACCGCCTGCCCGTGGTGACGCGGCTCGGCTTCGGCACGAGCGTGGTGGCGGCTCCGGGCGCGGAGTTCTCGGGCCCAAACCCGCTCGTCGAGGCCCTCATCACCCGGCTGCGCACGAAGCTGCACGTGCTGCGGGTGCCGGGCGCCGAGGAGCGACCCGTCATGGTTCAGGCCCTGTTGCGGCAGGTCGCGCCAGAGCTGGTGGTGCAGCTCGAGTTCTTCAACTCTCCGGCTGGGAGCGCGTGGCTCGAGATCGACACCTCGCGCATCACCCTGTGCACCGAGGGCCACGTCGGCGACCCGCCCATCGAAGCCATGAAGGGGGTGATGCGGTCGGCCGGCTTCGCGAAGGTGACGGCGCTCGATGTTGGGAAGGGCGAGCGCCAGTCGATCTCGACGCGGTGAGCGTCAGCGCGACGGGCCGAACAGGTCCTGCAGCTGGCCGTACTTGTCGCGGTAGTCCTGCAGCGAGAGCTTGATGGTCTCGAGCGCCTCTTCGCGGCCGTAGACCTCGGCGATCTCGACGGCCGGTTTGGGGCTGTCGGGCAGCTGCTTGTAGGTCAGGAAGTAGTGACGCAGGCGATCGATGAGCTGCGTGGGCACGTGGGCGACGTCTTTCCACCCGCCGTACACGCTGTCGCCCTTGAGCACCGCGATGATTTTGTCGTCGGCCTGGCTGCCGTCGATCATGCGCAGCCCTCCGATGGGAATGGCCTCGATGAGAATGGCGCCGTGCTGAATGGGCTTCTCGGTGAGCACGCAGATGTCCATCGGGTCGCCGTCGCCCTGAATGCCCGGCCGGCCGACGCGCTCGCTGCAGCGCTGGCCCACCTTGGTGTTGCAGAACGTGCGGGGAATGAAGCCGTAGAGTGAGGGCGGCTGGCTCGAGAAGCGCTGCGGGCGATCGAGCTTCAAGATGCCGGTGGCCTTGTCGACCTCGTATTTGACGGCGTCGGTGGGCACCATCTCGATGTAGCTGGTGACGATGTCGGGCGATTGGTCGCCGGGCGACACGCCGTGCCACGGGTGCGCCTGGAAGAAGAGGCCGAAGGCCTGCGTGAGCGACGGAGTCATGGGCTCGTCTCTACACCGGTTGTCGCGCCCGCGCCTCGTTCAGGGCGGGTAGGTCTTCGGCAACCCTGAAAGCGCTGCTTCTGCGAGCGGTACGTCTTCGGGTCGGTCCACGGCCGCGGAGCCGTGCTTCGTCAGCACACAGTGAATGGCGATGCCGTGGCCGAGGGCGCGCAGCTGTTCGAGCGACTCGGTCTGTTCGAGCGCCGTGGGCTTCAGGGTCGCGAGCTGCTGGAGCGTGTTCACGCGGTAGCCATAGATGCCGACGTGGCCGAGCCGTTGAATTCCCGGACCCGCGTCGCGCTGAAACGGCAGGTCGGCGCGAGAGAAGTAGAGGGCCCGCCCCTGCTCGTCGAGTACGGCCTTCACCACGTTCGGGTTGCTGCGCTCGTCTTCGCGCAGTGGCCGCACCAGCGTGGCCAGGTTCACCGTCTGCTTCGAGAAGACCTGGGCCAGCGCCCACAGCGCCTGAGGATGGAGCGCGGGCTCGTCTCCCTGAACGTTCACGACCACGGCGTCGCTGGGCAGCTTCAACGCCTGTGCGACCTCGGCGACGCGGTCGGTGCCTGACGCGCAGGCGGGTGATGTCATCATCGCCTCTCCGCCGAACCCGCGAACCGTCGTCGCGATGCGCTCGTCATCCGTCGCCACGATGACGCGCTCGAAGCACTTCGCCTCGTGGCAGCGCTCGACGACGTGCTGGATCATCGGTTTGCCGCTGATCAACGCGAGCGGCTTGCCCGGGAAGCGTGACGACGCAAATCGCGCGGGAATCACGGCCGTGACGGTCATGGGTGGGGTTCTTGCCAGCATGCACGCTTGCCGGGTAGGCATGACTCATGACGACGAAGCTCGGTTCCGTCCCCACCGCTCCCAAGCTGCCTTCCGTCTCCCGCACCACGACGCCGACGGCGACCGCCGCGGTTGCCAAAGCGCTCGGCGTGACGCCCGAGACCTCGCAGGCCGTCGTCTTCGACGCCGCCGCTCAGGAGCGCGCAGGGGTGCTGAACCCTGCTGGCCAGCACCTCGGGAAGTCTGCCGACCCCGGCGCGCTGTGGGGCGAGAAGCCTGCGAACCCCGCGAACGCCGAGCTGCGCGCCGCGATGATGGAGTTCAAGAAGCTGTCGCCCGAGGGCCAGAAGGCGAAGATCGAAGAGCTCAAGACGAAGCAGGACGCGCTCTCGAAGAAGATGCTGGCCCGCATCGAGACCCTCGACGCGCGGTACAAGCAGATGCGCAATGTCGACAAGGGCGAGATGCTGCGCAACCTCGGCAACAAGACCGACGCGATGTCGCCCAGCGAGAAGCAGCACCTCGACACGCTGCTCAACAAGGCCGACGGCATCGCGAAGCAGATCGACGAGCTGAAGGCGAAGGCGGCCACGCTGCCCGACTCCCGCTCCGCGACGCCCGAGCAGAGGGAAGAGCGCACGAAGCTGGCGCGGCAGATCAAGAACGCCCGCTCGCGCCTGTCCGACGCGACGAAGGCGGCGACCACCTACGTCGACTCCCTCGGGCTCAAGGCCGATCGCCTCGCGGTGAACGAGCAGAAGATCGACCCGAACGCGCCGGCGCCCAGCAGCTCGAGCTCGCTGCTCTCGATGATGGCCGAGTGGTTCCACTTCGACAAAGTCATCAACTTCTTCACCGGCGTGTTCACCGGGCTCATCACGTTCGATGAGCTGAACATGACGCCGACGCAGCGCGAGACGGTGCGTGAGCGCCGCACCGAAGAGGCGAACAAGGAGTTCGATCGCCGCCTCGAGACCCGCCGCGAGCACGAGAAACGCGTCGACACCACGGTCTCGAACCGCAAGCAGTCGGAGCACGTGGAAGAGGTCGATCCCCGTACGCAGCGGCAGTCGCTCGAGGCAGCGCTGCGCAGCTTGAGCAAGAACGACGTGCCGGTCGGGAACGTTCGCGCCCGCTGAACCGTCTCCCAGTCGGGTCAGCTACTTCGTGAGCGTCACCCGATAGAGCGCGGGCTCTCCCTGCCGAGCCTCGAGGAGCCGCCCGTCAGCCGGCACGCGCTCGAACTTCTGCGTGGTGCCCATCGCGTCGGGCCAGCGAATCGTCAGCTCGTCGACGCCGTCACACGCGCCCACGCCGACGTGCACCACGAGGTCATTCTGCATGCCGAAGTGGCCAAAGCCGCCACCCGCCTCGCGCACGATGGTCTTTCCACCAGCCTTCACCGTCACCTTCGCGCCGATGGCCGCGCGGTTCGTCGTCGTGCCGTTCCCTCGCAGGCGAAGCAGCAGTGACTTCCCCGTCGGGCCCTGGTTCTCGTACAGCTTGACCTCGTTGCCCTTCTTCCAAAGGCCAGCGCAGTCACGCGCGGTGCTCGCTCCGGCGATGACGTCGAGGTCTCCGTCGCGGTCGAAGTCGGCGATGGCGAGGCCCGACATGCAGGCGTGCTTGAGGTTGAACGGATCGGCCTTGTCGAGGAATCGCCCGTCGGCCTGCTGCTGGAGGATGACGCCGTACTGATCAGGGTAGTCGCTCGCCGCGACGATGAGGTCCTGCAGGCCGTCGTTGTCGAGGTCTCCACCCGCGGCCATCAGCCCGCCTTCGTTCCACGAGGGGCCGACGCGAGGCAGACCCATGCCCGTCGCCTGATTGCCCGGCCGTGTGAAGCGCACGCTCGAGCCCATCGACTCGTTCTTCAGCAGCTCGGAGCCGTCACTGGCCTTGCCCGCCCAGAAGTGGCGAATCTCGGCGCTGTAGAGGTCCTGCTTGCCGTCGCCCGTGAGGTCGCCGCACCAGGTGGTGAAGGTGTTGCCGTTGTTGCGCCAGGGCTGGTCGTCGACGCCATCGTTCCAGCTCGAGCCCGGGTCGCTGCCGCAGTTGATTTGAGGTCGTCCCACCGTTGCGCAGCGCGGGTCGGCCTGGTTCACCGTGCACCAGCACTTGAAGTTCTCGTTGTCGGTGAAGTCGACGTTGCCGTCACCGGCGAAGCCCGAGGCCTCGCTCTGGTCGACGAAGCGGCCGCGGCCATCGTTGCGGTACAGCAGGTTCTTCTGACGGCCATACGCGCTGACGAGCAGCTCGGGCGCGCCGTCGTCGTCGAGGTCGCAGCTGGTGACGCCGTACGCGGGCCGGTGGTTGGTGAAGGTCTCGAAGCCGCCGCGCGTGGTGGTGAGGCCGGCCGAGTCGGTGCCCTTCGTGAAGCCACCGTTGCCCTGCCCGAGGAGCAGCTGCGCCTGCAGGCCCTGATAGGTGCGGCCGTAGTACTCGTAGAAGTAGCCGACGAAGAGGTCGAGCTTTCCGTCGCGGTCGGCGTCGGTGAAGGTGGCCGAGGTGGTGGGCAGGCGCTCGGTGGCGCCGCCGCGAACGGGCGTTGGCGCTGCGAGCGAGAAGTGGCCCTTGCCGTCGTTCAACATCAGCTCGCTGCGGTCTGCGATGTCGGGCTTCGACGGGTCGTCGTAGGTGCCGGAGAACGCGTCGAGGTCTCCATCGTTGTCGACGTCTCCGAACACCGCGAGGTGCGCCGCGCGCCAGTGCGTCTCGCTGCCGCCACGCACCTGGAACAGTCCGTTGCCTGTCTCGTCGACGAAGCGGCGCAGGCCGTCGGGCCCCTTTCGGTTCATCAGCTGCCACACGAGCCGCGCCCCGCCATCGGGCTGCTGGAGTTGCCGAACGTTCGACGAGACCGCATGCACCACCAAGTCTGGGTAGCCGTCGTCATCGAGGTCAGCGACGGTGAGCCGGTTACCGCGCACCTGCTCGAGCGCCCACGTGTCGGTGGTGTCGACGAAGAGCGCGCCGGGCGTCGCGGTGGAGCACACTGGCGCTGACTCGAGGGGCGCCACGCGGTCGTCGAACGTGACGGCGCCGGTGCCGCCGAGCGCGGTGGTGTTCGCAGGTGAGAGGCACGCCGAGCAGCCGAGGAGGACGAGCAGCAGGTGACGCATGCCGCGCGCCGTAGCGGGGGTGGCGCGCGGTTTCCACCGTAAGCCGGGAGAACATCCTGATGGGACGGGAGGCCAGTTGGATATCCGAAGTGGCGCCGTGTATATCCTTCTCATGTCCAAACGACTCGTCGATATCGACCCTCAACTGCTCGAGCGGGCGCGAGCGGTCGCAGGAACTCAGACCATCAAGGCTACGGTCGAAGCCGGCCTCAAACGGCTGGTTGCTGATGACATTGGCCTTCAGCACATTCGCCACCTCCGGCAGCGGGGAGTCGTTGATCCCAAGAGGCTGGCCGAGGCTCGCTCCTCGCGAGTTCCGTTGCGGTGAGTTCTCCGCGCTATCTCATCGACACTTCCGTCTGGGCGCGAGCATCGATCGACGAGGTGGGAGAGCGACTCGAATCGCTGTACCTCGCGGGGCGAGCTTGGACCTGCAAAGTGGTCGATCTGGAGTTGGTGTACTCGGCCCGTCAGCGTGACGTTTCGCAGGTGCTGGAGCAGCGCAAGGTGCTGCCCGAAGCCCCACTCACGCCTGAGGTAACCGAACGAGCTCTCGAGGTAGCAGGACTTCTTGCGACGAAGGGATGGCACCGCGGAGGGAAGCCGACGGATCTTCTCGTCGCTGCGGCGGCCGAACTCCGTGGATTGTGCGTGCTTCACTATGATGCTGACTTCGAGCGAATCGCGAAGGTGACCGGACAACCCATGGAGTGGATTGCGGCGGCCGGCACGCTCGATCACTGATCAGGTCAGTGCACCGCCGCGCGCAGCGGCAGCACTTCCATCAGCTCCGCTTCGGCCGAGAGCAGCACCTCGAGCCGAGCCTCGACCACCTCTTCCGGCTCCACGGCCTTCGCCAGGCGCACGAACAACTTCTGGTGCCCGTCTTCGCTCTTCGCGAGCTCGGCGTAGAACTTCTTGAGCGCAGGGTCGGTGAGCCCGCTGGCCAGCAGCTCGAGCCGCTCGAAGCTGCGCGCCTCGATGATGCCGGCGATGAGCAGTCGATCGAGCCGCCGCTCCTTCGCCGGGTTGCGCACCAGCACCTGCAGGCCCTTCGCGTACGGGTCGCCTGCGTCACGCCCCAGCGTCAGCCCACGCGCGTCCATGAGCTCGAGCACCTTCGCCAGGTGTGACGCCTCTTCTCTCGCCAGCCGCGCCATCTGCGCGGGCAGCCCGGGCACTTCGGGGTGTGCCTGCAGAATCGACAGCGCATTCGCGGCCGCCTTCTTCTCGCAGTGCGCGTGGTCGATGAGCACCTCGTCGAAGTGGGCGAGGGCGTGCGGCAACCAGCGTGGCGACGTGACGAACTTGAGCTGCATCGAAGAGCCTCGTTACTTCGGCGCGCTCACCTTGCGAAAGTCGCCGACCTTCACCACGGTGAACTTCGAGGGGTCGACGTTCTTCTTGAGCGCAACGTTCACGTCCTTCGAAGACAGCGCCTTCACCGCGTCGTCGAACTTCTGCTCCCACTCGAAGGTGCGGCCCGTCTCGAGCTGCTCGGTCAGTTCGCCGGCAACGGCCGAATCGTCGGCGCGGCCCTGCTCGCGTTGCTGGAGGAGTCCTTTGCGAGCGAGGTCCAGTTCGGCGTCGGTGAAGCCCTTGTTCACCGCCAGCTCGAGCTCTTCCTTGAAGCCCTTCTCGACCTTCGGCGCGTTCTCTGGAGCCGAGATGGCGTAGCCGAGCAGCGCGCCGTTGTCTTCGAAGGTGCCCGCGCGCAGGAACGTGCCCGCGCCGTAGCTCCAGCCTTCCTTCTCGCGCAGGCGCTGCGGCACGCGCCCGTTGAGGAAGCCGCCGCCCAGCATCGCGTCGGCGAGCACGAGAGCGGGGTAGTCGGCGTCGGTCTCCTTCAGCGGCATCGTCGCGCCCGTGACGAAGCACGCCATCGCCTTGTCGGGCGTCTCCTGCGTGAGGTTCTTCGGCTCGACCTTCACGAAGGGGCGGGGAATGCGCACGTACGGCTCCTTCGCCTTGAAGCCGCCCAGCAGGAAGGTGAGCTGCTTCGTCACCGCGTCGGCGTCGAAGTCACCCACCACCGCGCCGAAGCCGGCCTGCGCGCCGTACACCTTCGCGTGCAGGGCCTTCAGGTCCTCCAGCTTGGCGGCCTTCACCTCGGCCAGCTGCTCGTCGAGGGTGAGCACCGCGAACGGGTGGCCCTTGGGCCAGGTGTTGATGGCCTTCTGCAGCCCGAGGAAGGCGAGGGCGTTGGGGTCGTCCTTCTTCTGCTCGAGGTCGGCGAGCAGCTCGCGCTTGAGGGCCTCGAGCTCGTTCTTGTCGAAGGCCGGCTGCGTCAGCGCCTCGGCGACGAGCGCGAGGGTGTCTGCGAGCTGAGGCTTGCGCACCTCGACGGAGACGATGACGCCCTGGGTGTCGGCGCGCATGCTGACGCTGGCCCGCAGCGCGTCGAGCGCGTCTTTGTACTGCTGGCGCGTCTTCGACTTCGTGCCGCGCGAGAGGAGCCGGGCCGTGAGGTCGGCGTTCGTCTTCTGGTTCATCAGCGCCGCCTCGTTGCCGTAGGCCAGGCGCAGCACGACGCGCACGGTCTCGCCGCGCGTCTTCTTCGGTAGCAGCGCGAGCTTCATGCCGAACGGCAGCGTGGTGCGGGTGGTGCGCGCGTCGAGGTTCTTGTTGCTGGCCTCGAACGCCTCACCCTTCGAGAGCGCCTCCTGGCCCTTGTAGTTCTTGAGCACCGCCCCAAGGTCGACGAGCGTGGGAATCTCGGCGCGGTCGGGGCCTTCGGTCGGCACGTACTCACCGAGCGTGCGGTTCGACTGCTTGAGGTACTTGAGCGCCACGCGGTTGGCGTCGGCGGTGGTGACGGCCTTGATGCGGTCGCGGTGCAGGAAGAGCAGGCGCCAGTCACCCATCGACGCGAACTCCGAGAGGTAGACGCCGACGCGCTCGCTGTCGTTGAGCAGCAGGTCGACCTGTTTGAGCAGCTGGCCCTTCGCGCGCTCCACCTCGGCGTCGGTGACAGGCGCCTTCGCGAGGCCTTCGACGGTCGAGACGAGCACCTCGCTCGCGGGCGCCGTCTTCTCCTTCTGGTTCAGCTCGGCGTAGCAGAGCAGGGCGCCGGGCTCTTTGAGCTGGAAGTTGAAGCAGCCGGCCTTGGCGGCCTTCTTCTTCTCGACGAGGCCCTTGTAGAGGCGGCCCGAGGGCGAATCGCCGAGCACCTGGGTGAGCACGTCGACGGCGGCGTAGTCGGGGTCGCTGCCGGCGGGCACGTGGTAGCCGAGCGCGAGCACAGGCGTTCCACCGACACGGCGCACGGTGATGGAGCGCTCTCCGTCCTGCACGGGCTCGACGGTGTACGTCGTCGGCAGCGCGCGCTTCGGCTTCGGAATCTCGCCGAACGACGCGGCAATCCACTCCAGGGTCTTCGCTTCGTCGAACTTGCCGGCGACGACGAGCAGCGCGTTGTCGGGCTGGTAGTAGCGCGTGTAGAAGGCCTGCAGGCGCTCCTGGGGAACGGTCTCGATGTCGCTGCGGGCGCCGATGGTGGTGGCGCCGTAGTTGTGCCACGTGAAGGCCGCCGACATGACGCGGTCGAAGAGCACGCTCTGCGGCGAGTTCTCACCCGACTCGAACTCGTTGCGCACCACCGTCATCTCGGGCGCGAGCTTCTCTTTGGTGATGACGGTGTTCACCAGGCGGTCGGCCTCGAGCGCGAGCGCCCACTTGAGGTTCTCGTCGCTGGCCGCGAGCGTCTCGAAGTAGTTCGTGCGGTCGTACCAGGTGGTGCCGTTGGCGTCGGCGCCCTTCTCGGTGAGCGCCTTCTTGATGTCTTTGAACGACTTCGTCTCTTTGAAGAGCAGGTGCTCGAGCAGGTGCGCCATGCCCTTCTCGCCGTAGTCCTCGTGGCGGCTGCCGACGAAGAGGGTGAGGTTGACGGTGACGTTGGGCTTGCTCGAGTCGGGCACGAGCAGAATGCGCAGGCCGTTGGGCAGCGAGTACTCGGTGAGGCCTTCTGCGGTGGCCACCTGGGTGGGCTTCACGGGAGCGCCGACGAGGGAGACGGCGACGAGCGTGGTGAGGAGCATGCGTGGCAGACACTACGCACCTGCCCGCGAGTCAATGCATTGGTGTCAGCCGAATGGAGTCGTGAGAACGTCGCGCCATCGTGTTCGCGATTCTCGTGTGCTCGCTGTTGGCGCAGGCAGATGCCCCGACGCTGTCGAAGGTGGAGCGCAGCGCGAGCCTGCTCGAGGCGCGGCCGACGACGCAGCAGTTGGTGGTGCGTGCGCTGCTCGCTCCCGTCAGCGCGGCGGGTGGAACGGGCACCGGCATTCTCATCGGCGCGGGCATCGGCTTCGGGCTCGGGTTTCTCGGAGACCTGGTCACGCTCGCGCGGGGCCCGGGGCCGCTCATGCTCGGCGCCGCGAACTTCATGTCGACGGTGGGCGCCATCATCGGAGGCGTCATCGGCTACCTGCTGGGCTCGAGCTCTCCGGGCCAGCTGTACGAGACGGCGTTGTCGGCGCGGAAGCGCGCGGTGCTGTGGGGCCTGCTCGTCACCGTCATCACTGGCACGGCGTGGCTGGTGGCGGTGCTGACGGGCACCTTCGTGGTGGCGCTCCCGTGGCTCATCGCGGGAGGCGCCGTCGTGTCGGTCGCCGTGCCCGTCTTCTCGGACCTGTCGCGGCCCCGCGTCGAGACGGTGCCGGTCGCCACGTTCTGAGCCGTCAGTCAGTCAGTCGAGCTGCAACACCTGGAAGTCGGCGTAGACGTCGTCGTCATTGCCGAACCCGAAGAGAATTCGCCGGCGGGGCGCGTCGTAGATGGCCGAACACGAGCTGCGTACGTGCGCGGGGTTGGCCAGGGTCACGCGGTGCCACTGCGCGGGCCGTTTCGAGAGGTCGAGCATCGATAGGCCGGGCACCGACGAGCTCGCGTCAGGCGTGCCGCCCCAGACGAAGAAGCGGTGGGTGACAGGGTCGAGCGCGCTGCAGCCGTTGCGTCTCGCCGGAGCGTCGGGCGTCGGCTCGGCAATCTTCGTCCACGCGAGGGTCGAGAGGTTCAGCGCCCAGGTGTCGCCGATGGGGTTCACCGGGTTCGTGGCGGTCGGCCATTGGGCGCCCGAGAAGACGATGAGCTGGTCCTCGTCGACGGTGGCGAAGAAGCCGTAGCGCGGGACCGGACGCGTGGGCTGCGCGGGCTGCCGCTGCCAGGTCAGGGGCTCCGAGAGCGAGAGCGTGTCGACGTCGTTGCTGACGGCGTTGCCCGTGAAGCCCCCGAACGAGACGAGCCGATTGCGCGCGGCGTCGATGACCACCGTGTGCAGGGTGGTGGTGGGTGACGTGCCCATCGGGGCGAGCTTCTCGAAGCGCACGGGCTGCTGGGTGACGTCGACGCGCCACACGTCGTCGAGCACGTTCTGCCCCTGGGCCTGACCGCCGAGCAGGTACCAGACCCCGGGCGTCGACGACGGTGCGAGGCGGGCGCCCGCAATCATCGGCGCACCGGTCGTCTCGACCTTCGTCCACGCGCCCGTGACGAGGTTCATCTTCCAGAGGTCGTTGATGACGGTGAACTGCGCCGGCACGAAGCCGAAGCCTCCGAACAGCCACAGGGTGTCGGGGTCGCGTGGGTCGATGAAGAGCTGCGTGTGCTCTCGAGCTTCAGGGCCTGCGCCGGCGGCCCACGTCATCGAAGGCCCCCACCGCAGCGCCTGTTCGACTGGCAACCGAATGGCAGTCGTCTGCGTCTTGCCCTCGCAGGTGACCTCGAGCTCGACGACGGCCTGCGCGCCCAGGGTCTCGTAGCCTGCGAGGTAGACGAGCGTGTCGCCGTCGAGCTCGGCCTCGGTGCCCGCTGGCAACGTCACCACGCGAAACGTCTGGTCGGAGCGGGTGGGCTGCAGCGGAATGCGGGTCGTCGAGCCCTGCTTGATGGAGGAAGGAACCTGCGGCGCGAGGCCGCAGGGCGTTCGAACCACTGGCGCGACGTCGAACTCGGCGATGGCGGGCCTGGGGCCGCACCCGGCGGCGAGCAGGAGTGCGAGAAAACTGGCGCTGCGTGAAGTCATGCGTCGTGGTTCAGCACGCGCCGTGCCGGGGCCTCAGGGCGTGAGCGCGGTGAACAGGTCGAACGGGCCGCTACCAGACTGCGAGTACGAGTCGACCACGATGAAGATGGTGCGGTCGGTGGTGCCGGCGTTCGTGAAGCGCGCCGTCTCGGCCCCGCTCATCGAGGAGTCGCTCGCGTCGAAGCAGGTGGCGTTCATTCCGCACGCGGACGCTTCGGTGAGAATGATGGACGCGTCCCACCCGTTGGGAATGACGACGGCGGTGAGCTGCTTGCCGGGTGGAACCACGATGCTGAAGACGCGGTCGGGCCCCCGGTTCTGGAACGCCGAGCAGCTCGTGGCCGTCTGCACGTCGTCGAGGTAGTTCGCCGTGGTGAGGCCCGTGAGCGAGCCCGACATGGCGATGACCTGCGGCGCCTGGCAGGTGTCTCCGGCCATGGTCGAGAGCGCGATGACTTCGGTGGTGATGGTGAAGTTGCCCGACTGCGCCTGCTCGTGACCGTCGACGACCACCAGGGCGGTGGTTGCAGTCGTGGTCGTGTTGCGAATCACCACTTCCTCCACCGAGGCCGTGCGCGGGCCGTCGGATGAGGTGGTGCAGGTCGCGCCGACGGTGCCGGCGTCGATGGAGAGGCCGCACGCGCCAGGCGAGGCGATGACGTTCAGCACCGCGTCCCAGCCGTCGGGCGTGACTGTCGCGAGCACTAGCGAGCTGGGCGGCACGGTGACGCTGAAGACCGAGTCGGGCGCGCCCGACGTCGCGGTGCAGCCTCCATTGTCGAAGAAGTCGAAGCGGCTCGAGCGGCCCGTGGTGGTCGAGGCGAACGTTCCCGCGTCGAGGGCGGTGGGCGAGGTGCAGGTGTCTCCGCCGACGACGATGGTGGGCGCGGCCGAGAGCGTGGCCGTGAGGTTGAACGTGCCCGTGCCGCTGCTGCTCGAGTCGGAGTCGACGACCAGCACCACGGTCTGTGCCATCGCCGAGACGTTGTCCCAGGTGAGGCGCTCCTGTGCGTCGTCGCGAGCGTCATCGACGCCGTTCACGCAGACCTGCGCGGCGCAGTTCGTGGCGCCCTGCACGAGGTTCAAGCTCGCGTCGAAGCCCGTCGGCACCACCGTCGCCACGAGGCGCTGACCGGCAGGCACCGTCACGCTGTACGCGCGGTCGACGTTGCCGTGAAACTGGCAGCGGCCCGAGAAGGAAGCCTCGTAGTCGTCGTTGAAGCCGGTGAGCGGCTGGGCGTTGAGCGGCGTGCCCGGCGTGAGCACCACCGGCGCCTCGCAGGTGTCTCCGGTGAGAATCGGCTGGAAGGCGACCGACAACGCGAACGAGCCGAAGTCGCGCGCGGTGTAGCCGTCGACGATGAGCAGCACCTGTCGCGCGGGGCCGCCGTTGGTGAAGCTGAGCTGCTCGAGGTTGCCGGCCGAGGCGGAGTCACGGCCAGCGAGGCACGTCATCGCTCCGGGAGATCCGCACGAGGCCGTGTTCGACACGAGGTTGAGCGCGACGTCGAAGTTGGTGAGGGGAGAGACCGAGACCTCGAGCCGCGTCGCTGCGGGAATCGTGATGGCGTAGACGAGGTCACGACCTTCGGCGCGCAGGCAGTTCGGGCCGGGGCTTCCGTTGCCGTAGTGCGGCAGCACGCCTGTCGTGTTGCCCGTGACGACGCCGGCCGCGGTGATGGGCATCGGCGCAGCGCACGTGTCTCCCGTCGCAATCGCGGAACCGCCAGCAGACGCGGAGCCGCCAGCAGACGCGGAGCCTCCAGCCGATGCGGAGCCGCCAGCCGATGCGGAGCCGCCAGCATCACCTCCACCTGATGGAGAGCCGCCTGCCGATGCGAATCCACCTGCCGCGGAGCCACCAGCCGACGCGGAGCCACCAGCATCGCCTCCACCCGATGGAGCGCCGCCTGCCGCCGCTGAACCACCCGCGGAGCCGCCTGCCTCACCGCCACCTGTCGCGGTACCGCCGGCGTCTGACGAGCCACCAGCCGTCGCGCTTCCGCCTGCACTCGCAAGGCCGCCCGCGCTCGCAGCGCCACCACCAACCGCTGTTCCGCCAGCGCTCGAGTCGCCCCCTCCTTGACTCGAACCTCCGGCCGTTGGCGCGGTGCACTTGCCGCTGACGCAGGTGCTTCCGCTCGAACACATGCTGTCCGAGGTGCACTGATCACTCGTCGGCGAGAAGCAGCCGGCCAACGAGACAAGACCCACCCACAACGGGAGCGCGCGGGCGCGCCCCCGGTACGAACGCAGCGAAGTTGTCATGGTGCGTGGGGCTTTGTGCAATCGCTGTGCACAGGCGCTCACATGCACTCAACCACGCGGCGTTCCGGCGAAAACGTTCCAGACCGACGGTTCTCAGGAGTTGCCCGAGCGACGCCGCTCGCGACGACTGACACCTTGTTGGCAAACAGCAGAGACACGTCGACGGCGGCTCACGAGGTCAGGTGGCCTTTGGCGGCACGACGGCGTGCTGGCCGAACCGCAACGAGTCGAGTGACAGCACGGCTTCTCTCATGAAGCTGAGCAGCGCGAACACGAACAGGCCCATCGCGATGATGAACAACACCGCCACCGCCGCGCCGAGGTTCGACTGCGTGAGGTAGCCGACGAAGGCGATGGTGATGAGCAGACAGACGCTCAGCGCCGCGCCGACGCCCGAGGTGAGCGCGCGATGAATCAGCCGCGCACGGTGTGAGAGGGTCGCCAGCTCGGTGTGCGCGCGCCGCTGCTCGAGCTCACCCAGCGTCGGCAGCTGTGACTCCAGCAAGCGCGCGCGGTCGATGATGCGTGACAGCCTCGTCGTGAGCACGGCCAGCGTGGTGCCGATGGCCGAGAGCAGGAAAACGGGAGCCACCGCCAACTGAATCGTGTGCGTGATGTCCGAGAGCGCGTTGGTGTCAGCCATGCCGCATGGTGATCGCCTGGCTCCGGCTTCGCTGCTTTTCCGCCAGGCCGACGAGAAGTTCTTCCGAACTCAGCGAACAGCCCTGGCCCAGTCTTCGATGCGGTGCACGAGGCGGCGCCGCTCCGGTCCGAAGATGGGCACGAGGGGATAGGCGTGCGGCAAATCGCTCGCCTCGTCGTGCTCGACGTCGACGCCAGCCGCGCGGGCCTTCTCGACGAAGGCGTGAATCTCTCCGCGAAACGCCTCCTGCCCACCGCTCGCCATCAGCGTGCGGGGCAGGCCATGCAGGTCGGCGAACGCGGGCGACGCGAGCGGGTTCGTCGCATCGGCCCCGGCCAGGTACGCGCTCGCCAGCCGGCGAATCACGTCAGCCTCGAGATAGTCGTGTGGCGCGTCGTCGACGGTCGCCGAGCTCGCGGTCAGGTCGAGCCACGGAGAGACCAGCAACACTCCGGTCAGCTTCTCGCCACGCAGCCGCTGCCACGCGCCGAGCGCCAACGTTCCACCAGCGGAGTCTCCAGCGAGCAGCACGTCGTCACTCTCGCGCAGCACCGACTCGAGCACCTTCGTCACGTCGTCGAGGCCGGCCGGGAAGGGCGCTTCGGGCGCGAGCCGGTAGAGCGGAAACACCGTGCGCCGCTTGAGCGTCGTCGCGAGCGAGCGAAGAAAGTACGCGTGCGTGGCGAACGAGCCGCCGTGAAACCCGCCGCCGTGCACGTAGACGAGCAGGCCACGCGAGGCACCGTCAGGCAGCAGGAAGCGGCAGGGCACACCAGCGACGTCGCCGTCCCACTCCTTCACCTCGGGCCACGCCATCGACCTTGACGCGGCGTCGAGCAGCGCACGGGCCTGCTGCGGGTCTTTCGGGAGCAACCGGCTCTGCTGCTTGAGCAGCTCGACGGTTCCCTGAATTCGAAAGCTCGGCGCTGCAGGTCGCGACGTCACGGGTCTGCTGTAACGACCGAGACGCCAGGAGCGAGCGCATCGGCCTTCTCCTGCGTCAGCAGCGCGTACGAGCCCTGGCTGTTGCGCAGCGTCGCGTTGAAGAGCGCCACCGCGAAGTGGTTCATGAGCGGCTGAGCGACCGCTGCTTTCGGCGCAGGGTCGGCGCAGCCATCGTTGAGCACGCTCTTCACGTTCGCTCCTGGAATGTCGAGCTTGATGCTGTCGGACACGGCCGCGAGGTCGAACGCGCAGATGTCGGAGAAGGTGAAGTGGCCACCCTTCGTGATGTCGAGCAGCCAGCGCGGCTTCTTCATCGCCGCCCAGCTCGGCGCGACGTTGTCGTCCCACTTCAGCGTGCGGTCGCCGTGCGCACCCTGAATCATCACGGGAATGCCGAGGTCGGGCTTGCCGAGGTCGATGAAGAAGAGGTCGGTCGATGGCGGCGCCTGCGGCACGATGACCTTCACGCGTTTGTCGATGGCCGCCACACGGAGCGCGGTGAGGGCACCAAAGCTGTGGCCCGTCACGCCGACGCGCTCGGGGTCGATCATTCCGAACAGCGGGTCTGACTCGGGCAGACGCTGATACGCGGTGATGAGGTACTGCGCGTCGACGGGGCGCGTGCCGAGACCGATGCCGACGTCTTGCAGTTGGTTGCGCACGGCGTAGTCGAGCGTGCCGCCTTCGTGGTCGGCCGAGACCACCACGTAGCCGTGAGACGCGAGCAGCACCGTGTAGAACGTCGACTGCCAGCGAATCGCACCCTGGCCGTGTGAGAAGACGACGAGCGGGAACGGGCCGTGCGATTTCGCCGGCGTCGCGTCACGCACCGCGGGCGTCTCGAGCAGGGGCACGTTCGCCAGCGCGGCCTTCTGTTCTTCGGTGAAGCGCTCCCTGATGTCGTAGCTGACGGTCAGCTTGCCGCGCGTGTCTTGCGTGGCCGGGTACCAGATCTCGGTGATGAGCAGTCGTGGAGAGCCGTCAGGCTTCGGGCGGCGGCGGTCTTCGTGCGTGACGGTGCGAACCCCGACGGGAAAGGGCCCGTACTTCGCAGGGTCGGGCGTCGCGCTCGGCCCGGCAGGTTCGAACGGGAGCGGATCGACGGTGGCCGGAGGCGAGCACGCCGAGAGCACGAGCAGACCGGCGACGAACGCGCGCATCACTTCACCTTCAAGAAGCCCTCGAGCGGCTTCTTCTCGTCGGACTTCTTCGCGGCCGTCCACTCGATGAGCGCCGACTGCCACGACACCTTCGTCTCGGTGGGCGCCGGGTCGGCCTTGTTGAGCGCGAAGCCGTCACCGCCGAGGTACAGGTAGTCGGACGTGGCGACCGTGTACGTCTTCTTCGGGTCGATGGCCGCGCCCTTCGAGTCGACCCAGCCCTCGCCCTTCGGCTTTACGCCCGCGACGCGCGCCTCGGTGTTGTCGAGCGCCGCGAGCAGCGCCTCTCCGGTGAGCTTCACGATGACGATCTGATTGTCGAAGGGCACGAGGTCGTAGATGGAGGCCTTCGTCACCACACCGCCAGGCAGCGCCTGACGCACGCCCTTGCGGTTGAGCAGCGCGACGTCGGTCTTGAACTGCTCCTTGAGCGAGGTGGTGAGCCAGTGCGCCATCACCGGCGACTCCTGCTCGATGCCGTCCTTCGTGAAGCCGATGGTGCCGCCGAGCGCCTCGTCGAGCTTCTTCTTCCACGCGTCGACCAGCTCCTTCGCCTTCGGGTCGGCGGGCGGCGCGCCTTCGGAGTTCACCTCGACCGACGTCACCACGCTCGTCACCTGCACCGGCGTCGCGCCGAGCGCCACGGTGAGCGCGACCTTCGCGTACGTCGAGAGCCGGCTGCCCGGGTAGACGAGCTTGGTGCCGCCAACGGAGTCGGGGAACGGGCCATCGCAACGACGGCCGGCGAAGAAGGCGAGGTTCCAGTCGGCGTGGCCTTCGAGAATCGAGGGCGCATCGTTGAGACAGCCGTCGCTGACGACCCCGACCACGTGGGGACCCGCCGCCTTCACGTCGGCCATCACCTTCGTCAGCGCCTCGGCCTCGTCGATGGCCTCGAGCCCCTTCATGCGGCCGGGCATCGGCGTCACCGTCGCTTTGCGCGCCGCGAGCCCGATGATGGCGACCTTCACGCCCTTGCGGGTGAGCAACCTGAAGCTGCCCAGGCCCAGCGCCTTGCCGTCATCGTCTTTGGCGACGAGGTTGGCCGCGAGGTACGGGAAGCCGCCCTTGCTGCGGTTCGAGAGGAACTGCTCGCGGTTCCAGTCGAGCTCGCGGTTGCCCAGCGCCGAGGCGGCGTAGCCCATCTGCCGCATGAGCTCGGCCGTCGGCTCGCCCTTGAAGTAGCTCGAGATGGCCTGGCCGTTGGCGTTGTCACCGGTCGAGACGACGATGGTGGAGCCGTTCTCACACGCAGCGTCGCCCGTCTCCTTGAGCGGGCCCGCGCAGTGCCCTTCCGAGGCGACCCAGCGGCCGAGCAGCTCAGCGGCGCCACCGCGCGATTTGCCCTCGTCGGTGACCGGCAGCAGGTAGCCGTTCTCGGCGCCGGTGATGAGCACGGTGACGGTCTCTTGCTTGAGCGTCTTCGGGTCGACCGGCGTCGCCGCGTGCGTGTCGGGCGAGGGGTCTTCCTTCTTCTTGTCGGGGCAGGCGAGCAACGGCAGCACGGCGAGCAGGGCGAGGGCGCGACGCATCATGCGGGGCTCGATAGCACGCTCGTTCACGGCGCGCGGAATGAAGCGC
>JBEOKA010000328.1:0-9402 GCA_040275325.1 Myxococcaceae bacterium | reverse complement strand
CGTCGCGCGCTGGCTGGGCCACGGAGCTTGATCAGGGCAGCTTCGGCGCGTCGGGAAAGGCGGCGACAAAGCAGCTGAGGGTCGCGACCAGCGCGAGCAGGGCGCCTGCATGGCGCTCCTCGGGTTTCGTGTTGTCGATGGCTTTGCGCCAGCGGCTCCAACCGCCACGCCACAGCCGAACGGCGCCGAGGCCGAGCAGCGCACCGAGCGTCAGCGGCCAACCGATGCTCGTCGGCATGAGGTAGTACAGCGCGGTCGCGAGGTTTGCGCTCACGCCCTGCCCCACGAAGAAGGCCAGCAGCAGCGCTTCGATCAGCCCCAGGCGTTCGACCGCAGGCGTCACGAGACCGACTCCCGCGAGCACGATGACGATGATGAGCCAGAAGAGCTGCCCCATCAGCCAGGTCGCGTCTCCTCCAAGCTGCATCAGCAGCTTCGCTGGCCCAGCGCTCAGCCCCAGCGAAGTGCTGCCGGCGAGCATGAAATGCTCGCGCTCATAGATCGTTCGCGTGCCAAAGCGCACGGCCGCTCGTCGCACCATGATCGGTGTCTTGCTTTCGAGACTCAGATTGGTTCGCCAGAACGGTACCAGGCCTGCATGCGTCATCGCGCCGGCCGAAGCGTCGACCTCGTAAAAGCTGAGGCAGGCTCCGAGGTCGTGACAGACGGTCTCTCCAACGCACGCCGTTCCATACCCTTCGCCGCAGGGTAGCCCCACGGTCAGACCTGCCACTCTGCCCTGCCAATTCAGCACACCTCCGTCGAGCGCTCGAAACCCACCGCCGTTTCGCAGGTCTCCTTCCTGAACGAAGCCCGACGACGAGAACTCCGACGGCTCAGAAAGGATAGCGCCATGCCCGGTGCGAGGAGCCGGAACGAAGACTGGGCCGCCAGAGGCGCGAACGGTGAGGGTGGTCTCTGCCACCGCTGGGGTTTGTCGAAGCTGCTGAGTGACGGTGCCGTCTGAGACCGTCAGCGTCGTCTGGCCCTCGGTTTCGACGACCACCTGAAGCTGGTTGACGGCACAGCTCCACACGATGAAGCTCACATCGAGCAGCGCGATGGCTGCGACGAGCCATTTCAGGCGGGGCGTCATGTTACGACCGAACGCGTGCGCTCACGAACATCTGACCGGCCATCGGCTTCACTGGGCTCGAGAGGTAGGCCTTGATCAGGAAAGGCCAGGTCGGCAGCCGTGACTTCACTGTCAGCGGCAGGAAGCGGGGAATGCACTCGACGACCTCGAACCCCTGGGCCTCCAGAAAATCGCAAAGACTGACGTGTGAGAAGACCGTCACGTGAGTGAAGTCGTCGAAGTACTGCGGTGCACAGTAGCGGAAATTTGGCTGTACGAGATTGAGCGTGCCCTTGCTGCTGAGCCTCGACTTCAGGTTGCTCACCAGCTTCGCGCAGTCGTCCCGCGTGAGGTGTTCGAGCAGGTTGCTGGCGAAGGCAAAATCGACGCTGCCTTCGGACAGAAACGAGAGGTCGGTGGCGCTGCCAACGTGCGCCTCGACGCCTGGCGCGACGTGTTGGGTCACGCCAGGCCACATGTCGACGGCGATGCGTCGTCTCGAGTGAACCTGGTTGATGAACGAGCCCCAGCCCGCTCCGAGGTCGAGCACCGTGTCTTCGGGCGCGATGCGGCGAGAGAAGAACGACTCCCACAGCGCCTTCCACACCACTTCTCGTCGGGCGTCAGCTTCGAGTCTGGTTGCAAAGTAGCCGGCGTCGCTCACTCGGTGCTCCATCTCCAATTGGTGTACAGACCGAAAATCATCGCGAGGCCAACCTTCATGGCTCGTCGATCGCTGACGTTGCCCCCTTTGGAGACGCCGACCCGAGGGTAGAACGTAATGGGGCACTCGACCATTCGCTCGCCCGAGGCAAGCGCACGATCGAGGAAGTGACAGTTGAACTCGAGATTCACCCTCGGGGTCGTCATCGCGAGCATTCGCTCGACGGCTTCGCGGCGGATGAGTTTGTACGTCGTTCCGACGTCGGTGAAGGTCCCACGGCCGAGGTGTTTGACTTCGAGCAGCTTTCCGACTGCGAAGTTCCCGTAGTACATGAACGTCGACAGCTGTGTATTGAACTCGCGCAGTTGCTCGACGATTCGGGTTCCATTCACGATGCTGGCGTGCGGGGCGTACACGAGCAACTTGTCAATGTCGGCAGCGCGGAAGGTGCAGTCGCCTTCACAGAGCACCACGGCAGGCGTGTCTTCGTAGCTCGCACCTTCGCGAAGGCAGCGGGTGACACACTGCCCATAGCCCGGGTTCAGCTCGGTGACGACAATCGCACCGGCCTCACGTGCAACCTCGGCGGTGCGGTCTTTGCTGTTGTTGTCGACGACGATGACTCGAGCGACCCTGGGGTGCGACTTGAAGTCGGCGACCGCCTGCGCGATCGATGGCTCATCATTGTAGGCAGTGAGCGTTACGGTCACTTTGGAGTCCGGCGGAAATGGCTCCGTCATCACTCCGTGGCGAACGCGTTTTCCGGGCAGCAGCACGAAGAAGTCGATCAGGGTCAGCACCAGCCCAACGAACATTGGTACGCCGCTGTACCAGACGATCTGTTCGTTCAGCGTACGAGCCCAGGCGGCATCGATCAGGATCCACCGGGGAACCGCGACCATCACACCGAAGAGGTACGATGACAGACCCGCCAAAATGAGTGGCAGAGACCAGAAGATGAGTCGCGGCCTGCTCGCCGCGGGGACTGGCGCTGACAGCGGTGCGGTAGCGGCCGAGGAATTCATGGCGGGCACCTACACCATGGAATTCCCTCAGAGCAAACGGTCTGCGTTTTCGACCAACACGGTCAGGCGACGTAGGCGCCGGTTCCGAGCACGAAGGCGGTTGCGGCAAGGCCGAGCGCGAGGGCGGCCAGCAGCAGGTCTCTCACGCCGGCCCACTCGTCGAGGCGGCTCGCGAGCGGAATCAGCACCGGGAAGGCGGCGATCGCGTAGCGGCCCATGCCCTGGAAGTCCTTCGAGGACAGGGCTGGCAGGGCCAGCACGATGAGACAGTACACGCCGTAGCCCCAGCCCACCCGTTTGAAGACGGCGGGGACGAGCGCTAGCGCTCCGACGGTCACGAAGGCGTGGGCGCCGAGGCGCAGCTTCACCGTCCAATGCCCCACGTGCATCTGGTGAAACCACTCCTCCTTCAGCCACGCGGCCCACCCGGGAGACTGCTCCCAGCCCGGCGCGCCCTGCACGTGCGCGAAAGCCAGCGGGTCACCGAACTTCTGCTGGAGGAACACCATGTACGCGAGCAGTCCCAGCCCCGCGAGACCGGGCACGAAGTCGACGAAGCGAATTGGCAGCCCCGCTTTGCGCCGACGCTCGAGGCTTCGCACGGCCAGTCCCAACACCAGCGCCGGAGCGACCGGCCGACACGCCGTCGCGAAGGCTCCCAATAGTGCGGCGCCGATCGGTGAGTCCGACTCCAGTGCGTAGAACGCCGCTACCACCAACAAGAGAAACAGCGCGTCAGAATAGACAACGCCAAATAAATAACACGAATAGGGATAGCTCACGAGCAGCAGCCACGCCGTCGCCGACTGCGCCGGAGCCACCTTGCTCAACCACCGCTGAAACAGCAGCAACGCCAACACACCCGCCAGAAACGTCAGAACCGTGCCGGCGACCCACCGGTTCACGCCCAGCCACGTCACCGTGCGAATCAGCATCGGGTACAGCGGAAAGTACGCGACGGGCGACTGCTGCCCGGGCACGAAGAAGTAGCCGTCTTTCGCGATCGACCCGTACCAGCCCGCGTCCCATCGGCAGAGCGCCACGAAGGGCAGACCCGGCAAATCGGTCACACCTTCGAGCAACACCGGCTTGAACACGTGCCCCAACGACACCGCCGCGACCGACCCCAACGCCAGAAACAGCAGCCACCCGAGCCGCCGCCCCGGCGAATGGAGCACGAACGCGCGAATCATCTGCCGATGTGCCTCACCGTCACGAGCGCACCATCGACGTCTTCTTTGTCGGTCAAATCGACCAGCCCCTCGATGAACCAGTCAGGCTCACCCTCGACGTCGAGCAACGACTGCCGCACCGTCCATCGTCGCGGGCCATCGTCGATGAGCGTCGTCCACTTCGGTTGCCGCGCTCTCGGCGTCGTGTCGATGGTCTGCCGCTCGGCCCAATACGGAGCGAGCGCCGCTTCGAACTTGTCCTCGCTCCACTCGGGCTGCAGCTCGACGAGCTCTTCGTAGTCCTTCTTCGCGAGCAGCTTGACGATCTGGTGCAGCTCGGCCCGCACGCGCGCGGTGAGCGCCTTCTTGTCCTTCGCGAGGTCCTTCTTCGGTTTCGGCAGCTCGTCGCCGGGGCGCACCACGAGGCCCAGCTCGCGGCCCTCCTTCATCGCCTCCCACTCCTCCACGAGCGACGAGTCGGTGTGCTTGATGGTGGTGAGCAGGTACGCCGCGATGTCTTCGAGCGGCTCGGTGCGCACCGTCTCGGGCACGTTCTGCAAAAGCGTCTTGTACGCGTCAGACAGGTACCGCAGCAGCACGCCTTCACTGCGCTGCAGCCCGTACTCCTTCACGTACTCGGGGAACGTCATGCACCGCTCGAAGAGATCGCGCGCCACCGACTTCGGGCGAACGTTGTCCTGCTGCACCCACGGGTGCTTCTTCGCGAACTCGTCGAACGTGCCGTAGATGAACTCGGCGTTCGGCTTGGGGTGCGTGACCTTCTCCAGCTCCTCCATGCGCTGGTCGTATTCCATGCCCTGCGCCTTGAGCTGCTGGATCTTCTCCGTCTTCGCCGCGTCGACCTGCGCCCACAGCACGACGTCGGGGTTCTCCAGAATCGACTCGACCATCGACAACACGTCGAGCGGCCACGTCTCCTTCTCGGGCTCGAGCGCGGCGAGCGTCTCGACGAGGTACAGCGACAGCGTGTGGTTCAACGAGAAGTTGTGCTGCAGGCCCTGGGCGACGCGTAGCAGGGCAGGGGAGGTGGCGGTCTTCTTCTCGTGCACGACGAGTCCCGCGCCGAGCAGTGCGCGAACCAACGTGCGCGCGTGTTTCAGCAAGCGTGCGCGCGTGCCTGCGCCCGTGTGCGAGAGGCCGACCAGCTCCACGAGCCGCCGATAGCCGGAGATGGACGCGCCCTCGTACGCCTGCAGCAGGTTGACGATGAGCCCGTGCGTGATGGTGAAGCGCGACTCGAGCTTCTCGGGCAGCGACGTGCGCAGCCGCTCGAACGTCGTCACGTCCCAGTGCGCGTAGCCCTTCGTCGGAGGCTTCTGCAGGGTGACGTTCTTCTTCCCCTCGGCCTTCTTCTGCTGAAGCTTGATGTTCTCGATCATGTGCGCCGGCGCCTGGGCGACCACGTAGCCGACGTCGTCGAAGCCCTTGCGGCCCGCGCGCCCGGCGATCTGCTGGAAGTCGCGCACCGACAGCACCGCCGTCTTCTCGCCATCGAACTTGCAGAGCTGGGTGAAGAGCACCGTGCGAATGGGCACGTTCACGCCGACGCCGAGCGTGTCGGTGCCGCTGATCACCTTCAGCATGCCCTGCTGCGCGAGGCGTTCGACGAGGCGGCGGTAGCGGGGCAGCAGACCCGCGTGGTGCAGCCCGATGCCGTGCAACAGCAGCCGCTTGAGCTCCTTGCCGAAGGGCGTGTCGAAGCGCGCTCCCACCAGCGCGGCCTTCAGCTTCTCTTTCTCGTCCTTCGTGCAGACGTCGATCGACATCAGGTTCTGCGCCTGCTCCGCCGCCGAGCGCTGCGTGAAGTTCACGAGGTAGACGGGCGCACGGTTCGCGCGGAGCAGCTCCTGAATCATCTCGTGCAGCGGCTTCTCGGAGTACGTGAACTCGAGCGGCACCGGGCGCTGCGCGCTTCGCACCTCGGCCAGCTCGCGCTTCGTGATCTCGTTCAGCGACTGGGAGATCGCCGTCATGTCGCCGAGCGTGGCGCTCATGAGCAGGAACTGCGTCTCGGGCATCGAGATGAGGGGCACCTGCCACGCGACGCCGCGCTCCTTGTCGCCGTAGTAGTGGAACTCGTCCATCACCACGGCCTCGGCCACGATGCGCTGCTGACGGAGCGCCAGGTTCGAGAGGATCTCGGCCGTGCAGCACAGAATCGGAGCGTCACGGTTGATGGCCGCGTCGCCTGTCATCATGCCGACGTTCTCTGCGCCGAACGCGTCACACAGCGCGAAGAACTTCTCGTTCACCAGCGCCTTGATGGGGCAGGTGTAGATGCTCGTCTTGCCCTCGGCCATCGCGAGGAAATGGAAGGCGAGGGCGACCAGCGACTTGCCCGAGCCCGTCGGCGTCGCGAGCACGACGTGCTTCCCGCCGAGCAGCTCGAGAATCGCCTCTTCCTGGTGGCCGTAGAGCGAGAGGCCCGTCGTGGTCACCCAGGTCACGAAGCGATCGAGCACCGCGTCGGTCGTCAGCTTCGGCTCGCCCTTCTTCGGCAGCAGGTCAGCGAGGGTCGTCATGGGCGGTCGGTGTCTACCTGCGGGGGCAGGGAGGCGCCATTGCCGTCATGAGGTCCATGAAACTAGTCTGTCTGACCAGTTGAGGAAGGAGACCACATGACCTGGGCATTGCAGGATGCGAAGGCCCGCTTCAGCGAGCTGGCTCGCAAGGCCGAAGAAGACGGACCACAGCGCGTGACAGTGCGCGGGAAGCCAGCCCTCGTCGTGATGTCGGAGGCGGACTACGTCGCGCTCGTTCAACGCAAGAAGCGCAAGCCGCTCGCCGAGCTGCTGAAGAAGAGCCCGGTGGCAGGGCTCGAACTCAACCTCGAACGGTCGCGTGACACGGGCCGGAAGATCGACCTGTGAGCGGCTTCCTGCTCGACACCTGCGTGCTCTCGGAGTTCACGAAGCGCCGCGCTGATCCCGGCGTCGTCGAGTGGCTCGCCTCGGAAGATGAGTCCTCGATGTTCCTGTGCGAGCTCTCGCTCGGAGAACTCGAGAAGGGGCTGAACAAGCTCTCGGACTCGGCGCGACGCACCAAGCTCAGAGCTTTCATCGATCAGGAGATCATCGAGCGCTTCGAGGGTCGGATCGTGCCTGTCGACGTTCGCGTCTGGCGCCAGTGGGGCGTGCTGTGTGGTGAATCGGAGCGGGCAGGGCGGCCGTTGCCCGTCATCGACAGTCTGCTGACCGCGTGCGCGCTCGTTCACCAGCTGTCGGTGGTCACACGCAACGAAGGTGACTTCGCGGCATCAGGCGTCGCGGTGGTGAATCCGTGGAGGGGTTGAGGCACTCACCAACCACCCACTGAGGCTTCCGAGCAGCACGCTCAGCCCGAAGTTGATCGCGTCGTGCCAGACGAAGAGCTTGAAGAACCCAGTCACGCAGAGCCCGACCACTGCCAACGCGATCGCTCCGGGCGCCCTCGCAGCGCGCCGAAACTCGAACACGATCACCGCGGAGAGAAACAGCCCGTGACCGCTCACTGGAATGAAGCCCGCGAGGCGAATCAACGCGACGAGTGAACATGCAGCGCACAGCGCCAACGCCGAGACTCCTTCACGCCACCTTCGGCCGAAGAGATCCGCGAGTGCGGTCGTGAGCAGAACGCAGAGCGGAGGAAACGCGCACGCCTGGTAGTACCAGGGCACCAGGAACTCACTCGGTGTCGTCCCAATGAGAACGGGAGACGGGTGAGACAGGAACCAGTGGACCGACCCATCTTTCTCGCAATTTCGCCTGGCCGGTCGTGGTGGAGGTTTCTTTGCAAAAGCAGCGAAGCGATTTGTGAAATCAGCTGGTTCCGTCTGGGTGGGCGGTGGATAACTTCTCTTGCACACGCCCTGTCACGCGAGGGTTCCACCTGCAGCCATGAACGCTCGAATCCTCGCTCTCGTCGCTGTCCTCTCGCTCTCGACCATCGCCTGTGGCGGCAGTGACGCCCTCATGCAGCCGTCGTCGGTCGACGACGTGACGGCGATTCACGGCCTGCTCCGCGAGCGTCCGACGGGCGAGTTCGTCGAGTTCGCGACCGAGAACTTCGAGGCGCTGTACGACGCCGAGACGGTGCGGGCTCCGGAGTGGACGGTCTCGGGCGGCACGCTCATGGGCAACGGCAACACGGCCCGCTGGCAGCTGCCCCGCGCCGGCTCGCACACCATCAGCCTCAAGGTCTTCCTGGTCGATGGTCGTGAGCTGAACGCGTCGTGGACCGTGAAGGTCGCCCCGCGCAAGGAGTGAGTCAGCGTCTGATGGCCATCGCCCAGAGATTGTCCTGATCGTCGTCGCTGGTTCGCGGTTCGATTCTCGAGGAATGAAGGTCGAATCCCGCCGCGCGCAGCTCCTCGAGGATCGTCTCGGGAGCGCCGATGAAGCGGTAGGCCACTCCGTTCACCACCTGACAGCGGCTGACGGGATCGAAGCAGGCCCGAAGCGCTGGCATCGTCACCTCGCCGCACATGGTCGAGACGAAGAAGCGCCCACCGACGGAGAGCGCGTTGAAGACGTTCTCGAGCACGCGGGCACGGTCAGCGCCGATGATGCAGTGCAGGCAGTGACTGTCGATCACCCAGTCGAACGTTCCCGAGATCGGCTGCGTCACGTCGGCGACCACGAACTTCGCTGCTGGCACCCGCTCGCGCGCCCACGCGATCGCCGTCGGCGAGACATCGACTCCCGTGACGTCGAAGCCCTGCTGCACGAGCAGACTCGCGAGATTTCCCGCACCACAGCCGAGCTCGAGCACTCGCTTTCCCATCGGCCCGGTCGAGAGCGCCCACGCGAGCTCACGCGCCCGCAGCGCCGAGAGGTCCTCTTCATCCCAGCCGTCGGCGCCGTTGGCCTTCTGCTCGCGGTACCGCGCTTCGTGCGCGGCGTAGTCGGTCTTCACGAGAGCGCGGTCGCCGTCGCGTCGGGAGCCACCACCATCGCGTCGTGCCCTGCGTCCACCTGTCGCGTCTCCCAGCCCAGCGTCTTCGCCTTCTCGAAGTACTTCTTGAAGCCGGGGTACTTCGCGGCCCACACGTAGCGCTTCGACAGCGGCTCGAGCGCCTTCGCGTCGAACTGCGCGGGCTCTTCCACCGTCGTCATCGGGTGCGGCGTCAGCTGCGAGTCGACCCACTTCGCGTCCTTCGCGTCGCTCACGCCCATCGCCTTCGCGTCGAGCATCGGCGGAACCCACAGCCCGTTCGACGCCGTGCGCGCCTTCGTGCGCCACGACTCGGAGTACGAGGCCTTCATCAGCGAGAGCATCGACTGCCCGGGCTCCACGATGAACGCGTCGAGCAGCACGAGCCGGGCGAGCTTCTCGGGCACCGCTGCCGCTGCGGGCATCACCACCACGCCCGCGTACGAGTGCCCGACGAGCACCACCTGGCCGCTCGCCGCCTTCACGCGCGAGACGACGTGCTCGACGTGCGTGCTCAGGTGAATCGAGTCATCG
>JBEOKA010000327.1:0-30100 GCA_040275325.1 Myxococcaceae bacterium | reverse complement strand
CTTGAAGAGGCCGGCGAAGTCGCTGCGCTGCATCGGCAGCAGGGCCGCCAGCGCCTCGTCCTGCTCGGCCGGCGTCGCCGCCAGAATCATCTTCTGCACGATGGGCAGGCGCTCGGTCTCGAAGAACATGTGCTCGGTGCGGCACAGGCCGATGCCCTCGGCGCCGTAGCTGCGCGCCCGCTCGGCGTCGCGCGGGTAGTCGGCGTTCGTCCACACGCCCAGGGTGCGCGCGTCGTCGGCCCACTTCAGCAACGTCATCAGGTGCGGGTCGTCGAACTCGGGCACCATCGTCGGCACCTCACCGGCGAAGACCTCTCCCGTGGTGCCGTCGAGCGAGACGACGTCGCCTTCGACGAAGGTGCGGCCCTTCACCGTCATCTGCTTGTGCTCGGTGTCGACCTCGAGCGTGGTGATGCCGACGACGGCGGGCTTGCCGAACTGGCGCGCGACGAGGGCGGCGTGGCTGGTGCGGCCTCCGCGTGAGGTGAGAATGCCCTTCGCTGCGAGCATGCCGTGCACGTCGTCGGGCTTCGTCTCCTGGCGAACGAGAATGACGGCCTTCTTCTCTTTGCGGCCGAGGCGCTCGGCGGTGTCAGGGTCGAAGACGATGGCGCCGGTCGCTGCGCCGGGAGACACGTTGAGGCCCTTCGCGAGCAGGTCGCCCTTGTCGACGGCCGCCTTGCGCGCCTTCACGTCGAACTGCGGGTGCAGGAAGAAGTCGACGTGCTCGGGCTTCACGCGCAGCACCGCCTCGTCCTTCGTGATGAGGCGCTCCTTCGCGAGCTCGACGGCGATGCGCACCGCGGCCTGGGCGGTTCGCTTCGCGTCACGGGTCTGCAGAATCCACAGCTTCGCGTCTTCGACGGTGAACTCGACGTCTTGCGTGTCGCGGAAGTGCTTCTCGAGCCGTACGCAGTGCTTCGCGAACTCGGCTGCCACCTCGGGCATGTCTTCGGCGAGCGCGGTGATGCGCTTGGTCATGCGGGTGCCCGAGACGACGTCTTCACCCTGCGCGTTGAGCAGGTAGTCGCCCTCGAGCTGCTTCTCACCCGTCGACACGTTGCGCGTGGTGACGACGCCGGTGCCCGAGCGGCTTCCCGTGTTGCCGAACACCATCATCTGGATGTTCACCGCGGTGCCGAGGTCGTGCGCGATGCCCGCGGCGTTGCGGTAGTCGACGGCGCGTTTGCCGTTCCACGACTTGAAGACGGCCTCGATGGCGAGCCGCAGCTGGCCGAGCGGGTCTTGAGGAAAGTCGTTGCCCGTCTTCTCCTTCACGATGCCGAGGAAGACGCGGGTGACGGCCTCGAGCGTGGTGGCGTCGAGCTGCGAGTCGTTCTCGACGTTCGCGGCCGACCGGCGCTTCTTGAGCTCGGCCTCGAAGGGCTCGTGCGGCAGGTCGAGCACGACGGTGCCGAACATCTGCACGAGGCGGCGGTACGAGTCCCACACGAAGCGGGCGCGCTCGGGCTTCTCGGCGAGCGCCTGCGCGACGGCGTCGTTGAGGCCGATGTTGAGCACCGTGTCCATCATGCCGGGCATCGAGAACTTCGCGCCCGAGCGGCACGAGACGAGGAGCGGCTGGCGTGGGTCGCCCAGCGTGCGGCCGCTCTGCTCCTGCAGCGTGTGCAGCGCGGTGAGCACCTGCGGCCAGAGCTCTTTCGGGAAGCCGTCGTTCTCGAGGTACGCGTTGCAGGCCTTCGTCGAGATGATGAAGCCCGGCGGCACCGGCAGCCCGAGCCGCGTCATCTCGCACAGGTTCGCGCCCTTTCCGCCGAGCAGGCCCTTCTGATCAGCCCGCCCCTCACGGAAGAGGAAGACCCACTTCGTCGTCGCGGTCTTCTTCTTCGCGCCCGACTTCTTCGCGGACTTCTTCAACGACACACGCTTCTCGCTGACCTTGAGCATGGGCATGTGGGTGGCCGTGTGCATCGTGTGGGCCACCATTTCCCTGCGGCGCGTCATCGATGACTGCGCAAGCCTTGCGTGAGCCGATTGGCGGTCGAGCGGGTTTGCGCTCCACTCGCGCGCCATGAGCAAGCGTGAGCGCGACGAAGAGACGATTGAAAACCGGGTGTACCTGTTCGAATCGCTCGCGAAGGCGTTCGTCGAGAAAGCGGCCGACGACCTCACGGGCAAGAACCCTGACCGTCGTTCACGCGCGCTTCGGGCCCTCGCAGACCTCGCCTACGTGAGCTGTGCAGTCGCCGACACGCAGCACCTCTCGCCGAAGGCCGTGCGTCGCAAGGTGCTCAACGCCATCGAGCTGGAGTCACCGGCCATCGAGAGCACTGACGACGAAGCCGATTGATCAACGCCGCAGCCGTTTGATCAGATCGAGCAGCCCCGCGTACCGGCCTTCGACGCCGACGTAGCGCTCGAGCACGTAGAACAGAAAGGAGTACGCGCGCGCCGACGACCAGCCGAGCCGCAGCACGAGCCCGAGGCGGATCCGTCGATCGTCCTCGATGATGGCAGCCCACCCGACAGGCCCTGCGACGATCCACCGTTTGTCGGTGAGCTCTCCCTCACCGCCGCTTGCCTTCCTGGAACGTGACCTCGAGTTCGACGCGTTTTCCGTCACGCACCACCACGCCCGTGACCGTCTCTCCCGGCTTCGCCTGCGTGAGCACGAACATCAGGTCTTCCACCGAGCCGACCTCGTACTTGCCGAGCTTCACGATGACGTCGCCGCGGCGCATGCCGGCCTTCTCGGCGCCACCACCGGGCCGCACGTCGTCGAGCAGCACGCCCTTCACGCCGGGAAGCCCACCGCCATAGTTCGGCACCGTGCCGAGCGATGCATTGAAGCTGCGCGCGTCACCTCGCACCGGCGCGGGGAACTTCGTGTACGTGAGCTTCGCGTCGGTGGGCGTCGCCGCGAGCGAGCTCACGACCTCGGCCACCTTCGCCATGCCCGCGGCATTCAGCTTCGCCGGAGCATCGGAGGGCTTGTGGTAGTCGTTGTGCGCGCCGGTGAAGAAGTGCAGCACCGGCACACCCGCCGAATAGAAGCTGATGTGATCAGACGGTCCGTAGCCGTCACCGCTCGCGGCGCACTTCACGCGCGACTGATCACACGCCGCCTCGATGAGCGCGCGCCACTCGGGAGCAGACTCCGCGCCGAGCACCGACAGCTCGTTCAGCCGCAGGCGCCCGACCATGTCCATGTTCAGCATCGCCCACGCGCCCTCGAGCCAGGCCGGCTTCGCGCTCACCAACGCCGACGAGCCGAGCACGCCAGCCTCTTCAGCCGAGAACGCGATGAAGATGACGTCGCGGGTGAGCGAGTCCTTCTTCGTCGAGAGCGTGCGCGCGACCTCGAGCAGTGCGGCGACCCCTGACGCGTTGTCATCGGCGCCGAGGTGCGGCTCCACTTTGTCCGGCGCGAGCGAATTGGGCCCACCGAGCCCGAGGTGATCGAGGTGCGCTCCGACGATGACGGCGCCACCGCTCGACGCGGGAGCCTGAAGCCGGGCCACGACATTGAACGTCTGCGACTTCTCGATGACGAGCTCGACGACGAGTGACGCGGCGATGGCCTGCTTCTTCTCGAGCGAGCTCATGAACGGGCCCAGCACCGAGCGCTTCACCACCAGAATGGGAAGGCCCGCGTCCTGCAAACTGTCGAGGCGCAACGAGGGCAGCGGCGCCTCCTGCACGGGCTCGGCTTTTCCATCGGGCTTCGCGACCAGCACCGGAGCGTCGACGACCAGCACGGCCTTCGCGCCCTTCGACTTCGCGAGGAACACCTTCTTGCGCAGGTCGCCGGCTTTGCGCTGCGCCTCGGGCGTCGTCAGCTTCGGGTGCTCGGGCGCGAAGCGGCGCACCACCACCACCTTGTTCTTCACGTCGAGGCCCTTGAAGTCGTCGAGGCCCAGCTCGGCGTCTTCGAGCCCGTAGCCCGCGAGCACGAGTGGACCTTCGACTTTCCCCTGCGCGCTCACGCCCAGCGGCGTGAAGTCGTCATCGGCCACCGGCTTGCCCGCGATGCGCAGCGACGTCTTCGCTCCACGCGTCACCTTCGTCGGCACCTCGAACTGGTGACGGAAGCTCCCATCAGGCGCGGCTCCGGTGAGGCCGAGCGAAACAAAGCGCTCCTGCACGAACGCGCCCGCAGCCTCGAGCCCCTTCGAGCCGAGCCCGCGGCCTTCACGCTCGGGCGAGGAAAGCCACGTCGCGTCGTCGCGCACCCGCTCGGCGGCACCCGAAGGCGACGGCACGCTTCCGTCGAGCCAACGCGAGAGGAACAGGTTGGTGTCGTTCTTCCCCTCTTCGGTCATGCGGTTCGACGAGAACGCGAGCCACTTTCCATCGGGCGAGAACATGGGAAAGCCGTCGAAGCCCTTCGTGTGGGTGATGCGCTCGAGGTTGGTGCCATCGGCGTCGACGGCCCAGAGGTCGAACTCGCGGCCTTTTGGGTCTCCAGCGTTCGACGAGAAGATGAGGCGCTCGCGATTCGGGAACCAGAACGGCGCGAACGACGCCGCGTTCAAGTACGTCACCTGCCGTGCGTCGGTGCCGTCGGCGTTGCCCACGTACAGCTCGAGCTTCGAGGGCTGCACGAGCCCCTTCGCGAGCAGCGCCTGGTAGTCCTCGAGTTCTTTGCCCGGCTTCGGCCGCGACGCGCGCCACACCAGCTTCGTGCAGTCTTTGTTGAAGAAGGCTCCGCCGTCGTAGCCGGGCGTGAAGGTGAGCCGCTTCACGTTCTTGCCGTCGGCGTCCATGCGGTACAGCTCGAGGTCGCCGTCACGCACGCTGGTGAAGACGATGCTGCCGTCTTTGCCGCACACCGTCGCTTCGGCGTCGTAGCCCTTCGTGTCGGTGAGTCGCGTGAGCGTCTCGTCCTTCACGGGCAGCGTCTTCGTCGACGCCTTGAAGATGTCGTAGCTGTCGTACAGCGCCCAGACGTAGCCGAGCGACATGTCGGGCTTTGGTGGGCACGCCGCGCCGCCGAGGTGCGTCGACGCGTAGATGACGGTGTTGTCCGGCATCCAGTGCGCGCACGTCGTGGCGCCGTTGCCGCTCGAGAGCTGCTTCACCTCGGGCGTGCCCATCGGCACCAGCCACGAGCCGGTGGAGCCGTGGTTCATGCGAAACACGTCCATCACCTGAATGCGGTCGCAGCCGTCGTTCACCCCGCGCGACTGCAACGAGAAGCCCGTGCCATCGAAGCGCCAGTAGGCCTCGGCGTTTTCGCCGGCGAAGGTGAGCTGGCGAAGCTCGGCGAGGTGCTTCTCTTCCGGCAGCAGCACCGGCGGCTTCGGCGCGACAGGTTCGGGCTTCGGTGCTGGCGGCGTCACGCACGAGAGCGCGAAGAACAGCGGGCTCCACTTGAAGAGCGTCGTCATGGCGACGCTGCGTACCAGAGTCAGGGAGGGTCGCGACGGAACAGGTACCCACGCGCGCGCACCGTGACGAAGCGCCGCGGGTTCTCGGTGTCTTTCTCGAACAGGCGCCGCAGCCGCACGATGAAGTTGTCGACGGTGCGGTCCGTGGGGAACTCACCTTCGCCCCACGCGGCGTCGAGAATGTCGCTGCGCGAGAGCACCTGGCCTTCTTTCGAGAGGAAGAGCTGCATCACCTTGCGCTCCTTGTCGGTGAGCAGCGTCTCGCCTTCCGAGGTGTGCGCGATGCCCGTCTCGACGTCGAGCCACCAGGGCGACAAGTCGACGCGGTTCGAGGCACCCGCTTCTTTGTTCGTGACCGACTTGCGCCGCATGAGCGCCCGCACGCGCGCGAGCAGCTCTTCGGTGTTGAACGGCTTCGTCATGTAGTCGTCGGCGCCACAGTCGAGCCCGTGCACCTTCGCCGAGACGTCGTCACGCGCCGTCAACATCATGATGGGCAGCTCGAGGCCGGCCTTGCGCGCCATGCGGGCGAGCTCGAAGCCGTCGCCGCCGGGCAGCATCACGTCGAGAATCGCCAGCTGGTACGCGCCCGACAACAACGCGTCACGCCCTTCGCTGAACGTGCCCGCGCGCCGCACCTCGAGGCCCATGTGCGTCAGGTTCAACGCCACCATCTCTGCGAGCAACGCATCGTCTTCGACCAACAACGCTGGAACGCTCATGAACGCGCCTCCGGAACCCGCTCGAGCCACAGATGAAACGCCGCCCCTCGCCCGGGGCCTTCGCTCTCGGCGATGAGGTCTCCGCCCATCTGTCTGGCGAGCTGACGTGACAGGTGCAGGCCCAGCCCGCTGCCGTGCGTGGCGCCGTCACCGGAGCCAGCCCTCGACAGCTCGAAGAGGCGCTCGGCGTCTTGCGGCGGAAACCCACGGCCGGCGTCGGCCACCGAGATGCGCACGCGCCCGCCCTCCAACGCGCTCGACACGGTCGTCTTCGCGCCGCCGTACTTCCTCGCGTTGTCGAGCAGGTTCTCGAGCACCACCCGCACCGCATCGCGGTCGGCGCGCACCAGGCAGCTCTCGAGCTCACCCAGCTTCACCTCTTCGCCGACGTGCGCGGCGCGGCGGTGGTCGACGATGCTCAACACCAGGCTCATCGCGTCTTCCTGGCCGAGCGCCTTCGGGTCGACCGCGCGGCTGCGCTGTAGCACCAGCATCGAATCAGTCAGGTGCTCGAGCGAGTCACAGGCCTCGAGCCCATGCGCGAGCAGGCGTGGCTGCGAGTCGGCGGGAATGCGCCCTGCCCTCATCGCCTCGAGCAACGCGCGCAGGCCAGCCACCGGCGTCTTGAACTCGTGCCCCGTGAACTGGAGCAGCCGCGCCATCTGCTGATTTCGCCGCTGACGCTCCCGGCCGACGAGCCACAGGCCCAGCACCAGCGCCGCCAGCATCGTCGCCAAGACGACCGATTCACCGACGATCATGACGCGCAGCCGCTCGGCCCTCGCCAGCGCCTGCTCGGGGTCTGCGCCCGAGACCTTCGTCTGGAGCGCGTGGTTCTCGTCGATGAGCCGCCGGCTGAAGACGCCCCACCACGAGACGAGCACGCCGATGATGGTGAGGGCGCCCAGCAGAAGAGCAAGGTCGAGCCACTGCAGAACGCGTTTGGGGCGCTGACTCATCGACTCACGTCTTCCCTCAGGCCTGCCCCATCGGTCCACCGGCGAGCGAGATTTCATTCTCGCTGGTCGTGCGGCGCATGCCGGCCTCGCGAAGAATCTGTGCGAGCGCCTCGAGGCTGCCCCCATCGAGCCGAACCGAGAGCGCACCGACGTGCACCACATACCCCCGCACTCCACGCAACGCTGAACGCACGCGAGCTGATTGCTCGCCACCGTCTCGTACCGACAGCTCTTCACCATGACCCACCTCCTCTTTCGAACATATTGAGAACGATTCTCAACATCAACAAGGCCGTCGGCATGAGGTTCGCTGTCGTCCCTTGGCCTTTTGGGAAGCCCCCGAGATGTCTCGAGCCGCCTTCCCTCGCCTGACTGGCAATCGCGCGTTGCCAGTCAGTTTTGACAAGCTGACGGGAGCCAGCACATGACAACCCTCGAGGTGACCGTGACGAGCCGGAGCATCACCCGCCTGGTGAAGGTGCCGACGAAGGAGCCCTCGGAGCCGGCGCGAATTCGTGCGGTGCGAATCGAGCGAAAGGGCCAGCCTCCGCTCGTGCTGCCGCTGTACCCCGACGTGGAATACGTGTTCGGCCGAAGCAGCGACTCGAGCGTCGTCTTCAACGACGACGCGGTCTCGAGACAGCACGGCCGGCTCTGGTGTGACTCGAACCTGCGCTGGCTGTTTCGCGATTTGAGCTCGAGCAACGGCACCTATCGCAACCCGAAGGGCCGGCCCGACGCGATGCTCGAGGTGAAGGGCTCGACGCCGGTGACGCTGTCGGTGGGAGACGAGCTGCTGCTCGGCACCGAGCGCACGCGACTGGTGCTGCTCGAGAACGCGCCTGCCGGAGCTGCAAACGAGAGCCGCTCGGGCGCACGCTCCGCAGCCGCCAAGGCGCTGGAGACGAGGGTGGCCGAGCTCGCGCATCACTCGCTGCCCGTCGTGCTCTTCGGCCCCTCGGGCACGGGCAAGACGTTCACCGCGCGGCGCATTCACGAGCTGTCTGGGCGCCAAGGCGCGTTCATTCTCGTCAACTGCGGGCGACTGCCACGCGAGCACGCGGCGCTGCAGAGCGAGCTGCTCGGGCATGTGAAAGGCGCGTACACGGGCGCGCTCACCGACCGCGTGGGCAAGCTCTTCGCCGCCGACAACGGCACGCTCTTCCTCGACGAGGTCGAGTCGCTGCCGAGCGAAGCGCAGGACTTTCTCATCGACGTGCTCGAGGGCACGGGGGTGTTCGCGCCACTCGGAGCTGCGCCCGATGCGAGGCCGTCACCGCCGCGGTTCCGCCTCATCTCGGCCTCGAAGACGCCGCTGCGGCAGAGCGCGCTGCGTCGCGACCTCGTGGAGCGGCTGCTCGGCGACCCGCTCACCCTGCCCTCCCTCGACGAGCGCAGAGAGGACCTGCCCTCGCTGGTGCAGCAGTTCCTCGCCGAGCTTCGCCAGGAGCGCACCGTCGACGCCGAGGTGACGCCCGAAGCCCTCGCGTTGCTGCAGACGCGCTCGTGGCCCGGCAACGTGCGTGAGCTTCGACGCGTCATCGAGGTGACCGCGCACCGGCTCGCGGCGGCGCGGCAGGCGCGTGGCCTCGACACCGAGCGGCTCGTCATCGGCGTCGACGCGCTCAACGAGCACCTCGAGGCGCAGTCGCAGGTGCTCGGTGGTGAGGAGCCCGCACGGACCGCCGTCATCCCCTCGCTCCGCAGACGCCCTGCAGACCTGACGCCTCAGGAGGTGCAGGCGGCCGTCGACGCACACGGTGGGAACAAGACCCACGCCGCGAAGGCGCTGGGCATCGCGCTCAACACACTGAAGGCGAAGCTGACGCCCAGGACGTGAGATGCTCGGCGCTCCATGAGCGACCTCGACACCTCGACTCTCGCGAAGGCCTCGAAGCTGTTCGAAGCACTCGACGCCGAAGGGCGCAAAGAGCTGCTCGCGCGCTCGGGGCGGCAGAAGTTCGCGGCTGGCCACGTGCTGTGTCGCGAAGGTGAGACCGGCGACGTGCTGTACGTGCTGGCGAAGGGCGAGGCGAAGGTGACGCTCGATGACTTCGGCGCCGAGAAGCACGTGGGCACGCTGACTGCCGGTCAGTTCTTCGGCGAGCAGGCGATGCTGTCGGGCGCGAAGCGGCAGGCGACGGTGACGGCGGTGACCGACCTCGAGGTGGTCGCGTTTCCCCGCGCGGCCGTCGACGCGGTGCTGGCGAAGAACCCCTCAGCGCGGGCGGTACTGGCAACGGTGGGCCTGCAGCGCTCGGAAGCGTCGATGCAGAAGATGATGGAGTGAGACGAAGGCGAAGGAGCGCCTGATGAGCGGTGGCTCCACGTCAGCTCCGGATCCTGGCCACGGCGAATGTGGCGCTCCGCAGCCGGGAGTCGAACCGGGAAACCGTGAGACGAAGTCGAGCTACTCGTTCGCTGCGACTGCGGTGAGTAGTGGCCGTGACGGCTCGCTCGCGACCGACGGCTTGAGCACCTCGAAGTAGTACTTCCGGAACTGCAGCGTCGCCTTGTCGGTCCGTACCGAGCGCTCCTCGGCGGGTGGTGGCACCTCGACGGGAAACGACGACTCCACCACCGCGCGATCTTCTTCCGCGATGCGCCGGTTGTTCCAGTTGAAGAACGGGTTGAGCAACGGCAGCTTCGCGAAGCTGCGCGAGCCAACGACGATCATCCGCACGCGGTTCTGCTCGGCCGGCACGCAGAGCGAGTGCATGCGGAAGGTCTGCTTCGGAATCGGAATCGTCAGCACCATCATGTTCGGCCGGTAGAACTCGAGGAAGCCGGCGTCGCGGCTCGTGTTGCCGTCGATGATGGAGGTCAGCTTCGCGCCGAAGTCGGTGGGCTCCCAGCCGATGTCCATGCGCGAGTCAGGCTTCAGGTACGGCCGCACGAACCGGCCGATGGTGCGCCGATGCAGGAAGGGCACGTGCGGCGAGTCGAGCATGTTCTCCATCGCGCGCGACCAATGCGCGTTCCACTCCACCTCGAGATACGAGCGCGTGAGGTCGGGCCGCGTCAGCGTCTCGGGCACCACCGGCTCGTGCGGAGCCTGCTTCACCGGCGCGGTGTACACCCACAACAGCCCGCCGAGCTCACGCGTGGGCAGCGACGTCGCGAACAGGCGCTCCCGCTTCGCGTCGGGGTTGAGCGGAACGTTCGTGCACGCACCGCTCGGGTCGAACTGCCACGCATGAAACGGGCACTCGAGGCAGCCGTCGTTCACCTTCCCCAGCGAGAGCGCGACACCACGATGCGGGCAGCGGTCGAGCAGCGCTCCGGCCACGCCATCGCGCCCACGAAAGAAGACGAGCTTCTCTCCGGCGAGCACCACGGGCAGCGGTTTGTTCGCCTTGAGCCGGCGGGCGAGCGTCACCGGCGTCCACACGTTCGCGAAGCCTTCGAACATGGGCCTTCTCTTGCCGACCAGCGCTCGTCAGCGCACGGGAATCAGCGCCAGCATTCGTCGTAGCCGACGTTCACCGTGCCGCCCGTGGCCGGGCAGACGTCGAGCTCGATGCTGCCCTGGGGATAGGTCGTGTCGGGCGGCGTGCTGCGGAAGGTGCTCGGCTGGCCGTTGACCGTCACGCGCACCCGCCGCGTCTTGTCGATGGGCTGCTTGAGGCCGACGATGCAGCGCTGGTTCACGAGGCGACCAGCCGTCGTACGAAGAATGTTCACGTAGTCGGTGGTGCACAGCGCCAGCGTGCCGTCCTGGCCGAAGCTGGTCGGCAGCGTCGCCAGCCGCCACCCGCGCACGAGGCCGGGAAAGAGACAGCCGTCGAGGCCCACGATGCTCGTCACCGAGGTGCGCTGCGGCTCGGTCTTCAGGCCCTTCACGAAGCTCACGAAGTCGGCGAGCGGAAACGACGATTGGTCATCTTCGTCACCCAGCGTGATGAGCGCGAAGTCGGCGTTGGGCCGCAGGAAGTTCTTGTTCGTCGTGGTGAGCAGCGGCTCCGAGAGCGCGGCACGGGCGGCGGCGAGCGCGCGCTCCTGGGCGCTGCCTTCACTGCCCACGCTCACGAGCGACGAGAACGCCGCCGGAGCATCAGCCGTCTTGTCGGTGATGATGGGCCCGACGAAGCGCCCCTGCTTCTTGTCGTCGTCCATGTCGGTGGTGATGGCTGCGATGTGGAAGTCGACCTGGTTCGCTTTGAACGAGCCGAAGAACGACTCGAAGTTCGCCGCCAGCGCCGACTGGTCGTCCTCCATCGAGCACGAGTCGTCGATGACGAAGAGCACGTCGATGGGCTGCCGCTTGAACGGCTCGAGCGGGTACGTGTCGGTGGCCGTGACGCGACAGCCGTCGGGCGCGATGTTCACGTTGGTCGCCGACTCGACGACGTCGGGAATTGGCGGCGCCTCGAGCAGCTCCGTGCGGCCGCACGCGCTCAAGGTGACGACGAGAAGCAGCGTTCGAAGGTTCATGGTCACGTCAGTCCCGGCCTGCGGTCTCCATTTCAACCACACCCCGGCCCGTCAACGCGACGGGTCCCAGTCGATTTCACGGGGTCGTGTCGCGCATTACTCAGGTAGAGCCCGACCCATGTCGGATGCGGTGACGTTGCTCGAGGCAGTGCGCGCAGAGGCGAAGCCAGGCATCTGGTCGAACGGCGTGAAGCTCGCGCGCGCCGGCGCCGTGGTGCAGGAATCGACCGACGGAAAAGAAGTCGTGCTGCGCGTGAAGGCCAACGGCCGCCCCGTGCCGTGGACGGTGGTGCTCTACCCGAAGGACAGCGCGTGGGAGTGCAACTGCCCCGCCTCCATCGACCCGTGCGAGCACTCGGTCGCGGCCGCCATCACGCTCAAAGAAGCAGCCGAGTCGGGGGTCGCGCTCGCCTCAGTCGAGACCCGCTATGCCCGCGTCGTGTACCGCGTCGTGCGCGTCGAGAACGGTGTGCAGGTGCTTCGCGCGGTGGTGACGCCGGAGGGTGTGGAGACGCCGCTCGACTCCCTCGCCGCGGTGCTCGCGAACCCCTCGATGGCGAAGCAGCTGCAAGTCGAGCAGCACGACCTGCAGGCCGACCGGTTGCTCGAGAAGAAGACGCGGCTCGCGATGCCGCCCGAACGTGTGGAGGCGCTGCTCGGCGTACTCCAACCCTGTCGAACCGTGCTGCTCGACGGCCGGCCGGTGGCCATCGCTCCAGAACATCTGCTCCCACGCGTGACGGTGCGTGACGAGAACGACACCATCGTGGTGACGGTCGCAAAAGACACGCGCGTCACGGAGGTCCTCTCGGCCGGCGTCGTCGTCGCAGGTGACACGCTGTTCCGCCTCGCCGAGACGTCGTTCACGGGGCCGTGGCTCGAGAAGCTGCCGGTGGTGCGTACGTTCCCCGCATCGCAGGCCGGAGAGGTGAGCGCGCAGGTGGTGCCCGAGCTGGCGCGGCGGTTTCCCGTCGAGGTCACCAGCTCGCGGCTGCCCCGCATCGACCAGAAGCTCGAGCCGCGCATCGTGCTCGAGGTCAACCAACTGGAGCAGGGGCTCTCGGTGCTGCCGACGCTCGTGTACGGCGCTCCGCCCTCGGTGCGAATCGACAACGGGCGCATGGTGTACCTGCGCGGCGCCGTGCCGATTCGTGACGAGGCCCAGGAGCAGCGCCTCATTCATCACCTGCGCGACACGCTGAACCTGCTGCCTGGCCGGCGCACGACGGTGAACGGGCCCGAGTCGGTGCGCTTCGCCGATTCGCTGCGCAAGTGGCGCGGTGGTTTGAGCGGAGACGCGGCCCGCAAGCTGAGCCCCGACCTTCGCCTCGTGCCGAAGCTCACGCTCGATGACCGCTCCGGTGGCGGCGCCCCCAACGTCGGCTTCTCGTTCGAGTTCGAATTGCAGGGCGGCACCAGCGACATGCCGAAGACCGTCGACGGCGCGGCCGTGCTGCGCGCGTGGGAAGAGGGCTACGGCCTGGTGCCCATCGAAGGCGGCGGCTGGGCGCAGCTGCCGATGGAGCTGCTCGAGTCGCAGGGCGCGCGCATCGCAGCGCTGCTGGCCGCGAAACAGGAGAACGGCTCGCTCGCCAATCACGCACTCCCGAAGCTGGCCGAGCTGTGCGACTCGCTCGACCAGCCGAAGCCGCTCGGTCTCGAGGCGCTGCGTCCACTCGCTGAAGGGTTCGAGACGCTGCCGGAGCCGAGACTCCCCGCCGATGTCACCGCGACGCTGCGGCCGTACCAGGTGCAGGGTGTGGCGTGGCTCCAGTTCCTCCAGCGCGCGGGCCTGGGTGGCGTGCTCGCCGACGACATGGGCCTGGGCAAGACGCTGCAGACCGTCTGCGTGCTCGGCAAGAAGTCGCTCGTGGTGTGCCCGACGAGCGTGCTGCCGAACTGGCTCGCCGAGTTGAAACGCTTCCGCCCGACGTTGACCGTCAACGCGTACCACGGGCCCAACCGCGCGCTCGACGACGCCGACGTGACGGTGACGACGTACGCGATTCTGCGGCTCGACCTCGGCCAGCTCTCGGCACGCGAGTGGAGCGCCGTGGTGCTCGACGAAGCGCAGGCCATCAAGAACCCCGAGAGCCAGGCCGCAAAGGCGGCGTTCGCGCTGAAGTCACCCTTCCGCCTCGCGCTGTCGGGCACGCCGGTCGAGAACCGCCTCGACGAGCTCTGGAGCCTGATGCACTTCACCAACCAGGGCCTGCTCGGTGGCCGCCGCGACTTCGACGAGAAGCTCGCCAAGCCCATCGCCGACGGCCGGCAAGACGCGATGGTGGAGCTGCGCAAGCGGCTCAAGCCCTTCGTGCTGCGCCGCCTCAAGAAAGACGTCGCGAAAGACCTGCCTCCACGCACCGAGGTCGTTCGCACCGTCACGCTCGATGAACGCGAACGCGCGACGTACGACGCCATCTACGCGGCGACGAAGGACGAGGTGGTGCGGCTGCTCGGTCAGGGCGGCAGCGTGCTCAAGGCCCTCGAGGCGTTGCTGAGGTTGCGCCAGGCCGCGTGTCACCCCGCGCTCATTCCCGGCCAGCACGCGAAGACGTCGTCGAAGGTGCAGTCGCTCGTCGACGCGCTGGTGACGGCCGTCGCCGATGGCCACAAGGCGCTCGTGTTCTCGCAGTGGACGTCGATGCTCGACCTCATCGAGCCCGAGCTCGGCGCCGCAGGCATTCGTTTCTCACGCCTCGATGGCTCGACGCCGAACCGCGGCGAGGTGGTGACCGAGTTCCAGGCCGAGGGCGGGCCTCCGGTGATGCTCATCTCGCTGAAGGCCGGCGGCACCGGGCTCACGCTCACGGCGGCTGATCACGTGTTCCTCGTCGACCCGTGGTGGAACCCGGCCGTCGAAGCGCAGGCCGCCGACCGCGCGCACCGCATCGGCCAGGACAAGCCGGTGCTCGTCTACCGGCTCGTGTCGCAAGGCACGGTGGAAGAACGAATCCTCACGCTGCAGGAGAAGAAGCGCGCGCTGTTCGAAGCGGCGCTCGGAGACGCTCAGGCCGCAGGCGCGCTCTCGAAGGACGACCTGCTCGAGCTGTTCTCGTGAGCTACTTCGGCTGCGAGAGCACCAGCCACAGGTCGCCGCCTTCGTGCGGGCCGCCCTGCAGGTAGAACGACTTCTCTTTCGCGAGCGAGTACGTCGCGTCGGTCGGAGCCAGCTTCACGCGAAGTGTCGCCACGCCGTCCTTCAGCCCTTCGAGCGTGAGCGAGGCCGACTTGCCGTTGGGCAGCGCCACCGTCGCGCCCTTCGCGTCGAGCGAGAGCTTCTGTGACGAGCGCTTCTCGAGCGTGAGGTACTTCACCTTCGCGCCCAGCGTCTGCTGCATCTTCACCAGCGACGGGTCGACCTTGCCGGCCGTCGTCGAGGCGAACACCACGTCGGCCTGCACCGCCACCGCCCCGTCGGCGAACGCGAGCGGCGCGAACACGAGCACGGCGAAGAGCAGCTGGCGGCGGAGCAGAGTCGTCATGGGTTCACAGGTCCTGCTTCTTGGGCTCTTCGGTCGGCGGCGTCGGCGCGACATCTTCTTCATCCGAGCCGCCACCCTTCTTGCGGCCGCCGTCCTTCTTCTCGGGCGCGTCGACGACCCAGATGACGGCGTCGCCGCTCTCGGTCTCGTACACGACGGGCTTCACGGTGGCCTCGGTGTCGACCGACACGGTCTGCACTTCGACGCGACCCGCGCCGTAGCCCTCGGGCGCCTGGCCCACGAGCGACATGGTGAGGGGAATCGCGATGGCCACCGCCGCCGCAGCGCCCACCAGGCCGGCCACCATCGGGCCTCGCTGGTAGAGGAACATCTCGCTGAAGGTCAGCTTGAGGCGCTCGAACAGCGGCAGCTTCTCGGGCGTCACCCGGCCCATCACGTCTTCGGTGAACTTCTTCCAGTCGACGTCATCGGCCTGCATGTCGAGGGCGTTGCGCATCAGCCCATCGCCAGCGCGAAAGTCGGCAACCTGCGCCGCGCTCTCTTTGCTGTTCTGCAGGTGTTGCTCGACCAGCTGGCGCTCTTCGGGCGTCAGCTCGCCGTCGACGTAGGGCGACAGCATCGGCAGGAACTTCTCTCGGGCGGGGTTCTTCATGATGAGCACCTCGATGCCTGCTGACGGGAAGCGAACGGCCGATATTCTCTGGCGAATTTTCCCTCAGCCTTCACTGCCGACCCCGGCCTTGGCCTCATCCAACTCCAGGTAACCACTCAAGATTTTCTGCATCTTGAGCCGCGCGTGGAAGAGCCGCGACATCACGGTGCCCTTGGGAATGTCGAGGGTGCGGGCCAGGTCTTCGTAGCTCATGCCCTCGACCTCGCGGAGCAGCAGGATCTGCCGGTGCGCCTCGGGGATCTGCCCGATGGCGGCGGTAATCTTGTCGGCGAGCTCTTTTCGCAGCGCCGCCTTCTGCGGGTTGGTGCCCAGCTTGGTGCCGAGCGCGCCGATGTTGGCCTCGCTGATGTCCATTCGCACTGACTCGTCGAACTCGACGTGCTCGTCACCGCGGGCCGAGCCTTTGCGGCGCAGCACGTCGATGCAGATGTTCACGGTGATGCGGTAGAGCCACGTGTAGAAGCTCGCGTCGCCCTTGAAGTGCTCGAGGTACTTGTAGACCTTCACGAACGCTTCCTGCGCGACGTCGCGGGCCTCTTCTTTGTCTTTCACCATGCCCAGCGCGACGCCGTACACCTTGCGTTGATAGCGCTCGACGAGCAGCTTGAAGGCGCGCTGGTCTCCCTGTCGAACGCGTTGAACGAGCGTGATGTCGTCGGTGGCCAAGGCGGGGCGGACCATAGCCTTTGGTTCCGACCGGGTGAACGACTCTCGCGAGCCTCCCCGGCGGAACGACACCGAAGGAAAGCGGGGGTGCGCCAGGGTCATCGCCATGCGCGCTCTGACGCGAGGCCTCTGGAGACCTTCACGCCCCTGTTTTCAAGGGCACAGGCAGCTGACCGCGGGTGACTGTTTGTTGCGGGCCATGAACATGGAGGTCGGGAGGAAGTCGTTCACGTTGTTGTTCGAGTCGCGACAGCCGCGGGTGGTGTCGCGCCGGGCGACGATGGGGAAGCCGGACACGTTGGTCAGGGGATTGGTCTCGGAGCACGCGCCGGAAGAAGGTGAGCCCCAGGCGACCGCGTCGAGGATGCCCGCGACCGAGCAGCTCGCGCTGCCATTGTTCGTCAGCATCACGCCTCCGGTGGAGGCGCTGAGCGAGATACCCGGCCGATACGTGTCCTCTGAAGGCAGCCCACCACCCCACGTCGAGCTGAAGCGAATGAGCGCGAACTGGCCGGCGTTGAGGGTGCCCAGGCCACTGAGAGACTCGATGGAAGGAAAGCCGGACTCGAACACCATCAACGAGACGCCAGACAACGACACGGGCGCTCTCGAACGATTGTGCACCTCGACCCACTCGGGGCCAGGCCCGAACGAGACGGCGCTGATGACGAGGGCTCCGCCGCGGCAACCTCCGGCGGTGAACGAGATCTTGCTCATCGGCGCCATCGGCGACCCGCGCGTGTCACGCACGGCAGAGGTGAGCTCGTACTCCGTGCCGGTCACGAGGCCCGCCCCCGAGAGCATCACGCGCTCCCGTGCGATGGGGAACGCGGTGCCGACGAACGGCATGGCCGACGAGCCGTTGAGGTCTCGTAGCGAGAACCACGGCCCCGCCACCGTCGCTGGGTCGAGGTACCGGCTGAAGGAGACCAGCGCGGTGCCGGCATCGGCCACCACCGAGACGAAGTCGGGCGGAGGACACGTCGTTCCCACCAGCGGGCCTGCGTCCCAGACGTAGACCTGCGGCGTCGCGTTGAGCACGAGCGGGCTGGCCGTCGCCGTGACCGAGCAGCCTGCCCTGAGATCCTCGCTGTCGTTCAGCGTCACCGGCATGCGCAGCGAGACGAAGCCGGCGTCGAGGAAGGTGACGTCGCCATAGCCACCGCCGTCCGACCAGCTGTTCACCGAAGCGGAGAACGAGACGAGGGTGCTCTCGTATTGGGTACGAACCGAAGGCAGCCCGAGGTTGACGCCAGCGAGCGGGCGAGCGAGCGCGACGATGGAGGCGTTGTCGAACCTCGACCACGACATGATGGCCGTCGCCTTTCGCTGGTTCGCGAAGTTCACGAGCTGAGTGACGGTGAACGAGACGCGGTCGCCGATGCGAGGAGTTGGCGCCAACGAGGCCGGGTCGACCTCGACGAAGAGCCCCACCGTGCCGGCTTGAACGAAGAAGCCGGGGCGCTCGCCACTGCCAGCGATGGCGGGCTTCAGCGCGGTGACTCGCACCTCTTCGACGGGCAGCGACACACTCGTCGTGCCCCCGCCCGCGGGAGCAGCGGCCAACACGGCGAGCAGGCGCGACTCACCGACTGCAGTGCCTCCGCCGGTTGCACCACCGCCGCCCGTTGCACCACCGCCAGCCGTTGCACCACCGCCAGCCGTTGCACCACCGCCAGCCGTTGCACCACCGCCAGCCGTTGCACCACCACCAGCCGTTGCACCACCGCCACCGGTCGCGGCACCTCCCGCTGAACCTCCGGCGCTCGCAGCTCCGCCCGCGTCACCGCCCGCCGTCGCAGTTCCTCCCGCGCTCGCTCCGCCCGCGTCACCACCCGAGGAGCCGCCGGCAATCGCGCTTCCACCAGCGGCCGCACCGCCGCCCACGACCGAGCCACCCGCGCTCCCGCCGCCGCTCGCCACGCCACCGCCGCGACCTCCGGCCGAACCACCTGCCGTGCCTCCGCCCATCACGCAGCCAGCGGGAACGGGCGCACCAGGCTCGACACACACGCCGCAGACACACTGCGCGGTGTTCGGGCAGTTCTCGTCACGCGCGCACGGCAGCCCGCTGCCGAGATCGGGAACACACGCTGCGCACGCGAACAGCACCACCGCGACTTGCCGAAGCACTCGACTCACGTTGACCTCATGGCTGCTCGTACGTCTGCCGCAACCGCAGCTTCAGCTCCAGCCCTGCCGCGTCTCGAAGCACGAACGTCTGGTCCTCACCGTCCCACTGCGGGCGCAGGTCCCACGCCATGCCGTAGGCGAGCTCCTTCGGCCAGTTCGCGAGCGCCGGGCACGAGCCTTCGCACTGCTGAAAGCTGCCAAGGTCGTCGCTGTCGAACACGCTGACGCTCACGTTCTGGAGCAGCGGCCACGACATGGTGGCGGTGAACGGAAAGGTCCACGAGGCCTTGTTGCCGGTCTGCTCCGACGTGCAGACGATCTGCTGGCCGACCTGCGTGGTGAACGAGAAGCACACGAACGGGTCGGGAGCGTCCGACGGCGACACGTCCCAGAACCGGCCCTGGTTCGTTGCGGGCAGGGAGAGCGACTCGATGGAGAGCTTCCAGATGGTGTCGGTGCGCGGGCCGGGAATGCACGACGGCGTGTGCGGCGGGCCGAGGTCGATGCAGGTGACGAAGCGCGAGGTGTCTCCGCGCTGGTTGCACTGACCGTTGCTCGGGCACGACTGCCGGCACCGCCCGATGGCGCCCTCGGAGTTCTTCGGAAAACACGTGAGCCCGCTCGCGCACTGAGTCGAGCTCATGCAGCCGCGGCCGTCAGAGAGGTTGCGACACTCGGTCTCGTCATCGGTCGTCGAGCAGTCGACGCACTTCGCGTTGCAGGCCGAGAGCACCGCTGTCGCGAGGGCGAGCCACCAGAGTCGGGAGCACATGAACCCGGCACCCTACTCCGCCTCGGGCGTTTGACCGACCCAGGCGCGTGACGCATCGACTTCACGAAGTGGGCGTGTAGGGTTCGCCGTGCTCATGCGAGTCGCTGCGCTGTGTCTGCTGTTCCTTGCGGGGTGCCCGAAGCCGACGACGCAGGGGCCGCCGCTCACGCCGTGCATCGTGCCCGGAGTCACGCGAGAAGCGCGCTGTCTGGCGCTCGAGGTGCCAGAGAACCCCGACGCGCCCACTGGTCGGAAGCTGCGCATTCACGCCGCCGTCGTCGCCGCCACGGGCATTCGCCCGTTGAAGGATCCGCTCTTCATCTTCGCTGGCGGGCCCGGGCAGTCGGCCACCGAGGTCGCAGGCATGGTGATGTCGCTGTTCTCGTCGCTCGACGCGCGGCGCGATCTCGTCTTCGTCGACCAGCGCGGCACGGGAAAGTCGGCGCCGTTGGGCTGCCTCGATGACGTGAAGCGCCGCCCGCTGAAGGACTCGGCCGACGACGAGAAGAACGCAGCGCTGTTGGTCGAGTGCCGCGACGGTTTCATCGACGCCGGCGTCGACCTCGCGCAGTACGCCACGTGGATTGCGATGCGTGACGTCGACGCGGTGCGCGCGGCGCTCGGCTACGACACCATCAACCTGTGGGGCGCCTCGTACGGCACGCGCGCGGCCATGGAATATGCGCGCCAGTTTCCCCAGCACGTGCGCAGCGTCGTCATCGATGGCGTGGCACCGGCCATGAAGCCGTTGCCCGTCGCGCTCGCCTTCGACACCGACCTCGCGCTCGACCAACTCCTGGCGCGCAGCGATGGCGGCATGAAGGAGGCGCTCGAGGTAGTGCTCGCGCCCGACGCCGGAGTCATTCGCGTGAACGACCCGTACTTCGGCACGCCGACCGAGCTGGTCCTCGAGCGGAAGCGCCGCGTGGGCATGGTGCGCGGGCCGCTGTACGGGCCGATGCTGGCGGCGGCGCTGCCGACGGCGCTCGAGCGTGCAGCGGCGGGAGACTGGGCTGCGCTCGTGGGCCTGGGCGCGGGGCTCGGCGGCGGCAAGCTGTACGCGGGCATGCACTTCTCGGTCATCTGCGCCGAAGACGTGCCGCGCATCACCGACGCCGACCGCGCAGCCGTGGCCTCGACGCGCGCGGGCACGACGTTCATCGAGGAGTACGAACGTGCGTGCAAAGGCTGGCCGGTGCGTGAGGTGCCGAAGGCGTACTTCGAGCCGCCGACGTTCCCCGCGCCGACGCTGATTCTCTCGGGTGGCGTCGACCCCGCAACACCGCCACGCCACGCCGCCGAGGTCGCGCGCACCCTGCCGAACGCGACGCACTTCATCGCGCCGCAGCTGGGCCATGGCGTGAGCTCCATCGGGTGCGCGCCACGGCTGGTGCACACGTTCATCATGCAGGCCTCGGCGACCGGCCTCGACGCTGGGTGTCTGGAAGCGCTCCCCACGCCGACGTTCTTCGAGGCGCCCGCACCATGATTCGCGTCGACGCTCTCACCAAGACCTTCACCACCGGCCGCGGTTCCGGGCGCACCGTCGTGCAGGCCGTGCGCGGCGTCTCCTTCACTGCCCCCGATGGCGCCATCACCGCGCTGCTCGGCCCCAACGGCGCAGGCAAGACGACGACGCTGCGAATGCTCAGCACGCTCGTGAAGCCCGACTCCGGCACGGCGACGGTGGGCGACGCCGACGTGGTGAGCGACGAGCGGCGCGTGCGGGCCGAGCTCGGCGTGCTCTCTGACGCGCGCGGGCTCTACACGCGCCTCACCGCGCGCGAGAACATTCGCTACTACGGCGAGCTGCGTGGCCTGGGCGGAGCGTCGCTCGAGGAGCGCATCACCTCGCTGGCGACCCTGCTCGAGTTCGAGCCGCTGCTCGAGCGCCGCACCGAGGGCTTCTCGACGGGAGAGAAGCTGAAGGTCTCGCTCGCCCGCGCGCTCGTGCACGACCCCAAACACGTGCTGCTCGACGAGCCCACCAACGGCCTCGACGTCGTGAGCGCGCGCGCCCTGCGCCGCATGCTGCTGAGGCTCAAGGAGTCGGGGAAGTGCCTCGTCTTCTCCTCGCACGTCATGCAGGAGGTCGAGGCGCTGTGTGAGCGCGTCGTGGTGGTCGCGAAGGGCCAGACGATGCACGAGGGCACGGTGGCCGAGCTGAAGGCGCGCACCGGCAAGGACTCCCTCGAAGACGCCTTCGTCGAGCTCGCGTTCGGACAGGGAGTGTGACGTGCGGCAACTGCTGACGGTGCTGAAGAAGGAAGTGCTCGACGGCGTGCGCGACCGCCGCGTGTGGCTCGTGGTGCTGGTGACCTCGCTCGTCAGCGGGCCGCTGATGCTGCTGCTCATGTCGAAGTTCTTGAGCGACCTGAAGTCGAAGTCCGAGGCGCGCGAGGTGCTCGTCGAGAACGCGAAGGCCGCTCCGAAGCTGGTCAACTACTTCGAGCGGCAGGGGCGCATGGTGAAGCCGCCTCCGACCGACGTGCGGGGCTCCATCGAGGCCGGCCGCTTCGACGACGCGGTGCTGATCATTCCCGAGGGGTTCGAAGACGACGTCGCGCGCGGCAAGCTGGTGAACGTCACGGTGCTGCACGACCGGAACCGCGCGCAGTCGGCGACGGCTGCGGCGACGCTCGAGCGGCTGGTGAGCGGGTGGAGTCAGGAGGTCGGCATGCAGCGGCTGCTCGTGCGCGGCGTCGACCCGGCGCTGCTGCGCTCGGTGCGCACGACCGTCGTCACCATCGGCGCGGGGCGGGCCGGCGCGGCGGGAACGCTGGTGCCGCTCGTCGCCCTCATCTCGGCCGTCATCGGAGCCCTCGCCATCGCCATCGACGTCACCGCCGGAGAGCGTGAGCGCGGGTCACTCGAGCCGCTGTTGATGAACCCGGTCTCGGCGTGGGCGCTGGTGCTGGGCAAGTGGATGGCGGTGGTGCTGGCGTCGCTGGTGACGCTGACGGGCACGGTGGCGAGCTTCTCGGTCGCGGGGCAGTTGGTGCGTGACGAGACGCTGTCGGCGGCCTTTCAGTTCGGGCTCGCCGAGGCGGGCTTCACGCTCGCGGTGCTGGGGCCGTTCTGCCTGCTCGTCTCGTCCATCTTGATGCTCGCGGCCCTGTTCGCACGTGGGCACAAGGAGGCGCAGGCGACGACGAGCTACATCGTGTCGCTGGTCTCCATCGCGCCGAGTCTGTCGATGTTCCTCTCGCTGCAGGACGCGACGTGGCAGCTGCTGGTGCCGGCGATGGGGCAGAACATGCTGCTCGCGCGCATGTTCCGCGGCAGCCCCGTCATCGCGGTGGACGTGCTGATCCCCGCGGCGGTGTGCGTGGTGCTGACGTCGCTGGCGTTGTTCGCGCAGACACGGTTGCTGCAGCGCGAGGCGATCGTCTTCGCGCGCAGCTGAAGCGCGTCTGCCTCGAGTGCGGCGTCCTCTGCTGCGGGCAACTCACGTGGAGCGCTTCGGGCGAACTCGTGAAGCGCATCGGGCCGACACTTGGAACGCACTGGCGAACTCGTGGAGCGCATCGGGCCGACGCGTGGACCACGTCGGGTGAACTCCTGGAGCGAGTCGGTCCATCCCGTGGGGCTCACCGCGCCGACGCGTGCAGTGACTGGGGGCGACCCGTGCAGCGCGTAAGGACCACCCGTGCAACGAGTGAGGGCCACCCGTGCAACGAGTGAGGGCTACCCGTGCAACGAGTGATGGCTACCCGTGCAACGAGTGATGACCACCCGTGCAACGAGTGAGGCCCACCCGTGCAACGAGTGCGGCCCACCCGTGTTCGGAGCGAGCCGTCGACGAGCGCCCAGGCACCTCGAGCGGTGCCACCTGCGACGACGCCCGCGACACCGACTACTTCACGAGGTTCACGAGCTGGTTCACGTTCACCGGCAACGCGAGCCCGCCCGACTGCACCTGTGCGTTGAACGCGACCTGTGCATTGCCACCGCGCGCAATCACCACCGCCGCGCTCGCTGCCGAGAGGAAGTTCACCGTCAACGGGAGCGTCACGCTCTTCACGCCCTTCCCCTCCATGTTGCCGAGGTTGCCGGTGGTGAGGGTGCCGATGTTCGCGCCCGCGAGTGACACTCCGCCCGTCACGCCCGAGACTGGCAGCGCGTAGGTGTTGCGGTTCGTCACCGCGAGGGGGAACTCGACCGTCGCTCCGGCGAACGTCACGTTGGTGATGCGCGGGTTGCCGAACGCGATGAGCGGCACCTTCGGCACCTCGAACTGGCCCTGCGTCGAGAGCGGCAGGCGAATGATGCCGATGGGCGTGTTGACGCCGATGGCGCCCGACGCTGCGTAGTTTGCGTAGTCCTTGTTCAGGAACGTCTCGACCACCGCCACGATGTCCTGGAACTTCAGCGCCGCGGGGAAGTGCAGGTCAGACGCCGAGTTCGGCGCGATCTGAAGGCCCTGCGGAGGCGCGCCCGCGATGACCTGCTTCTCTTCCACCGACAGCGCGTACTCGATGCTCGCGAGCGACAGGCCCACCTGGTTCGGGTTGTTCAGCTCCCAGATGGTGTCGAGGTTCAGCCCCGCGAGCGAGATGTCGGTGAGCCCCAGGTTCTTGAACCGAAACGACGGCTGCTGAAACGCCGTGCGCAGGAACTGCTGCAGGTACGCGCAGCCAGAGGTGACGAGCGTGAAGACGGCGAGGAGGGGCAGGAGTCGGCGGTTCATGGTGTGCGCTTTGGGCCGCGCGATGACGCGAGCGTGGCGCACACTATTCACCGCCCACACTCGCGGTCACCACATCTCGCCGACGGGAGTCACGGCAAGAAGCCGTCGACCGAGAGGTAGCGCTCGCCGGTGTCGTAGCAGAACGTCAGCACGCGGCTGCCCTTCGGCAGCTCGGGCAGCTTCTGCTTCACCGCGGCGAGCGACGCGCCCGACGAGACGCCGATGAACAGGCCCTCTTCCTTCGCGGCGCGGCGCGCGAACTCGTACGCGTCGGTGTGCTCGACCTGAATCACGCCGTCGAGCAGCTCCTTCTTCAGGTTCTTTGGAATGAAGCCGGCGCCGATGCCCTGAATCGGGTGCGGGCCCGGAGCGCCACCCGAGATGACCGGCGACTTCACCGGCTCGACCGCGAACACCTTCAGCTTCGGCCACTTCGGCTTGAGCACCTCGGCCAGCGCCGTGATGTGCCCGCCCGTGCCCACGCCCGTGATGATGGCGTCGAGCCCCTCGGGGAAGTCGGCGAGCACCTCTTGTGCCGTCGTGCGGCGGTGCACCTCGAGGTTCGCCTCGTTCTCGAACTGCTGAGGCGTCCACGCGTTGGGGGTCGTCGCCGCCAGCTCGGCCGCGCGCGCGATGGCGCCCTTCATGCCCTTCTCGCGCGGCGTCAGGTCGAACGTCGCTCCGTACGCGGCCATCACGCGGCGGCGCTCGAGCGACATCGACTCGGGCATCACCAGCACCAGCTTGTAGCCCTTCACCGCGCACACCATCGCCAGGCCGATGCCCGTGTTGCCGCTCGTGGGCTCGATGATGACCGAGTCATGCTTCAAGATGCCGCGCTTCTCGGCGTCTTCGATCATCGACAGGGCGATGCGATCTTTGATGCTGGCGCCGGGGTTCGCCCGCTCGAGCTTGATCCACACCTCGTGGTCGCTGCCGAGCAGCCGGTTGAGGCGCACGTGGGGCGTGCGGCCGATGGTGTCGAGAATGGAGTTCGCGCGCATGGGTCGGTTCCTCGAGTTCTGGTTTGGCGGAGGCCAAATCCGTTCGTCCGTTTTAACGGAGGCGACTGTAGTCGTCGATGCCTTTGTTGGCGAGGGCGTCGGCGCGCTCGTTGCCTTCGTGGCCGGCGTGGCCCTTCACCCAGAGCCACTCGATGTCGTGGCGGGCGGCGGCGTCGTCGAGCAGCTGCCAGAGGTCGGCGTTCTTCACGGGCTCCTTCGACTTCGTCTTCCACCCGTTCTTCTTCCACCCGTGAATCCACGTCATGATGCCCTGCTGCACGTAGGTGGAGTCAGTGTGCACCCGCACCTTGAGCGGCCGCTTGAGGGCCTCGAGGGCGCGAATGACGGCGGTGAGCTCCATGCGGTTGTTGGTGGTGTCAGGTTCACCCCCGAACAGCTCCTTCTCGTGGGTGCCCGAGCGCAACAGGGCGCCCCAGCCGCCGGGTCCGGGGTTCCCGCGGCAGGCGCCGTCGGTGAAGATGTCGACGATGGCAGGCTCGCTCACGCTGGCGGGTCAAAGCGTGGAAGAAGACCGACCTCAACGACTCGTTTGGAGTGACCGTCACCCATGTGGCTGCTCGTCGAAGTCACCAGCAGGGGCCCCGTCGTTCGCGCGGTCGGCCCCGCTGCGCGCGAGGTACTGAGGGTTGCGCCCGGCAGCGAAGGCGAGTTGCTCGAGGGGCTCGCGTCATCGTCGACGGCGCTGGAGCCGCTGAGAGCGGGCGTGCTGGCCTGCCTTGGCGACGGCCACCGCCGCACCGTCGACACGCCGCTCGGCCCCGTCATCGTGGAGCGCGTCGAGGGCGCCACTTCGACCTGGGCCGTGGTGCACGCGCTCGTCGACGAGGCGAGCATCGACCGCTTCTTCCAGCGCGCGCCGCTCGGGGCGTTCGTCTCGACGGTGGGTGGTGTGCTGCGGTTCTGCAACGAGACCTACGCGGCCTATCTGGGGCGCACGCCGTCGCAGATCGTCAACCGCCACAACCGCGACCTGTTCGGGGAGTCGCTGGCCCAGCGCTTCGAAGCCCGCAACCGCCAGGTCGTGGAGCGCAACGAGACGTCCGAGAGCGTCGAGACGTTCGACACGCCCGCGGGCACCCGCACCTTCTTCGTCAACGTGTTCCCGCTGCCGTCGGGCCAGGCGCCCGAGGTCGCCGGCGTGCTGATGGACGTGACCGACCGCCTCGTCGCCCAGCAGGCGCTCGCGCGGCAGGAGCGCACCATGAACACGGTGCTCGAGAAGGTGAACAACGGCGTCTGGGTCGTCGACGCCGACTCGCGCACGACGTTCGTCAACCCGGCGATGGCCTCGATGCTGGGCCGCTCTGCAGCGCAGCTTCTCGGCGTACGCCCCGACGAGCTCGTGAAGCGCACCGAGGTCGGCGACGTCGAGACGCGCATGCGCGACCGTGAGCGCGGCGACTCCATCAACGCGAGCGAGACGACCTTCCTCAAGCCCGATGGCACCGAGGTCTTCACCATTCACTCGGCGACCCCGCTGCTCGACGCCGACGGCAAGTTCGCAGGCTCGGTGGCCGTCGTGATGGACATCAGCGACCAGAAGCGGCGCGAGCTCGAGCTCAAGCGCGCCGAGGAGCGCCTGCACGAAGCCCAGAAGCTCGAGTCGCTCGGCGTGCTGGCCGGCGGCATCGCGCACGACTTCAACAACCTGCTCACCGGCATTCTCGGCAACACCACGAGCCTGCGTGACGAGCTGCGCCGCTCGCCCGAGGCCGCCGAGAGCGCCGCGCTCATCGAGAAGGCCGCGACCCGCGCCGCCGAACTCTGCCGACAGATGCTCGCCTTCTCGGGGCGTGGCCACTTCGTCGTGAAGCCGACCGACCTCTCGGCGCACATCAGCGCGAGCATCGACCTCGCGCGCGCGTCGGTCGACAAGCGCCACACGCTGCGCCTCGAGCTCGCCTCGGGCCTGCCGCTGGTGAAGGCCGACGCCTCGCAGCTCTCGCAGGTGCTGCTCTCACTCATCCTCAACGCGAGCGAGGCCATCGGGCCGAGGCCCGGGAGCATCACGCTCACCACCTCGACTGTCGATGCCGACGCCGCGTACCTGCAGTCGACGTACCTCTCGCCAGACCTGCCCGCCGGCCGCTACGTGTGCCTCGACGTGACGGATGATGGAGAGGGCATGACGAGCGAGGTGCAGGCGAGGCTGTTCGAGCCCTACTTCTCGACGCGCGCAACCGGCCGTGGCCTGGGGCTGCCTGCAACGTTGGGGGTGCTGCGAGGGCACCGGGGCGCGGTGAAGGTGACGAGCGCTCCGGGCAAGGGCTCGACGGTGCGGGTGTTCTTGCCCGCTGCCGAGGCGCGCACGAGTTCGTCGACTGTAATGCCAGTGGTGGTGCAGAGCGCGGGCGCGGGGAAGACGGTGCTGGTGGTCGACGACGAGCCGCTCGTGCGCTCGACGCTGCGCCGCCTGTTGGTGCGTGATGGGTATGTCGTCGTCGAGGCTACCGATGGCCAACACGCGCTCGAGCTGCTCTCGCAGATGAAGCGGCCCGATGTGGTGCTGCTCGACCTCTCGATGCCCAGGCTCGACGGAGCCGCCACCTTCCACGAGCTGCAGAAGCGCGACGCGACGCTGCCGGTGGTGCTGATGAGCGGCTACTCCGAGCAGGACGCGGTGCAGCACTTCCTCGGAGAGGACCTCGCGGGCTTCGTGCAGAAGCCGTTCTCGAACGCCGAGGTGCTGCGCTGTGTGTCACAGGCGCTCGCGAAGCGTGCCACCAGCGGAGGGTGAAGCGGCCAGGGTGGTAGTGCTCGATGTGCTCGCCGAGCCGTCGAGGAGTCCGCCGCCTCGTCGGATGCGTCGGGAAGCGCGACGCGAGGAAGTCGCCGCTCGAGTGGGCGAACGACCACCGGCCGCTCGGCGGATGCGTCACCTGCCACCAAACGCTCGGTACGAGCGACACGAGGAGCGTGGCATTCACCGGCCGCCTGTCGGATGCGTCGGGCAGCGCGAGGAGTCCGCGCTCGGTGTGCGCATTGCCACCAGCATCTCGGCGCGACGCGAGGAGTTCGCCGCTCGACGTGCGCGCTGCCGACCAACCGCTCGACCATCGGCCGAGGTGTCGAAAGAGCGACGAGAATCGGCGTCCGCGGCTTAGCGGGCGCGCATCGCTACCAGCCGCTCGATGCGCTCGGCCATCGGCGGGTGCGTCGAGAAGAGTGACGAGAGCAAGCCGCCACTCAACGGGTTGACGATGTACAGGTGGGCCGTCGCCGCGGCGTTCGGCATCGGCAGCGCCCGGTTGCCCTGCTCGAGCCGGGCGAGCGCGTTGGCCAGCGCCATCGGGTCGCCGGTGAGCTGCGCGGCCGTGGCGTCGGCGTCGTATTCGCGCGAGCGGCTCACGGCGAGCTGCAGCAGCGTCGCGGCGATGGGCGCCACCAGCAACGCGCCGAGCGTCGAGAACGCAGAGCCGCCCTCTTCCCCTTCGTCACTCCGCCCGCCCAGCAGACTGCCGCCCCAGAAGAACGCCCACTGCGCGAGCTGCGTGATGACACCCGCGAGCGTCGCGGCCACCGTCATGATGAGCGTGTCGCGGTTCTTCACGTGCGCGAGCTCGTGGGCCAGCACCCCCGTCAGCTCACGCCGGTCGAGGTGCTGGAGCAGGCCCGTCGTCACCGCGATGGCGGCGTGCTCGGGAGAGCGCCCCGTCGCGAACGCGTTCGGCGTGTCGCTCGCGACGACGTACAGCCTCGGCACCGGCAGCTCGGCCCGTGACGCCAGCTGCTGCACCAGCGCGTGCAGCCACGGCAGCTCGGAGCGCGGCAGCTCCCTCGCGCCATTCATCGCCAGCGCGATGCGGTCGCTGAACCAGAACGACACGACGTTCATCACGAGCACCAGCCCGCCGGCCATCACGAGGCCGTTCGCGCCGCCCAGCCGCCGGCCGAGCACCAGCACCAGCGCGCTGAGCGCCGCGAGGAGCAGGCCCGTCTTCACGAGGTTGCCGGCCCGGTGCACCAGGCCGTTCGAGTCGATGGCAGTCGCGTCCATGCCTCTACGGCTAAGGCTGACGCCGCGTGGAGCAACCCACCAATCGGGCAGCCGTCAGTTGCACTGCGAGTACTCTTTGCCGTCTGCCGTGATGATGGGGTACCCGTTCGAGTTGCGGGTGATTTGCAGCGGCACCGGCACCAACTGCGGCGTCTCGGGCGGATCCGACAGGTACAGCTGCCCGCCCTTCACCGCCCACTGCCCCTGAGCGCCGCTCGCGCCGACCGAGTGCGCGCTCGTGCCCGCGTACTGGTTGCTGCCGTAGATTTCGGACTCCTTGTTCGACGACCAGGTGCCGTTGGCCGAGAAGACGATGCGCTCCTGGTAGGTGTTGCCGCTCGCGTACTTGAGCCAGCACCACGCGCTCGACATCAGCAACTGGCTGAGCTGGTCGTTGCCGGCGGCCTTCGGAGCCTGCGCACCACGCGCGGGCTGGGCCTGCGCCTGACGGCCCTGCTGCTGCGCGAGGTACTGCTGCGCCTCGGCGAGCGCTTCGGCGTCGGCGTCAGCCTCGCTCTGCTTGTTCACCGCCTTCGACAGCTTGCCGGCCTTCTCGACCTTCACGCCCTTGCCTGCGCGCGTCAGCTGCAGCGGCACGCCGCCGAGGGTGAGCGTCAGCGTGTCACCGCTCACCTGGTACTGCGCCTTGTCGACGCCGTCTTCGTCGTCGGCGATGACGAGCGTCTTCCCTTCCACGCTCCACTTCAGCTTCCCGTCTTCCATCGTGCCGGTGCCGTTGGCGGCGAGCGTCATGAAGGGCTGGCCGGCGAGCAGCCACGTGCCCACGAGCGAGGGGTCGGTCTTTCCTGCGGCGAGGGCGAGGAGGAGCAGCGCAGTTCGCATGAAGCCATCTGAGCAAGTTTGGGCCCCGTCACGCCATGGTCACTCCGACGAGGTGCGCGCTGGCGGGGTGCACCGGTGGTGCCTACCATCGGCCCATGTCCACGCTCCCGCCGTGCCCGTCGACGCTCACCGACGCTGGAGGCGCGCCCCGCTACGGCACCTGGGAGGGCGGCCTCGAGGTGGTGCGCTTCGACGACCTCAAGGGCGCGTACGCACCGGGCAGGCTGGAGCGGATCACCACGCACAAGAAGTGGCTCTACGCCTTCGTCGCCACGAAAGAGGTCGCCACCTTCTTCGCCGTCGTCGACGTGAACTACTCCTCCAACGCCTTCGCGATGGCCGTCGACCTCGGCACCAACCGCGTGCTCGCCGACGCCACCTTCATGGGC
>JBEOKA010000326.1:0-21970 GCA_040275325.1 Myxococcaceae bacterium | reverse complement strand
GTTGCAGCCGGTGAAACCTGCATCGGTTTCGGCCTTTGCTTCCGTGGCGTGCGGTGGATCCTGTGTGGAAGTGCCGTCTGCTTCCGTTGCGGAGCGCGGGAATCAACAGGTTATCAGTCTCGGGTGTTCCCCTGTCCGACATGAGGGCAGGGCGGCGTCGGGAGTTTCCCGCTCTCCGGCCACGCGCTAACCCCCTCTCAGGAGGTAAAAAAATGCCCACGCCAAACCCAATGAAGGCCCTCTACTCGAAGCTCGCGACGTTCGGCCTCCCTCGAGCCTGGGTTCGCCAGAATCTCCTGCCGTCGTGGTGGGACGATGAGGCCGCGCTGACCGACGCAGGCTTCTCGGAAGCGTTGCTCCACATCGCTCGCAACTCTGGTCTCTCGATCACCTCGCTCGACGCGGCAGCGGTTCCGGCCGAAGCAGCACCCGCGAGCGTGCGTTTCAAGCGACGCAGCGACACCGAGATCGGAGACCTCGAGCTCGCGCGCGCTCTCTCGACTCAGCTTCCCCGCTGGCACTCGCAAACCCGATGCGCTCGCAGTCGACGTCGGCGGCCGACGGGTGATCGTCGTGACCAATGGGCGAACGAGCGCGCCCTGGCTGCTCTTCCTGATTGCGCACGAACTCGGTCACATCGCTTGTGGCCACCTCGAGCGTGACACCGCGCTGGTCGATGCAGATGTCGACCGCGACGACGTCGACGCGGAAGAGCGTGAAGCCAACGCGTGGGCGGTCACGTTGCTCTCCGGCTCGCCCGACGTCGCCTTCCGCGCGACCTCGACCTGGCCCAACGCCAGTCAGCTCGCGAAGGAGGCGCAGGAACTCGGCGTGCGCCTTCAGACCGCCCCCGGCTTCATCGTGCTGAACTACGCCTACTCGATGGGGAACAGCTTCTTCGCCGCCGCCAACGCGGCGCTCAAGCTCATGCCTCACACGGCAGACGGCGACGCGGTGATTCGCCGGCTCGCGCGAGAGAAGCTCGACTGGTCACGCCTTGGCGAAGATGCGGCAGAGTTCACCGCACGCATGAGCGGAGCCGCAGGCGACACCGAGGTCGCTGCGTCAGTCGCGTGAAGGTCTTCCTCGACGTCGACGCGCTCCACAATCTGGGAGCGTAAGACGCGTTGGATGGGTTGCTGGTGTTGCTGCAGGTGCGGCCGTCTGATGTTCGTGTTCCAGGAACCGCCCGGTTCAAACTGCGCCTGGCTGATCCCGCGGCGGCGACCAAACGACACGGCCCTGCACTCGCCACCCGGCTGACGACGTTCATCTCGAGCGTCTCGCAGATCACCGAAGGGCTCACGGAGACAGAGAAGATCGAGCTCGCGGGCATTCCAGGCCTCGACCCCGGCGAGTTGCTCCTCGTTGCCATGGCTTGTCGCGAAGACGACGCGCTCATCGTCACCGGCGACAAGAACGCACTGAGAACCCTCGCGAACGATCCGCGTTGTGCAGCCCGCGCGTCGAAGCTCGCTGGCCGCGTCGTGTGTCTCGAGCAGGTGCTGTTCGACTTGATGAAGCTGCATGGCTTCGACTGGCTGTGGACTCGTGTTCAGGCAAGCCCGGGCGCCGATCGTGGAGTCTCGATGGTCGTGGCTCAGGGAATGGGTGCCTCAACCACCTGCTGGCGCGCTGCTTCGGGTCTGATCTTGCGGGACCCCCATCGGGCAGCACGCTATTCCCGAGGTCATGCGCTTCCTCACCTACGAGGGCCTTCACGCCGCAGGGCTCGAGCCACAGCTCGCGAGGGTTCAGGAGGCCTTCGAACGTGACGATCTCGCGGCCATCGATCTCAAGAAGCTGCAGGGTGGCTACTACCGCGCGAAGCTGAACGACTCGGCGAGGCTGGTGCTGCAGTTCGTCACCTCGCAGGGCGCGCGCGCGGTGCTGGCGCTCGAGGTGTTGCCGCACCACGAGTACGAGCGCTCCCGGTTCCTTCGGGGCGCGCGCGTCGACGAGGCCAGGATCGAGGCCGCCGTCGAGCCCCTCGAAGCGCGCCCCATCAAGTACCTGCACCCGAGCCGCCCCCGCTTCGCGCTGCTCGACAAGCCGATCTCCTTCGACGACACCCAGGACGAGATCCTGCGTCGGCGCCCGCCGCTCGTCGTCGTGGGCTCGGCGGGGAGTGGCAAGACCGCGCTGCTCCTCCAACACCTGCGCGCGGCGCCCGGCAGGGTCGCCTACGTCACCGAGTCGTCGTGGCTCGCGCAGACGGCGCGCGGCCTCTACGTCGCGCTCGACTACGACCCCGGTGAGCAGGAGGCCGACTTCCTCAGCTACCGCCAGTTCCTCGACAGCCTCGAGGTGCCGACGGGGCAGGCGGTCGGCTTTCGCGACTTCACCGCCTTCTTCGAGCGCCATCGCCAGAAGGTGCCCTTCACCGATGCGCACCGCTGCTTCGAGGAGTTTCGCGGCGTGCTCACCGCCGACGCCGACGGCGCGCTGGGGCTCGACGCGTACCTCGCGCTCGGCGTGCGGCAGTCGCTCTTCGACGAGGCTCAGCGCAGGGCGCTGTTCGAGATCTTCCTCCGCTACCAGGCGTGGCTGAAGGAGCAGGGCCGCTTCGAGCCCAACGTCATCGCGCACCAGTGGCTGGCGAAGGCGACGCCTCGCTACGACTTCATCGCCATCGACGAGGTGCAGGATCTGACGCCCGTGCAGCTGCAGCTCGTCTTGCGCTGCCTCTCGACCCCTGGTGCCTTCGTGCTCGCGGGCGACGCGAACCAGGTCGTGCACCCGAACTTCTTCAGCTGGGCGAAGGTCAAGACGCTCTTCTGGAGAGGTCTCTCGTCGGCCTCCGAGGTCGCGGTGCTGCGCGTCAGCTACCGGAACTCGCCAGAGGTGACGCGAGTCGCGAACGCGGTGCTGGCGATCAAACACGCGAAGTTCGGCTCCATCGACAAAGAGAGCAACGCCTTGCTCGAGGCGGTGCCAGGCGAGGCCGGTGAAGTGCGTGGCCTGTCGACCCGCTCGCCCGAGTTGGCAGCGCTCGACGAGCGCACGCGGCGCAGCACCGAGGTGGCCGTCGTCGTGCTCCGCGACGAAGACAAGGCCGACGCCCGCCGCCACTTCAGGACGCCGCTCGTCTTCACGATCCTCGAGGCCAAGGGGCTCGAGTACGAGAACGTGATTCTCTTTCGGGTCGTCTCGAGTGAGCGCCGCCTCTTCTCGTCGCTCGCCGAGGGCCTGACGCCGGCCGACGTCGACGTGACGGCCCTCGACTACGGCCGCGCGCGCGACAAGGGCGACAAGTCGAGCGAGGCGTACAAGTTCTTCGTGAACGCGCTCTACGTCGCCCTCACGCGCGCGGTGAAGAACGTGTGGCTGGTGGAGGATGACGAGGCGCACCCGCTGCTCCAGTTGTTGCGCGTGCCCTTCGATGGCCGCCCGGTCGCGGGCTCGGTGAAGCAGGCGTCGACCGAAGACTGGCAGCGCGAGGCGAGCCGGCTCGAGGCGCACGGCAAGCTCGAGCAGGTCGAAGCCATTCGCAGCCAGGTGCTGCGCATCTCTGCGACGCCGTGGAAGCCGCTCGATGGCGCGGGAATGATCGAGCTGCTCGGCCGAGCGCTCGACCCACAGGGCGTCTCTCGCAAGGCCCGCGAGCAACTGCTCGACGTGCTGGTGATGCACCCCGATCAGTTCTCGGCCTCCGAGCTCTCGCAGCTCGGGTTTCGATCGTTCAAGGAGCAGGCGACGCAGCGCGACGCGATGCACGCGCGGCTCGTGCAGGAGTTCGCGTCGAAGAAGCACAAGCTCGTCCTCGAGAACACCGAGCGCTACGGGCTCGAGTACGTCAGCCTGCAGGGGCTCACGCCGCTGATGCTCGCCGCTGAGGCAGGCAATGTTCCGCTCATCGAGGCGCTGCTGTCGCGCGGCGCGAATCGGTCGGCGCGAGACATGTATGGGTTGCAGGCGCTCCATCACGTGCTGCGCAAGGCGTGGCGAGACGAGGCCTTCGCGCGCTCCGAGCTCGGGGCGGCGTGGGAGCTCCTCGCTCCGCCGTCCTTCGACGTTCAGGTCGATGGGCACCTGGTGCAGATCGGCCGCGAGCAGGGCGAGTACATCGTCTTTCAGCTGATGCTCGAGCGGCTGTGGCTGAGCGAGGCGACGGTGAAGCTGCAGCTGCTCGGCATCGGGACCACGGAGCTGATGAGCTACGTCGAGCGCCTGCCCGAGGTGGTGATGCGGGACTACCGGCGCAAGCGCCCCTATCTCTCGTCGATGCTGTCGAAGAACGAGGCCAGCGGCGGGAAGGGACGGCGGCTGTTCGAGCGTCGTGGCCATGGGCTGTACTGGTTCAACCCTGCGCTCTCGGTGTGGAGCGCCCGCGCTGGCGGCGACGGCGTCTGGGAGCCGATCGACTCGGTGCTGGGTCTCGCCCTGCGTCAGGAGCCGCTGAAGTTCGCTGCGCAGCGCCAGTGGTGAGATCGATGATGCGGGCAGATGCTGATCGCCGGAATGAACAGCCCCATTCACATTCGCAAGAGGTCGATGACAGAGTGTCGCCGCGATGACTCCCAACGAGCTTCAGGAAGCGCTCCATCGCTCGCTCCTCGATCGCCCGGGAGAGACGACTCGTCAGCAGCGTGAGGCCGCGATGCGTGGCGAGGGCGAGTACGCGAACCTCATTCAGCAGGCCGCGTACAAGGTCATGCCCGAGCAGGTCGAAGCGCTGCGAACGACGCACTCCGACGACGCATTGTTCGAGCTGACGGTCTGTGCAGCCCACGGTGCGGCGAAGCGACGGGTCGAAGCCGGGTTGAACGCCTTGAACGAAGCGTACGGAGACGAACCATGACGACGATTCGCCTGCCGAAGGTCGCCCACGGACACGGGCTGCGTGATCGTTTCGTGCTCGCGTTGATGCGGGTGACCTCGGGCCGCGCCGCTCCCGATGTCGTGCGCACGCTGCTCTACCGTCGTGAATACTGGGGTGACCGCTTCAACGCGCTCCTTCAAGTGGTGATGCGCGGGCCCTCGGCCTGGAGCGTCGGTGAACGCGAGCTCTTCGCGGCCTTCGTCTCGAACCTGAATCGCTGTCGATTTTGAACGGGTGCCCACGGCGCGGTCGCGTCGAACGAGCTCGGCAGTGAACTGACGGCGGCGGTGCTGGCCGATCATCGCAGCGCGCCCATCGATGCGAAGCTGAAGGCGATGCTCACGTACCTCGAGGTCGTCACCCTCACGCCCGAGGCCGTGACGGTCGAGCACGCGAAGACGCTCAAATCCGCTGGCGTCTCGAAAGCCGCCGCGACCGAGGCGCTGTGGGTCGCGTTCTGCTTCAACCAGATCGCCCGCGTGGCCGACGCGCTGGGCTGGGAGATTCCCGACGCTGCGGGCTTCACCGCCTCGGCGAAGTCGCTGCTGCGGTTCGGCTACCTGCTGCCCTTTCATCGCGCCGATTGAAACGCACGGGGGTAGTTTGCGCGGCGCATGACGCCCTCGCACCCCCTTCAGCGTCGCCTCGCCGCAGAAGAGCTCGTGCGCCTGCGTCGCGCTGACGAGCACCGGCGCGCCATCGCTCCTCAGCGCGCGGCCCGCATCGATCCCAACCCGCATCAGATCGACGCCGTCGTCTTCGCGCTCGCCCGAATTCGTGAAGGTGGCTGCATTCTGGCCGACGAGGTCGGGCTCGGAAAAACCATCGAAGCGGGCCTCGTGATGACGCAGCTGCTGGCCGAGGGAGCGCGTCGCGTGTTGCTGATCGCGCCGAAGTCGCTCGTGGGCCAGTGGCGAGATGAGCTGCTCACGCTCTTCGATCTCGACGCGAAAGAAGGCCAGCCGAAGCCTGGCGGGTTCGATGGGCCGGGCGTGTTTCTCATCAACCGTGAGGCCGCTGGCTCGGAGAAGGGCCGTGACGCGCTGCTGGCGAGCGAGCCGTTCGATCTCTGCGTCATCGACGAAGCGCACGAGCTCTTCGCGGGCATCTACAAGCGCTTCGCGCCGTCGGGTGACTACGACCCCGAGGCGCCGCATGCGCGCACGGCGGGCCGGGTGAAAGAGGTGCTGCAGGCCGGGCAGACGCCGGTGCTGCTGCTCACGGCGACGCCGATTCAGAACAACCTCGCCGAGCTGTGGGGCCTCGTGCAGTACGTCGACCCGCTCGGCACGCTGCTCGGCGATCTGCCCACCTTCCGCGAGGTGTTCTGCGCGAACGACGATCGCCAGCTCGCGCCCGGCCAGGAAGAAGAGCTGCGCACGCGCCTCAAGCAGGTGCTGCAGCGCACGCTGCGTCGGCAGGCGCAGTCGTTCCTCGAGAAGCCCTTCGTCAATCGGCAGGCGCGGCTCTTCGAGTACGCGATGAGCCCGGCCGAGCGCGCGCTGTACGACGACGTCACGCGCTACCTGCTCGAGCCCGGCATTCGTGCGTTCCAGGGACGGCACCGCAAGCTGCTGTTGCTCGGCTTTCATCGGCGCATGGCGTCGTCGACCCTCGCGCTCGCGTCTTCGCTGGAGCACGTGGCGGCACGGCTTCGTCGGCTCGCTTCGGGAGAGACTCCAGACGATCGTGAACTCGATGCGCTGGTGGCCGATCTGGAGGACGACGATCTGCGCGCGCTCGCAGGAGACGACTACGCCGCCCCTCCCGAGAAGGTCGACGTCAGCGCCGAGGTCACGCGCGTCGAGTCCTTCGTCACTCGTGCGAAGGCGCTCGTGAACGACGACGGCCGGTTTCGTTCGTTGCTCAGGGCCATCGACTTCGTGGCGACGCGCGCGAAGGCAGGGCAGGGGAGCCAGAAGCTCGTCATCTTCACCGAGTCGCTCGTCACGCAGGAGTACCTGAGAGACGCCCTCATCGAGAGCGGTCAGGTTCGCCCCGACGACATCACGATCTTCCGCGGCACCAACGACGGCCCGCGCGCCCACGAGGCGCTCGTTCGCTGGCAACACGAGGTGCCGCCGGGAGAAGCCACGCAGCCGAGCAAGGACATCGCGATGCGGCTCGCGCTCGTGCACGAGTTCCGCTCCCGCACGCGCGTCTTCATCTCGACCGAGGCCGGCGCGAAGGGCCTCAACCTGCAGTTCTGCAACGCAGTCGTGAACTGGGATCTGCCGTGGAACCCTCAGCGCATCGAGCAGCGCATCGGTCGCTGCCATCGCTACGGGCAGCAGCACGACGTCACCGTCATCAACTTCATCGCGAAGGACAACGAGGCCCAGGCGCTCACCTTCGACATCTTGAGCCAGAAGCTCGATCTCTTCGGCACGGTGCTCAGCGCGTCAGATCAGATCCTCCATCGGCCGCAGGGACCGGGCGGCGACGTGCTGGTGAGCGCGCTCGGAGCGGAGTTCGAGGCCGAGCTCGCGCGCATCTACGAACGGGCGCGAACGATCGAAGAGGTGAACGCCGAGATCCGCGCGCTGCGTGAGAAGGTCGCGGAGGAGCGGAAACGCTTCGAAGAGACGCGCTCCCGGACCATCGGCATCATCGAGCAGCGCTTCGACGAAGACGTGCAGCACGTGTTTCGGCTGCGCCGTGACGCGGTGCCCGGCTCGCTTGCCGAACTCGATCGGGATCTCTCGCGCGTCGTGCTCGAGTTCCTGCGCGCGAAGCAGATCGCGTTCACCGAGAAGGACGGCGTCGTCGAGATCCCCGCGGGGCCGAAGTTCCCCGAGGGCGTCACGGTGGCGATCGGCTCGGTCGAGGGCCACACGTCGCTTCATCTGGGCCACCCGCTCGTCGCGACTGCCGTGGAAGACGCGCGCCAGTACGCGGGTGGTGGCGCCGTGTCGGTGAAGCTGAAGGCTCCGGCGAAGAGTGGGCGGCTGCGGCTGCTGAAGGCCTCGTTCGATGGCTTCGAGCGCGTCGAGCTGATCATCCCCCTCGTCGCGTTCGCCGATGGCCAGGTGCTCGAGCAGGCGGCGGCGGTCGAGCTGCTCGCGCGGGAGCTGAAGGACGCGAAGGCGCCAGCGCAACGGGTCGACGACGCGACCATGCAAGACGCCCAGGAACAGGCGCTGTTCGTGCTGCAGTCGGACGTCGATCAGGCCGAGCATCGGCGGTTCGAGGCGGCGTCGCTTCAGGCCGAGCGCTTCCTCGACGATCGCCTGTTGGTGCTGCGCAAACGAAAACGGGCGATCGAAGACCGAATCGACGCAGCCGAGCGACGGCGTGAAGGGGCGGTGGGCTCGGAGGCGAGAACCGACGCGGAGCATTCGCTGAAGACCGCCACGCGAGAACTCGAGCTCGTCGACGCGCGCATCGCGAAGCTGCAGCAGCGAGACGATCAGCGCTACCGCACCTACCTCGAGCACATTCAGAACCGGCGTTACTCGCCACCGCGCATCGAGACCCTCGTCGACGTGGACGTGGTCTTCACATGAAGCGCACGGAGGAAGACATCGTGCTGAAGCTCTTGCACACGGCTGACTGGCACCTGGGCCGCCGCTTTCGCGCGTTCAGTGAAGAGGCCAGCATCAAGCTCTCGCGCGCCCGCCTCGAGGTGATCGATCGCATCTTCAGCGAGGCCGAGCGGCACCAGGTCGACGCGGTGCTCTGCGCGGGCGATCTGTTCGATGAGCCGCAGCCGAGCCGCGAATGGAGCGACGGCCTGGTCGACCTGCTCGCGAAGCGAAAGTGGAAGGACCGGCCGGTCTTCCTGCTCCCCGGCAATCACGACCCGATTCAGCCCGACTCGATCTGGGTCGAGCAGCGCTTTCGTCAGGCGCTGCCAGCCTGGGTCACCGTCGTCGAGACCGCGAAGGAGTACCCTCTGGCCAACGGCTGCGTCCTCTACGCGGTGCCCTGTGAGTCGCGCGCCGGCCAGCTCGATCCGACGACGAAGATCCCGAAGCGCGCTGCAGGCGATGAACGTGTTCGCATCGGGCTCTGTCACGGCAGCACCTTCGACATGGCCGATGCGCAGACGAACTTCCCCATCTCGAAGGACGCCGTGATCGATCGCGGCCTCGACTACCTCGCCATCGGCGACACGCATGGGTTCCGCTTCATTCCACCCGAGCGAAAGCAGCCGCCGACGATCTACCCCGGTACGCCCGAGCCTACGGCCTTCGATGAGCGCGACCCCGGATCGGTGGCTGTGGTGTTCATGACGAGGCAACGGCGCGCGATGGTGAACCAGCGCAAGGTCGCCGCGTGGGAGTGGGAAGAGGTGTCGGTCTCGTCGATGACGCAGCTGAAGGCGCTCGCGAGCCGAACGGACCTCAAGAACCGCGTGCTCCGTCTTCACGTCGATCTCAGCCTCACGGCGCCCGAGCTGGAGGAGGCCGAGCGGCTGCTCGAGTCGCTCGCCGGCAACCTCGCGCGCCCAGGCATGGTGGGCGTGCTGGACCTCCATCGCCACCGCCTCGAACTCGACGTGTCGAACGTCGCGGCCTGGAGCAGTCAGCTTCCTTCCGTGCTGCAGGCGACCGTGACGAAGCTGCAGACCGCCGCCGCCGATCCCGCACGACGCCTCGCCGCCCAGCGCGCGTTGTTTCACCTGTTCCGCTCCACGCGGAAGGCCAGCTGAGCCATGCGCTTCGTCGATCTCGAGGTGAAGAACTTTCAGGCGGTGAGCTCGGCGAAGATCGACTTCGCGCCGCAGCTGAACGTGCTGTTCGGGCCGAACGATCTCGGCAAGTCGACGCTGATCACGGCGCTACGGGCCGCGTTGCTGACTCCTGCCAAGTCGAGCGATGGAGGCGCGTTTCTTCCCTGGTTCCGCGACGCGATTCCGCGCGTGGTGCTCACGTTCGAGGCCGACGACGGGCGCTTCTGGCGGGTGACGAAGGAGTTCGGTGAGAGCCGCGGCTCGGCCGAGTTGCTGTCATCGAAAGACGGGAAGAACTTCTCGGTCGAGGCGAAGGCGCGCGAGGTCGACGAGAAGCTGCGCGCGTTGTTGCAGTGGGGCCTGCCCGAGGCACGTGGTCGCCACGTTCTCGACTCGTTCCTCACCAACGCGCTGCTGGCCGGTCAGTCGGAGGTCGAGACGATCCTCGCGCGGAGCATTCGTGATGATCCGTCGGACTCCGGAAAGTCGCGACTGACGCGGGCGTTGGCGGCCCTCGCGCAGGACCCGTTGTTCAAGCGGGTGCTGGAGCAGGCGCAGCTGGAGCTCGATCAGTTCTTCACCTCGACCGGGCGGCGGCGAGGTGGCGCGAAGTCGAAGTTCGCGGCGGTGGGTGACGCAGTGAAGTCGCTCTCCGATGAGCTGAAGATCGCCCAGCTGCAGCTCGAACAGTCGGCGGCGACCGAGGCGCTGGTGAACTCGCTCCGCGGTGGAGTCGATGAGGCGCGCCGCAGGGAACGTGAAGCCACCGCGATGGTCGAGAGCGCGCGTCAGGCCGTCGAAGCCTCGCGGTCCCGGGTCGCGGCCGAAGAGAAGGTGAAGGAAGCGAAGTTCAGTCTCGCGAAGATCGACGAGGTGATCGCGCGCGCGAAGACGTCTGCCGATGAGGTGAAGGCCCTCGAAGCGAAGGTCGCGACAGATGAAGCGACCGTGAAGAAAGCGGAGGACGTGCTGGCGCAGACTCGTCAGGCGCTCCGCTCGGCAGAGGAGTCGCTGCAGCGGGCGCAGAGTGAAGAGGGCGCGCGGGAGCGAGAGCTCAAACGCGCGACGCTGAAGAGCCGCCAGTCAGAGCTCGACGCCATCACCGCGAAGCTCGAGCCCCAACGCGAGAAGGCGAAGGCGGCGATCGATGCGGCGAAGCAGCTGGCTGCCGCGCTGGCCGAAGAGAAGAAGCTGAACGCCGAGGTCAAAGCGCTCGAGCTCCGTGCCGCCGAGGCGCGCACCAACCTCGATCTCGCTCGCTACGTGCTCGATTACGGCAATTGGAAGACGGCCGAACGAATCGCCGAGAAGGCCGGCAAGGCGCGTGACGAAGCGGCCGCGTTCGAGACGAAGGCTGCTTCGTTGGTGACGAAGCTCGCCGCGCTCGAGAAGGACCTGAACAAGCGCACGAGCGCGTTGACGGCTTCCCTCGAGAAGCTTCCGTCGCTCGAACAGACCGCCGTGTTCGCGAAGCTCGAGACCGATCGACAGATCATCGACGGTCGCGCAGGTGGCGGCATGAGCGTGATCGTCAAGGCGCTCGATGAAGTGCGCCTCCACGCTGAGGTCGACGACGAAGCCCCGAGCGACGAGGTGCTCAAGGCGAAGAAGGACCGCGCCATCGACGCCGAACGAAAGGTGTCGCTCACGATCGGTCAGAAGGTGGAGATCGAGATCATCGCCGGCACGAAGGAGATCCGGCAGATGCGCGACACGCTCTCGAAGCGCTGGCGCAACGAGGTGGTGCCCGCGCTGGCGAACGCCGAGGTGAGCTCGGTGGCTGAGCTGCAGTCGCGTCACGCCTCACTCGAGAAGGAGCGCGTCGCCCTGGCCAGCCTTCAGGTGGAGCTCGATCGCGCGCGCGCCGAAGAGCAGAGCGCCCGTCAACAGGCCGCGTTGATTCTCAGGCAGGGCAGCGAGGCCGAGTCTGCCGAGGCCCTGCAACGAAAACGCGACCGCATTCCGCAGGCGCAGCTCGCCGTGATCGAGTCGATGTTCTCGACGCTCGGCGCCGACTGGGAGTCACAGGCGAAGGGACTCGAGACCAGGCAGCGCTCGGAGCTCGATGCCGCCACCGAGAGCCTCTCGAAGAAGCAGGCCGCGCTCGCGGTCGTGACGGAGCGCCGGTCGAGTCTCGGAGCGACTCAGACGACTCCGGGCGAGCTCGACGCGATCGAGCTCCAGCTCACGTCGGCGCTGAATGAACGCAAGCAGCTCACGGCGACGCTGCAGGCGCTCGAGTCGGAGCAGGGCGCCGAGGTGAAGGCGGCGCAACGTTCGGTCGACGAACACCGCGCGAAGGTCGCGACGGCGGAGCAGGGCAGGGCGAACGCGGGAAAGATCGCCGACGCCAGCCGCGCCGCGCTGCACGAGAAGAAGGGGCAGCTGGCCGTGCTCCAGACCGACGCAGAGCGCCTCGATCGGGCCCGCGCGACGAAGCAGCTCGCCGACGCCGAGGCCGTCTTGAAACCGCTGCTCGCCGTCCCAATCGTCTCGGCTGCTGACGTCGAGAACGCCGAGCAGCTCCTTCTGCGCCTGCGCGCCGACGCCGCCGAGAAAGAGGCCGAGTTCAACCGCGCAGACGGAGCGCTCTCGAAGGTCGGTGGCCCCCAGCTGCGCGAACAGGTGCAACACCTGCAGGAGGCGCTCGAGGCTGCGAAGGCGCGAGAGGCCGAGGTCGAGCTCGACGCCGAGTCGTGGAAGCTGCTGCAAGAGACGCTGCGCGAAGCCGAGAACGCCGAAGGTGGCCACCTGGGCCGCGCGCTCGCTGGCCCGCTCACCACCCAGTTCCGCGAGCTCACCCAGGGGCGCTACGGCGCGCTCGAGCTCGGGCCCGACTTGAAGGCCTCGTCGCTCACGGCCGAAGGCGCCTTGATCGATGGTGAGTCGGTGCTGCGCGCGCTGTCGGTGGGGACTCGCGATCAACTGGCCAGCCTGCTCCGCGTCGCCATCGCCCGGCAGCTCAAGTCGGCGCTCGTGCTCGACGATCACCTCGTTCACACCGACGCCGATCGCATGAGCTGGTTCGTCGACGCGCTCCGAAAGACGGCCCTCGACGCCCAGGTCATCGTCGTCACCTGCCGCCCGCTCGACTACGTGCCCGCCGACGCGTTGAAGGGCGAGGTGGTGCGCGATCTCGGCGGTGGCTCCCTTCGCCTCATCGACCTCTCGAGGACCATCGAGGGCTGGGCCGAACGCCGTCCGCGACCGTGATTCGTCAGAGTTTTCTCGTTCGTGCGTCGAACCTGTTGACAGCAGCGTCGGGGTCACATACTTCCGCCGCGCTTTTCGCAGTTGGGTCTGGCCCTGTCGTCTAGTGGCCTAGGACGGAGCCCTCTCACGGCTTAAACCCGGGTTCGAATCCCGGCAGGGTCACAAAGCCTGGTCGTCCCCAGGTAAGGGCTCCGAGGGAAACCTCGGAGCCCTTTTTCTTTGCCCATGACGACAAGCACCCGCGAGCACAGGTCCGCTGAGGGGCGAGACGTTGGCGACCTCGTGCCAATCGATCTCGAGGCGTCGGCACATCGGCTCGAGCGGTTGCCCGAGCTCGTGCAGTCGATGGGGTCGACTCCTGCGGTCGAGCGAGCCGCGGTCGCGACCCAGATCAACACGGTGCTGATCGCGATGCGCGCGCCCGGCCACGAGACCGAAGAGTCAGAGCTATTGCTGGAGCTGCTCTCGACGAAGGTGCTCAACGAGCAGCTCGACACCGAAGGCCGCAGCTGCCGAAAAGAGATCGTCGAGACGTTGATGGCCTGTGGTTTCCCGCACGCCCGACGACGTGCGGTTTCTGCGCAGCTGGCGCGACCAGCGGCCGGTCGAGACCGATGATGACCTCGCGCCATGGGAGCTGTCGATGCGCAGGGATCGTCGAGGTGGTGGCCTCGTGATGATCATCGGGCAATCGCTCGCGGTGACGTTCGGGCTTCCCACTCTGCTCGAGCTGCCCTCGGTCGCGGCGATGGTCGGGGTGTGCGGGCTCTGGTTTCTGGGCGTGCTCGCAGGCCTCGTGCTCGCCGTGCGCCGCCCCCGTGATCTGAACATCGCCAGCTACGGAGCGATCGTCACCATGCTCGCCATCGTCGGCCTGGGCGTGGCGCTGGCTTCTGGAAGCCCTGCGTTCGCGGTCGCTCCTGGCAGCCTGATGCTCGGCTTGTTCGTCTCTCTCATGCGAATGTTCGAAGACCGCGCTGACCCGCCCAGACCGGGCGACTGGAACTACCACCACGATGTCTGATCCCAAACGCTGCCCGCTGTGTGGTGAACCAAACGCCTGCGGTGTCGCCGCCGGTGACTCGGCCTGCTGGTGCTTCTCGGTGAAGCTCGATCCCGCCGTGTTGGCGAAGATTCCCGAGGCCGCGAAGGGCAAGGCGTGCGTCTGCCGGAAGTGCGGCGAGCTGCGCCCAGAACCAGCCGGTTCTGCACGTGAAAAACCCTGACCGGTTCGGTCGGTTTTGCATGGTGGGAAACTGCGTGGGTCCGTTGTGGCCCTGACGGTCGACTGTTAAGGCCGCGGCTCGCCTCAAGGAGCCCGTTTTGACCCTCGCACAGCATTCGCTCGGAGCCTTCACCCCTGGTGAGTTCACCCCACGGACCGGGCCCGAGGCGTTCAAGCAGTTGCTCGCGCTCGTCGGAGCTCCGGTCAGCATCGTCGACGTCGGTGGTCGGCCCGGCATCGCGAAGGGCGGCGTGGCGGCGCTGGGCTCTGTTCCTGCCGAAGGTCAGCTGCCGTTGCTGGGTCACGCTCCGGCGCTGACGCCCGATCGGCTCGGCGATCGCAGCTTCACCGAGGCGTATGGGCTGACGGCTCCGTTGATCGCCGGCGAGATGGCGAACGGCATCGCGTCGGAGGCGCTCGTCGAGGCGGTCGCGAAGGTCGGCTACCTCGGCATCTTCGGCGCGGCGGGGCTCTCGCTTGCTCGCGTGACGGCCGCGATCGATCGCCTGCAGGCCTCGCTCCCCAATACGCCGTGGGGCATCAACCTCATTCACTCGCCTGACGATCAGAAGCTCGAGGCGGCGCTGGTCGAGCTGTTCCTCGCGCGCGGGCTGCGCATCGTCAGCGCGTCGGCGTACCTCGATCTCACGCTGAGCGTCGTGAAGTGGCGCGTGACGGGCATTCACCGTAACGCTGATGGGTCGATCAGCGTTCCCAACCGGCTCATCGCGAAGGTGTCGCGCGTCGAAGTGGCGCGAAAGTTCCTCGAGCCCGCGCCAGAGCGGTTCCTGAACGAGCTGGTCGCGAGCGGAGCGATCACGCAAGAGCAGGCGACGCTGGCTGCGCAGGTTCCGATGGCCGACGACGTGACCGCCGAGGCTGACTCGGGCGGCCACACCGACAACCGGCCGCTCGTGCTGCTGCTGCCCGCGCTGCAGGCATTGCGTGACGAGATCTGCGCACAGCGCTCTTACGCGCTTCGTCCGCGCATCGGTGCAGCCGGCGGCATCGCGACTCCCGCCTCGGTCGCTTCTGCGTTCTCGATGGGCGCGGCATACGTCGTGACGGGATCGATCAACCAGGCGACGCGCGAAGCCGGCACGAGTGACGCCGTTCGACAGCTGCTCGCGCAGGCGGCGCCGACCGACGTGGCGATGGCTCCGGCCGCCGACATGTTCGAGATGGGCGTGAAGGTGCAGGTGCTCACGCGCGGCACGTTGTTCGCCGTTCGCGCGCAGCGCCTCTACGAGTTGTACCGAGCGCACGAGTCGATCGCATCGCTCCCAGCCGCGATTCGTGATGAGCTCGAGTCGAAGTACTTCCGCACCACGCTGGAGGAGGCCTGGGCTGGCTGTGAGCGCTTCTTCTCGCAGCGAGATCCCGCGCAGCTCGAGAAGGCGAAGAAGGACCCGAAGCACCAGCTCGCGTTGATCTTCCGCGCGTACCTTGGCCAGGCGTCGAAGTGGGCCAACGAGGGCGTCGCTGATCGCAAGCTCGACTACCAGGTGTGGTGCGGCCCGGCGATGGGCGCCTTCAACGCGTGGGTGAAGGGCAGCGCGCTCGAGGCGTGGAGCGCTCGCGACGCGGTGACGATCTCGAAGAACCTGCTCGTCGGAGCGTGCGTGCTGACGCGCGTGGCGGCGTTGCGGGCGCAGGGCGTGGTGTTGCCAGCCGAGGTCGAGGCGTTCGCTCCGCGGCCGGTCGAAGAGCTCGAGCAGATGACTCGCCGTGAAGTGATGGCCGCGAAGCTCGAGGCGCCGAAGACGCACACGACCGACGTGTCGACCGGCCCGCGCCGCAAGGAGCCGATCGCCATCGTCGGCATCGGTGCGATGTTCCCGAAGGCCGAGAACCTGCAGTCGTTGTGGCGGCTGCTCCGAACGGGTCAGGACGCGGTGGGCGACGTGCCCTCGACGCACTTCTCGGTCGCTGACTACTTCGACGCCGATCAGAAGGCGCCGGACATGACGTACGCGAAGCGCGGCGCGTTCCTCTCGAGCACGCCCTTCGATCCGACCGAGTTCGGAATTCCGCCTTCCATTCTCGAGGCGACCGACACCTCGCAGCTGCTCTCGCTGGTCGTCGCCAAGATGGCGCTCGAAGACGCGGGCTACCCGGAAGACGGCTCGTGGGATCGGTCGCGCACGAGTGTGCTGCTCGGCGTGACAGGCACGCAAGAACTCGTGATCTCGCTCGGTGCGCGGCTCGGTCACCCGCACTGGAAGAAGGCGCTCAAGGACGCGGGCGTCGACGAGACCACCGCCAAAGACGTCGTCGATCGCATCGGCGCTTCGTACGTCGGCTGGCAGGAGAACTCGTTTCCCGGCCTGCTCGGCAACGTCGTCGCCGGCCGCATCGCGAACCGGTTCGATCTCGGCGGCACCAACTGCGTCGTCGACGCGGCGTGCGCGAGCTCCCTGGGCGCGTTGCACCTCGGCATCGCCGAACTCGAGTCGAAGCGCACTGACATGGTGCTCACGGGAGGTGTCGACACGCTGAACGACATCTTCATGCACATGTGCTTCTCGAAGACGCCCGCGCTCTCGCCGACTGGTGATGCGCGCCCGTTCTCGGACAAGGCCGACGGCACGCTGCTCGGTGAAGGCATCGGCATGGTCGTGCTGAAGCGACTGTCTGACGCCGAACGGGACGGCGATCGCATCTACGCGCTCATTCGTGGCATCGGCACCTCGAGCGATGGCCGCGCGAAGTCGATCTACGCGCCGTTGTCGAAGGGGCAGGCGAGGGCGCTCGACAACGCGTACGCCGACGCGAACGTTCGCCCGCGCGACATTCAGCTGCTCGAGGCGCACGGCACGGGCACGAAGGCTGGCGACGCGGCGGAGTTCGAAGCGCTGCAGTCGGTCTATCGCAACGACTCGGCGGATCCGGCGTGGTGCGCGCTCGGCTCGGTGAAGTCGCAGGTCGGTCACACGAAGGCGGCAGCTGGAGCTGCGGGCCTCATCAAGGCCGCGCTCGCGCTGCACCACCGGGTGATTCCTCCAACGCTGAAGATCGATCGGCCCAATCCGGCGCTGAAGATCGAGACGAGCCCGTTCGCGTTGCCGACGTCGTCGCGCCCGTGGCTGCCCTCGGTCCGTGGGCCTCGGCTCGCAGCGGTCAGCTCGTTCGGGTTTGGTGGCAGCAACTTTCACACGGTGCTCGAGGAGTACGGCGATCGTCGCGCAGCGCCCGCGTGGGACGGCTCGGTCGAGTTGCTCGCGGTGTCGGCGAAAGATGTTGGTTCGCTCGTGACGCGGCTGCAGGCGGCGATGAAGGCCGATGAACGATCGACGGCGACGTTCAAGAGCGACGATTCGCACCGGCTCGTGGCGGTGATCGAAGCAGGCAAGACGGTCGAGGCGGTATTGGGACCGGTGCTCGCGAAGGTGCAGGCCGGGCAGCCGTTCTCGACGCCCGAAGGCATCGCGTTCGGCGTCGGTGCTCCCGCGGGCAAGCTCGCGTTCGTCTTCCCGGGACAGGGCTCGCAGCACGTCGACATGGTGCGTGAGTTGGCCTGCGTGTTCCCCGAGGTGCTCGAGTCGGTCTCGTCGATGGCGGACGTGGCGGCGCGCATCTACCCGCTGCCGACGTTCGAGGCCGAGACGCAAAAGCAGCGTGAAGCCGAGCTGACGAAGACCAACGTCGCGCAGCCGGCGATCGGCGCCGTGAGCCGCGGCCTGCTGAACGTGCTCGCACGGTTTGGCGTGAAGCCGGCGCTGGTGGCTGGCCACTCGTACGGTGAACTGGTCGCGCTGCACGCGGCTGGGGTGTTGTCGTCGCAGGCGTTCGAGGTCGCGTCGCGTCGTCGTGGCGAGTTGATGGCAGGCGATGGATCGGACCGCGGAACGATGCTCGCGGTGCTCGCGCCGCTGGCCGAGATCGAGAAGTTGATCACCGACGAGAAGCTCGACCTCGTGCTCGCCAACAGAAACGGCCCGTCGCAAGGCGTGTTGTCGGGAGCGCGTGCGGAGATCGATCGCGCCGAAGCGGCCTGCAAGTCGAAGGGCCTGCGCGCCACGCGGCTGAACGTCGGAGCCGCCTTCCACAGCACGCTCGTCTCTGGTGCTGCAGCCGAGTTCGCCACCGCGCTCGGTTCGCTCGAGTTCGGCACGCCTTCGATTCCCGTCATCGCGAACACGACGGCCGAGGCCTATCCGTCAGAGGTCGGCGCGGCGCGGAGCCTGCTCGCCAACCAGCTCGCGAACCCCGTTCGGTTCGACGGCGTCATCGAGAAGCTGCACGCGCTCGGTGCCCGTACCTTCGTCGAGGTCGGCCCGAAGACCGCGGTCACCGGCATGGTGAAGGCGATCCTCGGAGAGCGCCCGCACGTCGCGATGGCGCTCGATGTTCAGACGCGTCGTGGCGCGATGTTCGATCTCGCGCTGGTGCTCGCGCGCGTCGCGGCCGAGGGGCACCCGGTGCGTCTGGCCGAGTGGCAGAAGGTCGCTCCGCCGCCGCGGTGGACCGCGAAGCCTGCGCGCAAGCCGAAGATGGTCGTGCCGCTGACGGGCGCGAACTACCGATCGCCCATCACCCAGAAGCCACCCACGGTTCGTCCGCCCTCGAACAACGGAGTCACTGTGAACGGGAAGAACGGCACCCACGCGCTGCAGGTGCCGGTGCCGACGCCCGCGCCACAGCCGTCGTCCGATGCGCTGCGCCTGTACCAGGACAATCTGCGCGCCCTGCAGACGCTGCAGGAGCAGACCGCGAAGGTGCATCAGCTCTTCCTCGAAGGGCAGCTCGCGGCACAGCAGAACGTGGCGGCGCTGCTCACCGGCCAGGTGGTTGCAGCGCCGGTGAAGGCGATCGCTGCCCCCTCGCCGGTCGTCGTCACGCCCGCGCCAGTCGTCGTCGTGCCTCCCCCCGCGCCGAAGCCTGTGCCGGTCGTGGAAGCAAAACCGGCTCCGGCGCAGGTCGATGTGGTTCCGCTTCTGCTTCAGGTCGTTTCGGAGGCGACGGGGTACCCGGTCGAGACGCTCGCGCTCGGAATGGATCTCGAGGCCGATCTCGGAATCGACTCGATCAAGCGCGTCGAGATCTTGTCGATGCTCTCGCGCCGCATTCCGAACGCGCCGTCGGTCGACCCCGAGAAGCTGTCTGGGCTGCGCACGCTCGAGCAGGTGCTCGGCTTCGTCAGTGGTTCGGCCGTCGCGCCGAAAGCGGTCGTTCCCGTCGTTGTCTCGGAGACGCCGAAGCCGGTGGTGTCTGCCGAGGTCTCGCGTCGGGTCGTGGTGCCTGTTCGTGCGAAGCCCGCGTCGACTGCTGGAAAGCTGCCCGCCGGTCGCGTGCTCGTCTCAGGAGACGACGCCGACCTCGTGAAGGCGCTGCTTCGTTCCTTCGAGCGTGCGGGCCAGACGTGTGAGGTCGTGACTGCGGGCCAGGCGATCACGGGTCCTGTCGCGGGGCTCGTGCTCACCGCTCCCAACACCGGCTCCTGGGACGATTCGTCGGAGCAGTCGCTGAAGCACGCGCTGCTGATCGCTCGAGCGGCCTCGCCGTCGTTGCGCGCAACCGCGGGCTCCTTCGTGGCCGCCGTCAGTCGGCGTGACGGCGCGTTCGGCTTCGGTCGGACTCGCCAGAACGTTCACCCGCTCGCTGGCGCGCTGAACGGCCTCGTGAAGACGCTCGCGCTCGAGTGGCCCGAGGTGAAGTGCCGGTCGATCGACGTGTCTCCGCACTGGTCGGCTGATGATGCGGCGCAAGCGATCTCGGACGAACTCGCCAACGACGGCCCGACCGAGCTCGGTCTGGGCCCTGCGGGTCGCCTGACGCTCGCGCTGCGTGAAGCGAAGGTGCAGGGTGGGGCGTTGCCGCTGAAGGCTGGCGACGTCGTCGTGGTGACTGGTGGAGCGCGTGGAGTCACCGCCGATTGCGCGCGTGAGCTCGCGAAGGCCTCGGGGGCGACGCTGCTGCTGCTCGGTCGCTCACCAGCTCCGGCGCAAGAGCCAGAGTGGCTCGCAGCCGCGAAGGATGAGGCGTCGATCAAGCGCGTGTTGCTCGAGCGCTCGCCCGCTGGAAATCGCCCGACCCCGAAGCAGCTCGCCGAGTCGAGCCGTCAGGTGCTCGCGGCCCGAGACATTCGCGCGACGCTCGACTCTGCGATCTCGAGTGGGGTGAAGGCCGAGTATCGCCAGGTCGATGTGCGTGACGTCGAAGGCGTGAAGTCGGTGCTCGCTGAGGCGCGCACGTCGTTGGGTCCGATTCGTGGCCTGCTGCACGGCGCCGGAGTGCTCCGCGACAAGCGCATCGAAGACAAACGTGATGACGACTTCGATCAGGTGCTCGACCCGAAGATCTCAGGGCTGCGCACGATGCTCGAGGCGACGCGCGCCGATGAGCTGACCGCCATCGCGCTGTTCTCGTCGGTGAGTGGCCGGTTCGGTCGCCGTGGCCAGACCGACTACGCGCTCGCGAATCAGGCGCTCGTGTCGATCGCGCAAGCCGAGGCGTTGACTCGACCTGGCTGCCGGGTCGTGGCGCTCGATTGGGGCCCATGGGCGGGCGGCATGGTGACGCCGGCGCTCGAGGCGACGTTCAAGGCAGAAGGCATCGCGCTGATTCCGCTCGAGGTTGGCGCGAAGGCGTTGGTTGACGAGCTGCGCGTGGTGACGACGGGGCCGAGCGAGGTCGTGTTGGGGGCGGGCTTCGGAGAGGCGACGGAAGCGGGGTGGGCTCTGGTTCGGTCCGAGCGAGTCGAGCGTTCGTGGCCAGTGCTGGGCGATCATCGGCTGAACGGGAAAGAGGTGCTCCCGCTCGCGATGACGCTCGAGTGGTTCACGCAGTCGGCGCGTGCGCTCGGTGATGGGCTGCCTTCGGTCGAGCTCGAAGACGTTCGCGTCTTGCGCGGAGTGACGTTCGACGGTGAGCGGGAAGAACTCTCGGTCTGGGCAGGGCGCGCTGAAGTTCGTGGCGATGCGACGGTGATTCCGCTCGAGCTGCGCAACCGGAAGGACGTCGTTCACGTTCGCGCGGCCGCGGTGTTGAGGGCGACGAACAGCACGGTGGAGCGGCTCAAGCCGACGTCGCTGCCAGCGTTCGTGACGCCGGTGAGCGAGCTGTACGCGAGCCAGCTGTTCCACGGCCCGTCGTTGTGGGCGCTGCGCTCGATCGAAGGGCTCGGCGAAGAGGGCATGAGCCTGACGCTCAAGACGCACGCCACCTCGGAGCGGCTCGTTCCGGGGCCCTCGCAGACGTGGGCGATCGATCCGCTTTGCGTTGACGGGGTCTTCCAGGCGCTGATCGTCTGGGCGCGCGCGCAGCGTGGAGCTCCGTCACTGCCCTCGAAGCTCGGTGCCCTGCGAGTGCTCAAACCGTTCGCAGCCGGTGACGTGAAGGCGATCGTTCGCATTCGTTCGGTCGATGGCGCCATCGTCACCTCGGACATCGATCTCGTCGACGCCTCGGGCGTGCTCGCCGCGAAGCTCGAAGGCTACGAGTGCACCGTGAGCGCGAGCCTGTCGCGCGCGTTCACCGCAGACGCGACGACGATTCAGCCCACCACGCTGGCATGACCGCTCGTCGCGCCATCGCCATCGTCGGCCTCGGAGGCCGTTTCCCCGGTGCGTCCAACGCGGACGCCTTGTGGGAGCTCGTCGCCGAAGGTCGCTCGATGGCGCGTGACGTGCCGGCCTCGCGCTGGCCCATCGAGCCCACGTCGGTGCTCGGCTCGGGCGTCGATCACGCACGCTCGCTCAAGGCGTGTCTGCTCGAGCCGTTCGAGTCGAAGGTGGAGGGAACTCCGCTCACTCGCCTCGCCATCGATGTCGCTGAGCAGACGTTTCGAAGTGCAGGTGCGGCGAAGATCGAGCGTTCGAAGACGGCGGCGATCATCGCGAACATCGCGCTGCCAACCGATGGCGCGTCGCAGTTGTCGGAAGAGCTCTTCTTCCACGAGCTGAACCTCACGACGGCGAAGGCCGACCCCCGCGAGGCGTTTCCGTCGTCGTGGCCGATTGGTCAGATGGCGAAGGCGATGGGGCTGGGGAAGGGCAGCTACACGCTCGACGCGGCGTGTGCGTCGTCGCTGTAT
>JBEOKA010000325.1:0-19639 GCA_040275325.1 Myxococcaceae bacterium | reverse complement strand
AGCAGCTCGAGGTCTGACGACGAGTCCATGTTCTCGAGCAGCTCGAGGTTCTTCACCACCTCGAGGTCTTCGGCCGACAGCGGCTTCTTCTCGATCGACGCATCGGGCTTGAGCGCGACGCCTCCATCGAGAGCGAGCAACCAGCCCACCACCGTGGCGCGAATCATGGGCGGCGACGCTCCTTGAGGCGCTCACGCAGCTGCTGCTTCTGCTCGGTCGACATCGAGCGCCACCGCTGCAGGTTCTCGCGCAGCTGCTCGCGCCGCTCGGGGTTCTCGCGAATCCACGCGCGCAGGCGCTGGCGCATCTCTTTGCGCTGCTCGGGGTCGAGGTTCTTCACCTCTTTCATGCGCTCGCGCAGGTCGGCCCGCTCTTGCGGCGACAGCCTCGAGAACGACTTGAAGTTGTCACGCACGCGCTCGCGCTCTTCGGGAGGCAGCGACTTGAAGCGCTCCCAGTTGCCCTTGATGCGCTCCCGCTCTTCGGGCGGCATCGCCTTGAAGGCCTTGAGCTTCTCGCGCAGCTCCTGCTTCTTCGCTTCCGGCAGCGCGTTGAAGCGCTCGACGGCGTCGCCCGATGGCTCCTGCGCGAACGCCACGCTCGAGAGAATCATCACCAGCACCAGGGTGTGCTTCATGGCTTGGCCTCCAGCTCCTTCAACTGCTCGATGATCTCGAGATCTTCCGGAGAGGTGAGCCCGACGAGGTCGAGGTCTTCAACCAGCTCCATGTTCTGCGCGAGCAGCACCTGGTCTTCTTCGACGAACGGCGGCGGCACCTCGACCGCGCGCCCGCGCAGCACCACCGCCAGCACCGCCGCCGCCGCGAGCGCCATCATCGGCACCAGCTTCGGCATGGTGAACCACGACGCCTTCGCTGGAGCCGACGCCTCGTCGAGCAGCCCCAGCACCGAGGCCTTCATCGACGCCGACGGCGCGGGCGCGGGCAACGTCTTCATCAACGCCACCGTCTGCCGCAGCTTCGCCTCGAGGGCCTTCAGCTTCGGGTCGCGTGCGAGCGCGGCTTCGACTTCACGCCGGTCGTGCTCGTTGAGCTCGCCGTCGACGTACGCGGTCAGCTCGTTCTGCCAGTTCTTGTCGCTCATGCCAGACTCCTCGATGGCAACAGCCCCTGCTGCCACGCCTCGACGTGCTTCATGACGGTGACGGTGGCGCGGTGAATGAGGCTCTTCACCGCCGACTCCGTCGACTCCAGGGCCTGCGCGATGTCGCGGTAGGCCATTCCTTCGAAGCGGCACATGGTGAAGGCCGCCCGCTCTCGTGCGCTCAGCTGCTGCATCGCCGACGCGACCGCCGCTTCGAGCTCTTTGCCGGCGAGCGACAGCTCTGGGCTCTCGGGCGAGACCTCGACCTCGAGCGCCGACTCGTTCTGCTCGCTCGTCATCTCCTTCGCCTCCTGCTGCCGCTTCTCGTCGAAGCGCCGCAGCTCGTTGAGGCAGTGGTTCGTCGCCACCCGGTAGAGGAACGTCTTGAACTTCGCGTCGACGCTGTAGCGGCTCGCCGACTTGTACAGCTTCACGAAGACGTCCTGCGCCAGCTCTTCCGCGCGCGCCGCGTTGCCCACGAAGCGCCCACAGAAGCGCACCACCCCTGCCTGGTGCCGGTCGAACAGCACGCTGAACGCGGCCTTGTCACCGCGCCCCACCGCCACCATCAACCGCGCGTCGTCGTCTTCGACCAGCACGTGAATGGAAACCCCGGGCCCACGAGAAAGTCGCGCCTCGACGAAAAGAAAAACGAGATCAGGAGCTTGAGCCGCCGAGGAACTCGGCCTGGGCGGTGCGGTCGAGCGGATCTCTGCGCTGCCTCGCGCACCACGTCACATAGTCGCCGAGCACCGCGAGCCCACGCTGGAGCGCAGCCAGGGTCTCGGGCCCATCCATCTCGAACCAGACGGCGCCATGGCCGGCCGCGCGCGGGTTGGTGGAGAGCAGCGAGAAGGCCTCCATGAAGGCCTCGGCGCGGCGGGCGTTGGGCGTGCCGAACAGGCTCTTCTCTTTCAGCTGCCCCGCGAGCATCAGCCGCAGCAGCGAGGAGAAGGCGCGCGCGTCTGCGTTCTGCTGCGCGTACGGCGTGGCGGTCTCGAGATACTCGGTGAGCTTCTTGCGGTCGCCTCGGCTCTCGACGTTGAGCAGGCGTGTCGCGGGGCGCGGGTGGCGCGGGTCGGGCAGCAGGTCGAGCGTCTTGGTGGCGAACTGCCAGAAGGCCATGGTGGCCTGATCCGGGTCGTCCTCCTCGAGCACGATGTCGAGCAGCTGCCGCCGCGGCTTCACGGCAGGCACGCCGCGGGCGGGCGTCGTGGCGGGCGGAGGAGGTGGGCCCGAAGGCGCCTCATCAGCCTCGACGATCTCGATGTCGCCGTCAGCGCCCGGCACCCACTGGCCCGGCGGTGTGAGGTCTGGCGGCGCGGGCGGTGGAGGCCCCGGCTCTTCGACCGCCTCGATGACGTCGACCTCGTCGCCAGGCTCGGTGCCGACTCCAACGCCCGGCGGAGGGAACCAGCTGCCGGGGGGCGTCGTATTCGGCGGCGGCGGGGGCGCGGCGATGGGCTGCTCGCCCGACGTCGTCTTCGCCATCAACGAGCGGAAGCTGGGCACCTGCGGCGCTTCGGCCAGCTCGACCATCATCTCGGGCTCGATGAGGTCGGGCGGCGGCACCAGCGCCGGGTCGGTCTTCACGCGCTCGCGTTCGGTCGGCGACGGCGCGGGCTCGACGCCGGCGGGTGGCGTCTGGCGCGAGGCGATCTCGGCTTCGGCCGCGGCGATGGCCTGGGCGCGTGCGCGTTTGGCCGCCTGCTCCTCCATCATCTCGAAGAACTCGTCGAGGTATGGCTTGAGGTCGTGCCACAGGTGCTCGAGGCCCTGGTCATCGCCGACCAGCTCGCTCGCGACTTCGTCAGACTGGTAGGCCTCGCTCAGCAGGCCGGCGCGGCGGGCGAACTCGGCGCGGCTGGTGTCGACGAACTGTCTGGCGAGCTCGAGGTGGTAGAGGCAGCGCGCGAACTCGACGCGGCGGTTGCCGGCCGGCTGCAGCTCTTCGATGGCCTCTTTGAGCATCGTGGTGTTGGAGCGGTTCTCCCAGCACGCGCCCAGCGCTTTCTTGAAGCGCTTCTGCTCGAACGAGACGAGCAGGCTGGTCGCCGACGCCCACAGCTCTTCGAGCTCGGGGTGCAGCCGCGCGAACTCGACGCCGCTGCCTTCGCGCCAGAAGACGAGCAGGCGGTCGGCGACGTCGATGAGTTCGTTGCGCGCCTCTGGGTCTCCGCGACGCGCGCGATCGAGGTCGAACAGCGCCGTCGCGAACTGCGCGCGTGGGTCTGACGACAATCGCAGCCCGTGCAGCTCGTCACGCAGACGATCGAGATCGCCCATCGCCTCGACGCAGCGGGCGATGGAAGAGACGACCTCATCTGGCAGCGGCGGGGACTCCACGTCGCGCGGAATCCTGCCTGTGGTGAGGGGGCAGCGCCACTCGATTCCAACCAGCCATCACAGCGCGGCTTCGATCGTCTTCTTCATCTGGTCGGCGTAGATGTAGCCCGTGCTCGACCCGCCGAAGTAGGCGTGCCACTGAATCACGCCGCCCTCGAAGACGAAGCGCGCCTGCTCGGCCGCCGCCGGCTTGATGACGACCTTCTTGAGGCTGCCCTTCACGGCCTCTTTCCCAAGGTCGTCGACCGTCACGTCCTTGAGCGCCTTGATCAGGTTCGGCAGGCCGTAGCTGTCGTGCGAGATGTACTGGGCGTCGGTCATGTTGCCGCTGAACGCCTCCCAGTCGATCTCGACCGGCACCTCGGCCTGCGCGACCGACTTCAGCTGCGCGACGAACGTCTCTTCGTCAGCCTTCTTCCGCTCCAGCACCCAGCGCTTCTCGGCGAGTCCCATGTGTGTGGCTCCAGTGAGGTTTGGTGAATCGAAGGGCTGATGCAGGACCCCGAATTTCACGTGCGCATTTGTTGAGCCGTGGCGGGCAAGCTGTGGATCGAACGCATCGATGCGAGCTGGCGACTCCCCCTCCGGAAATCGATATCATCTTGAAATTCCACGCATTCCGGAGCTTCAGATGATGCGAACGGTCCTCCTGCTCTGCCTGGCGCTGGGCTGCACCGGCACGCTGGAAGGTGGAGGGGAACGGCCGGGCAAGGGTGGAGTGGGTGGAGGCGCGGCCGAGCCGTTCGAGCCGACGAAGTTCGCGTGCGATGCCCAGCAGACGCCAACCGAGCTGCCGCTGCGTCGCCTCACCCGCCGGCAATATGTGAACTCGCTCACCGACGTGCTGGGGCGCTCGGGGTTGAGCGGCGCAGACCTCACCGCGGTGCAGAACATCGCCCGTGACGAGGTCGGCCCGTTCCCCGAAGACCGGCTCGTCGGCGTTCCCGGCGAAAAGCACGGAGGCTTCAGCCGACTCGACCAGGCGCTGCAGCAGGGGCACGTCGACATCTCGTACAACGTGGCCAACGCGCTCGGCCGCGAGCTGACCTCGAGCGTGAACCGACGGCGGGCGCTGGTGGGCGCGTGCGCGACCGACACCAACACCGCGAACGATGCCCAGTGCCTGCGCGACTTCATCGGGCGCTTCGGGCGGCTCGTGCATCGGCGGCCGCTCACGATGGAGGACGTCACCTTCTACGCGTCGGTCGCGGGCACCACGCCGGTCGATCCGGCCGCGCTGGCCGATGTCGTCGGCCTGCTGCTGACGTCGCCTCATTTCCTGTACCACGTGGAAGAGGGCGACCCTTCGGCGGCAGGCCCGACGGCGCTCGACGCCTTCGCGCTGGCGAGCCGGCTCTCGTTTCACTTCTGGCAGACGATGCCCGATGACGCGTTGCTGGCCGCCGCGGCCGATGGCTCGCTGCTGACCGAGGCCGGGTACCGCGCGCAGGTCGACCGCCTGTTTGCCGACGCGCGCACCGACGGCGCCATCGACGACTTCTTCGGGCAGTGGTGGCGGCTGGACGAGCTGCCGCCGCTCAACACGCGCGTGGGCACGGCGGTGTTCGATGCCTTCGTCGACCGCGACGTGCCGACCGCGACGCTGCACGAAGAGATGAACGCCGAGGTGCTCGAGCACGCCCGTGACGTGACCCGCCGCGCGGCGCCGGTGCAGGAGTTGCTCACCAGCCGGCGCTTCTTCGCGCGCACCGACGCACTCGCGCGGCTCTATGGCCAGCCCCGGTGGGATGGAGCGGGCACTCCACCGTCGTTCACCCAGCCCGAGCGTCACGGTCTGCTCACCCGCGCGGCCTTTCTTGCCACGGGCAGCGCGAATACCCGGCCGGTGATGAAAGGGTATCGCGTTCGAAATGGGTTGTTGTGTACACAACTGCCGCCGCCTCCTCCGGGTGCTGGCGCCACGCCGCTGCCGCTCGCGCCAGACCTCACCACCCGTGAAGTGGTGGAGCGCATCACCGAACAGTCCGGTACGACGTGCCAAGGCTGCCACCGCGGCCTGCTCAACCCGCTCGGCTTCGTCACCGAGAACTTCGACGCGATGGGCCGGGTGCGCACCGCGCAGCGGCTCTTCTCTGAGACGGGTTCGGTGTTGCTCGACAAGCCGGTGACGACGGTGGCGCCGCCCAACGTCGCGGGGCACTTCGAAGACATCGATGACGCTGCCGAGTTGCAGGCGTTGATGCTCGAGGGCGAATTCCAGACCTGCTTCGCGCGCCAGTATTTCCGGTACACCTTTCAGAGAATGGAAGACGACGTGAAGGATGCCTGCCTGCTCGAGTCGCTGCAGCAAGACGCGCTGGCCGGAAAGCCCGTGGCTGACGTGTTGAAAGCGGTGGCCCTGGCGCCCGGCTTCAAGCGGAGGGACGTGCGATGACGCAGCTCTCCCGCCGGTGGGTGCTCAAGGGCCTGGGCGCGACGGTCGCGATTCCCGCGCTGCCCTCGTTGCTGAACGCGTCCGACGCGCTTGCCCAGGCGATGATGGAGCAGCGGTACTTCGTGAACCTGGGCACGCACCACGGCGCGGCCTGGGAGCGCTTCATGGTGCCGACCGCGCCCACCACCGGCCTCACCCGGCAGATGTACGGCGGCCGCGAGATTCGCAGCTTCCCGCTCACGCGCACGCTCGCCGGTGGCAACGCCAGCCTCTCGCCGGTGCTGACGGCTCCCGAGGCGCGCTTCACCGAGGCGCTGAAGAACAAGATGTGGGTCGCGCGAGGCCTCGACGTGCCCTGGTACTTCGGCCACCACACGGGCGGTCACCTCGGCAACTTCGCCCGCAATGACGGCAACGGCGGCGACGGCACCACCGCGCAGATGAACGCGGTGCGGCCCACCATCGACCAGTTGATGGCGTGGAGCCCGTCGTTCTACACGGACCTCTCTGGCGTTCGGGAGCGCGTCATCGTGCTCTCGGGCCGCATGTCGTACGCGTGGCAGAACCCCGACACCCGCAGCGGCGCGATTCAAGAAATCACCGCCACCGCCGACTCGCCGCAGAATCTGTTCCGCCGCCTCTTCCCCTCGATGGGTACGCAGCAGCGCGCGCCCATCGTCGACAAGGTGCTCGAGAACTATCGCCGGCTGCGCACGAACCCGCGGCTCTCGCGCGCCGACCGTGACCGCCTCGATGATCACATTCAGCGCGTGAGCGAGCTGCAGCGCCGCATCAACACCATGGCGACGTGCACGACGCCTTCCGCGCCTCCCGCGCCCTACGCGACCGCGAGCTCTGGCGCCGTCACCCACAACCCGCCCTTCGCGCAGAACCCGGCCGAGCAGGCCGCCTGGTACCGCGTGATGAACGACCTCGTCGTGGCTGCCTTTGCGTGTGGCATGTCTCGAATTGCGGTCGGGCTCATCAACCCGCACCTGTCGACCTACGCAGGTGATTGGCATCAGGACGTCGCCCATCAGGCCGACGGCGTCGATGGCATGCGGCAGGACGTGCTGTGGCGCTCGTACAACAACTTCTTCAAGGACATCTTCCTCGACCTCGCCGCGAAGCTCGATGGCGTGACGGTGGGCACGGGCAAGACGCTGCTCGACCAGTCGATGGTGTGCTGGACGCAGGAGTGTGGCCAGCGCACGCACGACTATCGCGACGCGGCGGTGGTGGGCTTCGGTGGTGCTGGTGGCCGGCTCGCGACGGGCATCGGCGTCGATTACCGGAACCTGAACCTGCGCTTCGAGGCGGCGAATGAGATGAACATCATCACGCGCCCGGGGCTGCTCTGGCATCAGTGGCTGGGCACCGTGCTGCAGACGATGGGCATTCCGAAGAGCGAATGGGAAAAGCCCGCCGTCAATGGTGGCTACCCTGATTACAACTACATGAACGTGCAATGGCAGAGCATCAACGCGGCCACGGCCTACCCCCAGCAGGTGTGGGGCGTGGCCGGAGAGCGGTTGCCATTGTTGTCCGTCGGGTGAGGAGCGACATGGTGGCCCGGGTCTTCGGCGCGGTGCTGGTGTTGGTGGTGTGCGCGTGCGACGCGATGGTGAGCGAGCCTGCGCCCTCGGGTGGAGGGAGCGCGGGCGGTGGCGAGAGCGGCGGAGGGCTCGCATCGGCTGGAGGCTCCACTGCTGGTGGCTCCACTGGCTCTGCGGCCTCGGCAGGTGGAACGGTCTCGGGCGGTGGTGTCGCCTCGGCTGGCGGGAGTGCTGCGGGTGGTACGGCGGCGGTCGACGCGGGCTTGACCGGGCTCTTCGTTGCCATCGGGCACGTCAATCGCTCCATCGTGAGCTGTGACGATGGGCGCACCTGGGTCGGAAATCGCTCTGACAATGATGACATTCGCTGTTTCACGAGCGCGCCCGACGGCGGCAGCTCGGACTGTGATCACAAATATGGGTCTGGTCGCGGCGTCGCGTTCACACCGCGTGCAGGTTTCGTGGGCAACTGGGGCTGGGGCGACCCTGGCGTCATTCGTCGCAGCGCCGACGGCGTGAACTGGAGCGTCGTCGACCAGGGCTCCAACTTCGCGAGCATGGCGGTGGGCGCTGACGGAACGCTCTTCGCGGCCTCGCGCTCTGGAAAGGTCTCGCGTGATGACGGCCGCACGTGGACGTCGGCAGGCACGGCGAACCTGATGGCGGCGGGTCAGCCGGTGTGGAACGTGCGCCGCGGCGGAGCGGGGCCGGGGGTCTACGTCGTCGTCGCCGACTCCAACACCGCGATGGTGAGTAGTGACTTGATGACGTGGCGCGCGCCCCAAACCTATCCATCGACGTGTGGTGCGAACATTCAGTGGGAAGGCGGCGTCGCGAGTGGAAATGGCGTGCTCGTCATTCTGGGTGGTGACGGTGTGGCCTGTCGAAGCACCGACAATGGCGTCACGTGGACGGCGCATCAGACCGGCGGCTCCGTCGACTCGCGGCTCTTGTGGACGGGCACCGAGTTCATGACGTGGGGCTCGGTCTCGAATCAGCGCCGCGTGCTGCGCAGCCCCGATGGCATGACGTGGACCTCGGCGGCCACGAGCCTTCGCCGCAATGGAGCGCCTGTCGCGGGGAATGGCCCGCTCATCGGTGCCGTCGCGCGCAGCCCGGGCGGCACGTTCGTCGCCGTCAATGGCGGCTGGCAAACCTGGTACACGAGCCAGCGCTTCTATCGCAGCACTGACGGCCTCACGTGGGAGGAGCTGGCCTCCAGCTCGTACGTCGGCAGCCACCCCATCACGCACATCGTCTGGGGTGAGGGCGCTCGCCCCGCGGCCTGTCCCTGAGCGATGCGGTAGAGTTGCTCCATGGCTCGAGTCACGGTGCACATGGTTGCCAGCCTCGACGGCTTCATCGCTCGCAACGATGGGCGGGTCGACTTCCTCGAGACCGCCGACCAGTTTTCCGCAGGCCAGGTGCTCGACGCCGCTGCGATGGAGGCCGTCCTCGGTGGCATCGACTGCTACGTCATGGGCGCCCGCACGTTCGAGACGGCGCTGCGCTTCGCGCAGGCTGGGCGTACGGAGACAAGCCGGTCTTCGTGGCCACGAGTCGTGACCTGCCCAAAGCCAACCACCCCGTCGAGTTCTGGTCTGGCGACCTCCGTCGGCTGCTGAACGAGAAGGTGAAGCCCCGCTTCAGCGACATCTGGGTCGTCGGTGGCGGAGCGCTCTGTGGCGAGTGTCTGCGATTGGGGCTGGTCGACGAGATTCGCTACGCCATGGTGCCCATCGTCATCGTTGACGGCGTGCGCTTCTTCGAGGCCGTGGGTCGTGACGTGCCGCTGCACCTCGTCGAGACCACCGCGTACTCCACCGGCATGGTCGAGCTGCGCTACGAGGTGAGGCGTTAGACGACGATGCCTTCCCAGCGAGAGACCCACTTCGTCGGGTGAAACGGTGGAATCGCCTTCGGCGTCAGCAGGGGCGCGCCGTCTCGCCAGAACGTCTTGAACGGCTTCTTCACGTTCGTTCGATAGAAATCGACGAGATACGCAAAGTCGCAGGCTGAATAATCCGACAGCCATTGGTCGAGATCGTTCACGCCCGCGTCGTGAAAGAGCTGCATCGAATACCGGCAGGCCTCGTGTTCGTAGTCGTGCAGGCGCTGCAGCTGCTCCTCCGAGGGGTTCGGGTAGAGCCGATAGCCAATCTCTCGCGCGGCGACGTCGGTGTTCCACTGCACGGTGTGGCCGAAGAGGTGCGCGATGATGAAGAGCGCGCTCTCGATGTCTTCTGCGTAGTCGACGTGAATCTCGGCGCCGTCGAGGTCGCCTGTGAAGGGGTTTGGCACGTCGCGAATGCGCACCGGAATGCCGTAGACGCGCTCGATGTGGTGCTCGAGCACGTTGAACACCTCACGCATTCTGGCTTCCGTTGGCTGCATCGATTCACTCGACCGTTGCACAGCAGCGACAGAAGGAAGCGGTCGAGGTCGCGCGCGCGCCGTCCATCGTCTCGGCGACCGTCGTGGCGACATAGAGGGCCTGGCCGATGCCGATCTGGTCGTCGACCCAGTCGAGCACCAGCCCGCTTCCGAGCGCGACGCCCGAGGCCAGCACCGAACGCATCTCGGCTGACCGGCAGAGGTGGGTGCCGGCGACACGACAACGGTCTGCACACGCCGTGAACGTCAGCGCGCCCTGGTCGGTGTGTTCGACACAAAGTCCAGGGCCAACCCGTGTGTAGTTCGCCGGACAGCCGCGGTTGGTGATGCGCTGCTGCGCCATGTCCAGCGTCCCTGTCATCGTGTCTCCCGACGCGTTCACGAAGCGAGCGTCGGTGTAGGCGACGTCGAGCGAGACAGCATCAGCCGAAACGACCAGCCCGGTGCCGACCGTCACGTCGAGCTGCACCGCACCAGACGACGCGCCGCCCGTGAGTCCGTTGCCTGCGGTGACGCTGGTGAGTGTTCCTCCAGAGTTCGTGTCCACATCGTTCGCACACGCCCACGCAGCGCCGTTCCACTTGAGCAGTTGGTTCGGCGCGCAGGCAGTGCTGAGCGAGAGTGCGACGCTGGTCGAGCCCGTGCTCGTCAGTCCTCCACCCGGTGCCGCGGAGACTGAGGTGACCGTTCCACCCGAGTTGGTGTCGAGGTCGGCGGCGCAGACCCACACAGTTCCAGTCCACTTCAGCAGCTGGCCGGCCGAGCACGACGTCAACAGCGACAGCGTCGCGTCACCAGACGTCGCGCCTCCAGTCAGGCCACTGCCCACCCCAGCGGTCACCGCTGTGATGTCGCCCGTTGCTTCGGAGGCGCAGGCCCAGCTCGCGCCGGTCGACTTGAGCAGCTGATTCGCCGGGCAGCTCATGAGCCCGAGGGAGACGACGCCAGTCTGGCCACCACCACTCAGCCCCGCACCCGCCGAGACTCCGAGAACACCGTCGTTCGCGCAGCCCCAGACACCTCCGTCCCACTTGAGGAGCTGCCCTGCAGAACACGCGGTGGTGAGCGACAACGCGACGGCGGTCGAGGAGCCCGAGGCCATCAGACCTCCGCCTGGCATCGCGCTCACAGACGACAGACCCGCGTTCGTGTCGAGGTCGCTCGCGCAGGCCCACGAGGTGCCAGTCGACTTGAGGAGCTGATCAGCCGGACAGCTCATCAGCCCCAGCGAGACGGTACCGGTCGTGCCTCCGCCCACGAGCCCGCTGCCGCTCGTCACCCCCTCGAGGCGACCCACCTCATCTCTCGCGCACGCCCACGAGGCTCCGTTCGACTTGAGTACCTCGTTCGCGGGGCAGCTCATGAGCCCGAGTGAGAGGTTGCCACTCGATCCTCCACCTGAGAGTCCGTTGGCCGCCGTCACCGACGTGATGCCCGCTGCTGGGCTGGGCGCGCAAGTCAGTGAGCCATCGGCGTTCACCCGGGTCGCGAAGCTCCCAGCCGCGCACTGGCTGTCGACCCGTCGTTGCAGTTGGTCGACTCCGAGCCCGCCAAGCGTCTCGGCCGAGGCTGCCTGGTCGGCGCGCAGCGCGTAGGGAACGCTCGCAAGCGACACGCGTGGCTCCAGCGTCACACCGTCGTAGCTCACCTCGAGGAAGAGCCGACCTGCGGAGAAGAGCGTCGCGCTGAGTGGTTGTGTTTCGCCGAGCTCGACCAGGAGCACTCCGTCGCTGAGCGTGAGGCTGCGCGTCTCGGACCAGCGCGGGGTGCCACCGGTCGTCGCGTCGAAGAGCGTGAACGTGAACTGATGCTCGCCCGAAACCAGCGCACCCGATTTCTCATCGACGATGCGTGCCGAAAAGCCGACCGATTGCGGCACCGCAGCGAACACGGCGCCAGCGAGAAGCCCCGAGAGCAGTGAGAGCTTCTTCATGGCGTCACCACGCTGTTGGGCTGCAGCACGACACTGCTGTTCTGTACTTTCCGGCCAGGAATGGGGCCTCCAATGGAGACGTCCATGCGAACGCCGTTACCGCGCAGTCGACCGCTCCCGCTCACGACCTCACGCGCCGCTCTCGCCTGGGCTGTCTCTGGGGGCACTGCACAGGCTGATGTGACGAAGGCAGTGGCAAGAATGAGGGTTCGCATCGGCGTCCTTGAACATGGTGCAAAGCGCAAAGCAATGACGTCACGGGCATCCCGAGCGGCTCGCGGGCGGGCTCACGATGGCGGCCGCGTCGATGCTGCACGCGCCGAACGCGTTCACCCTGATTCGGCCCACCGCACCTCCGCCGCCACCACCACCACGGTTGTCATTGCCTCCGGCGGTAGGAGCCGTGTTGCCGGCGCCGCCATTGCCACCATTGCCTGCGCCGTTGGTGTTGCCGCCTTGAGCGGGCGTCGCCGAGCTCGTCGCGCCGTTCGCGCCGATTTCGCCCGGAGTGCCCTGATCGGCTCCTTCACCAGCGCCGCCGCCGTTGGCCGTGAGCCTGCCTGCGCTCGTCACCGTGAGCGACGCGGCTTCGAGCAACACAGCGCCGCCGCTGCCGCCTCCGCCGCCACCTGAGGAGTTGTTCGTCGCCTGCCGGCCACCGCCGCCCGAGGCGGTGACGACGCTCGAGATGCGCAACGCGCCCGCCACCGAGAGCTGCAGCGCGCCACCGCCTGCGCCACCGACGCCCGAGAGCGTTCCACCTCCCGGCCCGCCTGAGCAGCCCGCGCGCAGCGGCGTCAATGTCACCGCGCCGGCCGCCGCGCCTGCCGCGCCAATCGTGCCTCCGCTGTTGTTTCCCTGGCCGCCATTCGCGCCCGCCGTTCCAAACCCGCCGCCACCACCGCCGCCGCCTCGGCCCGAGTTGGTCGTGCCTGCGCCGCCCGTCGAGGAGCCGCACAGCGTCGATGAGCCTCCCGCGCCCGCCACGTCGAGCAGTGCGTTCGTTTGCACGGGGCCTGCGAGCGTCGCGGTGTCGAACACGGCGAAGACGACGGGACGGGAGCCCTGCACCCGCAGGCTGCCGGCGGAGGTGACGTCCAACCCATACATGCCGACCACCACGAGGTCTGGTCCGCCATCCTGCGCGACCGTGACGACGTTCGGCTGTGGCTGGTTGCACCAGGTGACGAAGGGCGTCGACGCATCGGGAGACGAGTCGAACACCGCGGCGCAGTTGAGCGTCACGCTGCCAACGAGCCCGCCCGCCGCGACGATGGCCGGGTTGAAGTTGCTCGGCGTGTAGGGGAACGACGGGCCGGTGCAGCCACCGTCGGCGCGGCACGCTCCGCCATCACACGCCTGGTACAGCGGGCCTGGGGCATAGGCGCAGCCGCCATCACCCTGACAGGCGCCGCTCGGCGCGAAGCACGACGTCGGCGGAGTCGCACAGGAATACGTCGAGCCGCCACCACAGCCACCGTCGTTCAGGCAGCTCTCGCCAGTGGTGCACAGGTTCGAGTCGCTGCACGCCGCTCCCGGGCTCAAGGAATACACACACCCGGCGTCGACATCGCAGGCGCCCGCGCTGAAGCAGGCGCTCGGTGGAGTGTTGCAGGTCTGTGCAATGGCATCACAGGTCTGCGTCGCCGAACAGGCATCGTTGGCTGTACAGAGATTGCCGTCGTCGCACGTCGAGCCCACGGCGCGGGCAGGGTAGGAGCAGCCGCCATCGGTCAGGCACGCGCCCGAAGCGTTGAAGCAGCCGTTGGGAGGTGTCGTGCAGGAGAACGCCGTACCCACACACCCACCGTCGGCCTGGCACGAATCACCCAGCGTGCAGGTGTTGGAGTCGCTGCAGGCCACGCCGGTGCTCACCTGATACGAGCAGCCGCCGTCACCCGGGTTGCAGGTGCCGAACGTCGCGAAGCACTGGCCGGGCGCCGCCGCGCACGTCACCGTGGTGCCTGCGCAGGAGCCGTTCGCCGAGCATCGGTCGCTCGTTGTACAGGCATTGCCGTCGTTGCAGACCGCGCCCGCGTCGAGCGGAGCGTACACGCAGCCCGCGTCACCCATGCACGCGCCGACGGCAGCGAAGCAGGGCCCGGGAGGTGTCGCGCACGCCATGGTCGTCTGGGCTGCACAGCCACCATCGACGAGACAGACATCGGGGCCTGTGCAGGGATTACCGTCGTCACATGAGGTGCCGGCGTCGACGCGCGTGAAGACACAGGCTCCGGTCGCCGGGTTGCAGACGCCCGCCGCGGCGCACTGGCCCGAGCCGGCCGAGCACTGCACCGCGCTGCCACGGCACGTGCCCTGGCTGCAGCGGTCTTGCGTGGTGCAGAGCATGCCGTCGTTGCAGCTCGAGCCTTCGCACGTCGGCGCTGCGCAGTCGGTGAGCAGGTCGCAGTCGTTGTCGACGCCATCGCTGCACGCCTCGGTCGCGCCGGGCCGAATGGCGGCGTTCGTATCGGCGCAGTCGGGGCCGTCTTTCAGCGAAGCGCGGTAGCCGTCGCGATCGGCGTCGAGCGCGGGAGACGGTGCTCCCACGGCCAGCGTCACCGTCGAGACCTCGTCCTTCACGAACGTTCCAGTGCCGGGCTCGCTCTCGTCGTTGAGCACCTGTGGCGCCTCACAGCCCTTGCCGACGAAGCCACGCGCGGTGAGGGTGACGACGCCGTCGAGCTTCGCGCTCGAGTACACCGCGACGACGATGCGGTCTTTGCGAGCGACGGGCTCCGAGACGCTCTCGCTGCCATCGGCGCCGCGCGCCACCACGGTGAAGCATGTGCTCTTCACCGCAGGGTCGACCTCGACGGTGACCTGAATGGCCGAGCGGGAAGGGGGGCAGGCAGAGACGAGCACGCACATCAGGAAGAGACGTGAAGCGAAGGACGTTTGACCCACTGCGAGCGCCTCCCTACTGTTGCGTGACATGAGACTCGCACGGCCGCTGGGAGTCGCCCTCATCGTCGCTTCATTCTGCTCCCATGCACAGGTTTTCGAGGGGCTCGACCTGACGCCGAAGAAGAAGGCGCGGAAGACGGGGCTGGTGGTGACGCTCACCGCGCCGGTCGCGGGTGCGCAGCTGAGCATCGATGGTGAGCCGCCGATTCCGCTGCCGATGGAGGAGAAGACGCTGAAGGCGGGCGAGCACTCGCTGAAGGTGGAGCGGCCCGGGTACGCGACGCTCACCGAGACGGTCACCGTCGTGGCCGCGAAGAAGAACGAGTTCAGCTTCACGCTCGTGGCGACGGGGGCGGTGGTGGCGGTGGAGTCTTCGGCCGAGGGCGCGACTGGCTCCATCGATGGGTCGCTGCCCGAGAGCTTGCCGCTGTCGAAGGTGCTCGATGCCGGCAAACACGAGGTGACGGTCGCGGCCGAGGGGTTCAAAGCGAAGACGCAGACGGTCGAGGTGGTGGCAGGGGTCGACCAGAACATCTCGGTCGCGCTCGAGGTGGGCAGTGACAAGCCTGTGGCCGTCGACCTCACGCCCGAAGGTGACAGTGATCTCGATCTCGAGCTGGCTGGAAAGCGGAGTGTGAAAGAGACGCCGCTCTACGCGCGCTGGTACGTCTGGGCCGGAGTCGCTGCCGTCGTCGTGGCCGGCGTGGTGACTGGAGTTGCGGTGAGCCAGGCGCCGAAGCCAACGCCTGACCCGACCGTCGTCTGTGGTGGGCCATGTGATGCGACGATTGGCTGGCCTGCCGGAGTTCGCTGAACTCGATTCCGGTTCGCCGCGTCTCCCTGGTACAGGTCTATTGGCCTCGTCGTACGTAGCAACTCAAGTCCGCTCGAGTGCTTCCCGGCGCCGTCAGTCTTGCCATCTCATGGAACGAGTGAGCAGGGGCGCTCGCCATCGTTGGTGATCACGTCGGGCCTCCGCGGTGACGCGCCTTCGGAAGCGACTTCGGCGCCCAACGCTCGGGCGTGGGCGAGGCGGACACCGTCAACAGCTTGAAATCACTCGTGTTCGAGCCGAATGTCAGACCGCTGGTCTATGACGGCCCATGTCTGATACGAAACAGGCGTTCAGGTTCCACCACCCCGAGGGGAGCACAGTCATGGCGATGAATCAGGAGAAGGAAAAGGCAATCGAGCTCGCGCTGCAGGCCGTCGAGCGGCAGTTCGGCAAGGGCAGCATCATGCGCCTGGGCAACGACGAGCCCATGGCGAAAGACGTCACCACGATTCCGACGGGCTCGGTCTCGCTCGACATCGCGCTCGGCGTCGGCGGCGTGCCGCGCGGCCGCATCGTCGAAATCTACGGGCCGGAGTCGTCGGGTAAGACGACCCTCTGTCTTCACATCGTGGCCGAGGCGCAGAAGCGCGGCGGCGTGTGTGGCTACATCGACGCCGAGCACGCGATGGACATCGGCTACGCGCGCAAGCTGGGCGTGCGCACCGACGACCTGCTCCTCTCGCAGCCCGACACCGGTGAGCAGGGCCTCGAGATCGCCGAGATGCTCGTGCGCTCGGGCGCCATCGACTGCCTCGTCATCGACTCCGTCGCCGCGCTCGTTCCCAAGGCCGAGCTCGAAGGCGAAATGGGCGACGCGCACATGGGCGTGCAGGCCCGCCTCATGAGCCAGGCCCTGCGCAAGTTGACGGGCACCGTCGCGAAGAGCCAGACGTGCCTCATCTTCATCAACCAGATTCGCATGAAGATCGGCGTCATGTTCGGCAACCCCGAGACGACGACGGGCGGCAACGCGCTCAAGTTCTACGCCTCGCAGCGCCTCGACATTCGCCGCATCGGCGCCATCAAGAACGGCGAGACCGTCGTCGGCAGCCGCACCCGCGTGAAGGTCGTGAAGAACAAGGTCGCGCCTCCCTTCAAGGAGGTGGAGTTCGACATCATGTACGGCACCGGCATCTCGCGTGAGGGTGACCTCGTCGACCTCGCCAGCGAGTCGGGCATCATCGAGAAGTCGGGCTCGTGGTTCAGCTTCAAGGGCGAGCGCATCGGCCAGGGCCGCGAGAACGCGAAGGACTACCTCAAGGAGCACCCCGAGGTGATGGCCGACATCGAGAAGCAGGTGCTCGAGAAGCACGGCGTGAAGAACCAGGCGCCCGTGATGCAGGCCGTGCCCGACATGGAAGAGGCCGAAGAGAAGCGCCCGCGCGTGAAGGCCGTGAAGTAACGGAGCGGGCTTCTTCGACTGCCACACGCCGGCTCCTTTTCGAGCTGGCGCGACGAAGCGAAGTGGGGGAGCGGCTCGCAGGTTCGGGTCCCCGTCCGAACCTGCGGGTCGGCTCAGGTCGTCACAGCTTGAACTTGAGCCGAGTGCCGACGAGCAGCGCGTCTTTGCCGTCTCCGCCGGGCGTTCGGTAGTACTGCACGTCTGGCTGCAGGCTCATGAACTTGGTGATGCGGAACTTGTAGAACGCCTCGACGAAGAACTCCGAGCCCTGGCCCGGCGTGCCGTTGGCCTGCTTGTTCACCGTGAAGTACCCGAAGCCGATGCCCACCGTGTCGTCTTCACGCATGCCGATGCCGTGGAAGGCGAGCGAGGCTCCGAGGAAGAGCGACATGTTGAAGCGGTCGGGCTGCGCCCAGCCGAGGCGCGGAATGATGGTGAAGCAGCGCGGGTCGTCGAGGTCGTCGTTCAAATAGATGCGCTCGTCGTGCTGCGCGAACAGGCCCCACAGCTCGTTGAACGTGCGCGGTGAGGCGCCCGAGGGGTTCAGCTCTTCGAACTGCCCCTGCTGCCGGAAGAAGCCCAGCGTCGTGGTGCCGTTGTTGCGCCCTTCACGGCCGAACCGGTGCGTCGAGTTGATGGACGAGATGATGAAGTGCCCCGCGTCTTTCACGAACGCCGAGTCGAAGCCCACGCTGCCGACCTGCGGCTTGCCCTCGAAGAGCGACGCCTTCACCGTCAGCCACCGCACCGGGTTCACCACCACCACCGCGCCGAGCCCGTTCGTCGGGTACGAGGGCAGCGGTGACGAGGGCAGCATGCCGAAGTTGTTGTTGATGAAGTTGCCGCCGAAGCGCGGCGTGCCGAACTCGCGGTTCGCGTCCTGCTTGCCGAGGCGGAAGCGCACCACGTCGAACAGGTTCTGCTCGTAGAAGAACTCGCCCAGCTGCGTGTACGGCGTGGCCTCGATGTTCGAGATCTCGGTCACGCTGCCCACCACCGCGTTGATGCCGGTGCCGTGGTTGTTCTGGCCCAGCACGTAGAACTTGCCGCCCTTCCACAGGCCCATGGCCTCGAAGTCGATGGTGACCGCCACGTCGAGGTGGCCGTTCGCCAGCGCCGGTGCATCACCGGTCGGCGGCGCCACGCCAAACACCTCGGCGGCGTAGACGAGGTCGAAGGTGAAGCCGTGCGCGCCGAGCCACCCACGGGCGCCTCCCCACTCACCCGTCAGGTGGTCTCCGTGCGCCCAGTCGTCTGGCTCGTCTTCTCCTTCACCGCCGTCTGCGGACTCCACCACGCCTGCATCAGCGACGAGCGCCTCACCTGCATCGGGCGCTTCCGCCGTCACGTCGACCGGCTGCGCCAACACTGCCATCACGACCAACAGGTGCATCACACGCCCGAGATGAAGAAGAGGAAGATGCCCGCCACCAGAATCGGGAACGCGATGCGCGCGGTCTTGTCGGCCTTCAGCGCGCGCTCGGGGTGGCCGCTCGCGTCGAGCTTGAACGACAAGAACGTCTGCCCCAGCGTCAGCAACAGCAGCACGTACGTCGCGATGAAGAACTTGTCTGACAGCACCAGGTACCCAATCTCGGGCATGTTCTGCGTGACGGCCACGTTGTACGCCATGCACGAGAGCAGCGCGGTCATCGCCACCGACGCCGCTGTGTCGAGCTGGTCGGGCGGCAGGAAGAACACCAGGTACGCCATCGCGAGAATGATGAGCAGGGGGATGAGGATCTTGAAGGCGTAGCTCCAGTACTCGCGCTCGAACGCCGGCTCGATGGCGAAGCGCGTGTACCGAGTGCCCGACTTCACCTTGCTCGGGTCGCCGAAGTCGGTCGGGTAGCTGCCCTCGAACACGCGGCGGTGCACGTTCAGGAAGAAGTAGTCGGGGACGAAGAGCGTCGGAGACAGGCCCCAGCGGTCTTCTTTGCCGCCCGAGCGCTCGTAGCTGGCGCGGTCATCGACGAACTGCACCTCGTCGACCTCGAGCGACGTGCTCTCGAGTGTGATGGGCAGCGTCTGCTTGTCGAAGGGGTAGTTCCGCAGGTCGGGCACGAAGAAGAACGTGCCGGTGACGCGGTAGCAGAGGTACTTCTCGTCGCCGACGAGCTTGTCGTCGATGAGCTCCTTCGAGTCGAACTTGCCGTTGACCGGCTCGAGGTTGCTGACGGCCGCGATGCGCGCCTCGTCCATGCCGTCGGCCTTGAAGCGCAGCCAGACGTAGAAGTCGGCGGAGAAGCTCTGCGCGCGAACGTCGACGCTGCGCAGGTCGACGACGTGAACGCCGATGAAGACCTTCACCGGCTCCTTCGGGGCTTCGGTGGCAGAGCTGGCAGAGGCGAGGAGCACCGCGGCCACGGTGGCGAGTCGTCGAATGAGCAGGAGCACGGGGAGCGGCAGCCCACACCAGCCTCACGCGTACCGCAACCAGAAGCGCGTACCGGCTTCGCTCCCCTGCGACGGTCGCACGCGCTCGAGGTTGCACGTGAGCGGCGCGAGCTGTGCGTCGGGTCCCGGAGATCAGCTGGGAGCGCGTGCTCGGGAACAGGTCGGCGCGAGTCTGTGCGCTGAGGTTCCGTGAGCGGACAGGTCGGCGCGAGCTGTGCGTCGGGTTCCGTGCAGTTGGCAGCGCGAGCGCGGGAACAGGTCGGCTCGAGGGTGTGGTTCCGTCGATCAGCTCGGAGCGCGTGTTCGGGAACAGGTCGCCGCGAGTCTGTGCGTGTGGCCGGACTGGTCGGCGCGCGGGTGTGCGCCGAGG
>JBEOKA010000324.1:0-10607 GCA_040275325.1 Myxococcaceae bacterium | reverse complement strand
CGCCGAACGACTTCTCGCTCGAGCAGGCCCCGGCCGTGGCGACGCAGGAGCGTGAGGTGTTCGACGCGTTGCTGGAAGGCGGCCTGCTCCCGGCGCTGAAGGTGCTGCATTGGGGCCCCGGGCTTCACGCCGGGGACGTGCATGCCAACGCCCAGGCGTTCGCGCACCTCGACTCGTTCGAGCTCTTCCTGACCGACGCAGACGAAGCCGAGGGGGTGGAGCAGGTGCTCCCGCGGGCGCGAGTGCTCAACGGGCCACCGGAGTGATGACGAGCACGTAGTCGCGATCGTTGATGCGCACCGTCTCGAAGCCCGGCACGTTGAATTCGGCGATGAGCCCTTCGAGGCGGCTCTCGCTGAGGGGATCCGCGCCGACCTGGTAGCCGTGCATGCGCGTCACCGGCAGCGCCTCGACGTGAAAGTGCGTTCCGTTGATGCCCAGCATTCCTGAGAGCCGCCCGTCGTTCGGGTCGCGCGGCGTGTGGCTCCAGAAGTCATCGGGCAGTTGAAAGACGGGCGTGCGGGTCGTCATGGCGACCGCAGTCGTAGCGGACCAGTCTGACATCGCCGAACCGCGCGAAACGACGAGGTGGCTCCGTGCTTCATGGTCCCCTGGAGCAGAATCGACCTGAAATGGCCTCCTGTTCGAAGCGGGAGGCTCCTCGCGGTGCCGCAGCTGCTGCACTCAGCCACCCCGAGTCACTCACGACGCCCGCAGGTGCTGGCTGCTCGAGAAAGCGGGCTTCTCGGTGTGCCCGCAGAAGCCCCGGGAGCCCTCCCGGAGCCTCTTCCGACACCTGCAGAACCTCGGGACCGCGCGCAGCAAGGACCTGCGGCGGCGCACGGCAGCTCGTCAGGCGGGCTTCGGAGGAGCAACCACCTCAGGATCACCCGACTCGCGCGACTCGCGGCGGAAGAACCGATCGGCGAAGTCGCGCGAGAGCGACGCCTTCACGCCTGCGCTGGTCAACGCAGCATGGGTCGCCAGCCGCAGGCGGTTGTGATCGTCCGAGAAACGAACGATCTCGCGCACGCGGTGATCGGCGCGTGCTGCAGCAGCGGCGATGCGATCATCGAGCACCGATTTGGCGGCGGTGATGGCGCCCTGAACGTCGGCGGCGAGCTTCTTGAGCACGGGCTCGGGCTCGGCCTTGAGCGACTGCGGCCACGAGGCGAGCGCCTCGATCTGCGACTGCAACCCGAGCGCAGTGAACCGGGTCGCGGGCTTGGGGAAGTAGCGCTTCACCCGCGCGCTGCGATCGCCATCGACGAAGCGCAGCTGGCGGCTCAGCTCGCGCGTGGCGTCATCGAGGGTGTCGTCGACGGCGTCGACCGCGGCCTGCGCGAGCACCTCGTCACGCCACACGCCACGCTGCCCCGCCTCGACCGCGGCGTGCCGCTTCTCCAGCGCCTTGAAGTCGCCCACGAACGGCTTGCCGAGCGGGTGCGCTGACAGACGAGCCAGCGTGTAGACGATGTGTTCCCAATGCAAAGCGAGGCTCGACTCCTCGCGGATGATCGCAACTGGCATGTGTGGTGACCCCCGGTACTGGTTGAACGGCACCGCGGAGGCCACCCGATCAGCGCGTCGATTTCAAGCAAGTGCGTGGGTCAGAGACCGAAGGGCGTGACGATCACCACGTACCTACTCTGGCCATGTCGGCCACGAAGGCCATGTGTCGCGAACCCTTCTTGCGGTTCTCGAAGACGAAGGGGTCGCCCAGCAGGACGCAGTTGGACGGTGGTCGACCAGACTCCGCCTCACCCGTAACTCCGGTACGCTGCGCAAATGGCCAAACGAAAGCAGCGTGCAGCCCGCATCGCCTCAGTGGCTCTGTTGAGCAGCACGGTGTTCGCGAACCCACCTCCTGCGGTCGGCGAGAAGAAGCCCGTCATGAACCGGCCGAGTCCGAAGAAGCCCGTCGATGCCGGCGCGGTGGAGCCCGAGGTCGAACTCCCCACGGCGTCGCCCGTGATCGTCAACACCATGCGAGTCGAAGACGTGGGAACGCTGCTCCCCGACGGCGGCATCGAGCGGCCGAAGCGCAAGTAGCTTCGCGGGCATCGAATACTCGCGATCCAGTACGCTCTGCGCATGGCCAAACGAAAGCAGCGTGCAGCCCGCATCGCCTCGGTCGCGCTCCTCGGCAGCACCGTGTTCGCGAACCCACCTCCTGCTGGCGACAAGCCGCGCACGGGCGTGGTCCTCAACCAGCCGAACCCTGCGCCCGAGCAGGCGCCGCTCGATGCAGGGACCGCGGACCTCAACACGCGGCCGGTCATCGTGAACCAGGCGCCGATGCGGCCTCCGCCGACCATCAACCGCATGCCCACGCCGCGTGAAGAGCACCTGCTGCTGCCAGACGGCGGCACCGAGACCCGCCGCAAGAAGTGATCACCACGCGGTCGAGCAGAGCGCACTCATCGCGCCCGCCTCACGCCTCGCCGCGACCTGGAGCGCCTCGTACATCGCGAGCGCCGCCGGCACGTTCGCGCAGAGCGAGCCGGTGCCACCATCGGCGCCACACACCTGCCGCGCCATCGTGAGCGTGTCGATCTTTCCGCTCACCCGCCCTTCGAGCTCGGCCAGCGTCACGGCGGCGCTTCGACACGTCTTCACCACGTCGGCGCGCAGCTTCGACTCCGCGGCCTCTGCATCGGCGATTCGCTCGAAGTGCCTCACCTTCCCCACTCCACTCAGCTCGTCACCCGGCACCGACTGGAGCGCGCGCGTCGCTGCAGCGAGCTCTCGCGTGCGCACCTGCGCCTCGAGCAGCTTCGATCTGAGTTCCGTCGCGCGCCCGACCAGCGCCGTGACGCCGCGGTCATAGGCGAGCACCGTCGTCTCTCCGCCCGCTGCCTGCTTCGTCCACATCGACTGCGCCCGAGCGAGCGCGGCTCCAAGCGAATCAGTGACCTCCGGCGCCTGAGCCAGCAACACCGACACCACGCCCGCGGCCGCTCCCAACCTCACACCCGAACGATGTGCACGAAGCGTTCCCCTTCCCGTCTGTGCTAGGTGGCTGCGCGTACCGGGGAGCCGCCTCCCAAGCGTGGGCCAGCGGCTGAGAGGACCGTGCCTGCGGTCGACCCGCCGAACCTGACCCGGTTCACACCGGCGGAGGGAGTGCCTCATGGCCAACCACACCAAGCTGTCCGTCGATTCGTCTGCGCTCGCTGGCATCACGCGCGAGCCCTTCCCCAAGTCGAAGAAGATCTACGTCTCGGGCACGCGGTTCCCCGAGCTGAAGGTGCCGATGCGCGAGGTGACCCAGGCGCCGACCCGCCACGCGAACGGGAAGATCACCGAGAACCCGCCGATTCGCCTCTACGACACGTCAGGCCCGTTCACGGATCCGTCGCTGGCGATCGATCTGCGGCGCGGCGTGCCGGTGGTGCGTGATTGGGTGGCGAAGCGGTCCGATGTCGAACAGCTCGACGGCTCGTCGTCTGAGTTTGCGCGCGCCCGTCTGGCCGATCCTCGCCTGGCCGCCCTGCGCTTCGAGCTCGATCGCAAGCCGCTGCGCGCGAAGGCCGGTCGCAACGTGAGCCAGCTGCACGCGGCGCGGCGCGGTGAGATCACCCCCGAGATGGAGTTCATCGCCCTGCGCGAGAACCAGAAGCTCGCCTCGACGCGCGCCCAGCACCCGGGCGAGTCGTTCGGCGCGTCGATTCCGAAGGAGTTCACCGCCGAGTTCGTGCGCGACGAGGTCGCCCGCGGCCGCGCGATCATTCCCGCGAACATCAACCACCCCGAGAGCGAGCCGATGATCATCGGCCGCAACTTCCTGGTGAAGATCAACGCCAACATCGGCAACTCGGCGGTCAGCAGCTCGATCGAAGAAGAGGTCGAGAAGATGGTGTGGTCGATTCGCTGGGGCGCCGACACGGTGATGGATCTCTCGACGGGGCCGAACATTCACGAGACCCGCGAGTGGATTCTGCGCAACTGCCCGGTGCCCGTCGGCACGGTGCCGCTCTACCAGGCGCTCGAGAAGGTCGGCGGCAAGGCCGAAGAGCTCACCTGGGAGCTGTACCGCGACACGCTCATCGAGCAGGCCGAACAGGGCGTCGACTACTTCACGATTCACGCGGGCGTGCGGCTGCCCTTCATTCCCCTTACCGCAAAGCGCGTCACTGGCATCGTCTCACGCGGCGGGTCGATCATGGCGCGCTGGTGCCTCGCGCATCACCAGGAGTCGTTCCTCTACACGCGCTTCGACGAGATCTGCGAGATCATGAAGGCGTACGACGTGAGCTTCTCGCTGGGAGATGGCCTGCGTCCCGGATCCATCGCCGACGCGAACGACGAGGCGCAGTTCGCCGAACTCGAGACGCTGGGTGAGCTGACGAAGATCGCGTGGAAGCACGACGTGCAGACGATGATCGAGGGCCCCGGTCATGTGCCGATGCACCTCATTCGCGAGAACATGACGAAGCAGCTCGCGGTGTGCGGCGAAGCGCCGTTCTACACGCTGGGGCCGCTCACCACCGACATCGCCCCCGGCTACGATCACATCACCTCGGGCATCGGCGCGGCCATGATCGGTTGGTACGGCACCGCGATGCTCTGTTACGTGACGCCGAAGGAGCACCTCGGCCTGCCCGACAAAGAAGACGTTCGTGTCGGCGTCGTCACCTACAAGCTCGCGGCGCACGCGGCCGATCTCGCCAAGGGCCACCCTGGAGCGCAGAGCCGTGACGACGCGCTGTCGAAGGCGCGCTTCGAGTTCCGCTGGGAGGATCAGTTCAACCTCTCGCTCGACCCGATGAAGGCGAAGGAGTTTCACGATCAGACGCTGCCGGCCGAGGGCGCGAAGACGGCGCACTTCTGCTCGATGTGCGGGCCGAAGTTCTGTTCGATGAGCATCACCGAAGACGTTCGCGCGATGGCCGAGCAGGGCATGGCCGAGAAGTCGAACGAGTTCCGTGAAGGTGGGCGCGAGGTCTACGCGGCCGAGCCCCTCACCACCCCGGCGGCCGAACGGCGTTGACCGGCAACGGCTCGAGGAACGCGCTGCGGCGGAGATCGACCTGACCTCCGTCGTGCGCGAAGTAGTCATCGCGGTTGAGATCGAGCACCAGCCCGCCCGGCGCGTCGATGCCCCACGAGGGGTCGCTCATGCCGACGCGCGGTGAGTACATGAGATCGATCTGCGGCTGCGGCGCGCTCGAGTCGAAGGCGTGCCCGAACGCGTGCTGGTTCGGCGCTCCATTCGGGACGATGCCCAGCCCGTGCAGCAGATCGTGCAGCATCGCCCAGTCGAAGTAGCCCAGCGTCGACGTCGACTGGCCCCACGGCCGCGCCTCGCACGCCACGCCGCCGATCGTCGACTTCAGGTACATCGCGATGACCGAGCCGACGAGCGCCGGTGGATACGCCGCTCCGCCGCACGCGTAGGTGCTCTCGCCGCCGTAGAAGACCGCGTACAGCTTGTCGGGCTTCACCTGGTTCATCGCGATGAGCTCGCGCTCGATGCGCTCACGCACGTAGGCGACGCCCGTGTTCACGTCGTTCGCGTTGTCGGTGCCGCGCAGCTGCGCGTTCGTCTTGTTCAGCCGCACGAAGCCGATGTCGAGCTCACCGCCGCTCGTGTCGAAGCGCAGCGTGCGGCCACCGAGCTGGGTGCCGAGCCAGCCTGAGAACGCCTTCGCCGAGGTGCAGATGCGCCCGTTCACGTCGAGCGACTCGTCGGGCAGATCGCTGGGAATCACGTACATGAGCCGCACCTGCAGCAGCCCAGACTCGTCTGCGCGGTCGACCGAGCTGCGCGTCACTGGACAGGTGAAGACCTGCACGCCGCCATCGCCGCTGCCTTCACACTGGCCCGCCGCGGTGCACGTGGAGCCAGCTGCACACGTTCCACAGGTCACCGAGCCGCCGCAGCCGTCTGGACGCGCGCCACAGCTTCGCCCCGCGCACGCAGCCATCATGTTCGGCATGCACTGCATCGGCGTCTCGCACCGGCCGGCCGAACACTGCTGGCCCTGAAGGCACGAGCCGCAGCTCACGCGCTGGCCGCAGGCGTTCGTCTTCTCTCCACAGACGGCACCGGCGCAGGTCTGTGTCGCGGTCTCCGTGCAGGGAGCCGGGCGATCGGGCTCGGGCATCGTCGTGGGACTTCCACAGGAGAGCAGGAACAGAACTGAGACGAGGCAGAGACGCACGCCCACACTCTGGATGAATCAGGCCACGTTCGCGAGCGGAGCCACCGCCGCGCGAGGCAGCTTGATGGTGAAGGTGCTGCCCCGGTTCGGCCCATCACTCTCGGCCTCGATGTCACCGCCGGCGCGTCGCACGATGCCGTACGCCGCCGTCAGCCCCAGGCCGATGCCCTTGCCGACGCCACGCGTGGTGAAGAACGGCTCGAAGACGCGGCGCAGGTGCTCCTTGGCGATGCCGATGCCTTCGTCGCGCACCTGAATCATCACCTCGTCATCGGTGCTCCACGTGCGCACGACGATGTGCTGCTTCTGCGGCGTCGCCTGGCGGGCGTTCTTCACGAGGTGCCCCAACGCCTGGTCGAGCTGCAGCGGCGCGATGTCGGCCGGCACCGTCGCCTCGAGCACCAGCGCGACGTGGGACGGTTGATCGCCGAACTCGGTGCGCACCACGCGCGTCACCGAGCTGTTCGTGTCGGCGGGCTCCCTTCGGCCGATCTCGAGGCGGGAGAGCTCACGCAGCCCCTTCACGATGTCACTCACCCGCCGCGCGCCATCGAGGGACTCGTCGATCATCTCGACCGCGTCTTCGATGGTCTGCAGGTCGGGCTCGTCGAGGCTCTGCACGAGCTCGTTGAGCTCTTCGAGCCGGCGCTCCTTCACCATCGTGATCACGTCGGAGAGCACCGTCATCGGGCCACGCAGCTCGTCGATGACACCGCGCAGGCTGCGCAGGTTCGAGGTGACGAAGCCGACCGGGTTGTTGATCTCGTGCGCTGCGCCGGAGGCGAGCTGACCGACGGCCGCCAGACGTTCGCTCTCTCTCAGTCGATCCTGCAGCGAGCGGGAGTGCGTGACGTCCTGGTAGGTGACGACCACCGACTCCGAGCTCGGGTCGTCGTGCAACCAATACCCCGACAGCTGCACGTGCGAGTCCTTCGCGGTGCTGGGGTTGGGCAGCGTGAGCTCGGCCGTCAAAGCGACGCCGCGTCCCTTGCCGAGCGGGCAGTGCGGGCACGGTGTGTCGCGGTTGGCGAAGACCTCGTGACAGCGCTTCCCCGGCAGCTCGGTGACGGGCATTCGCACCCGCTTCGCATACGCTTGGTTGGTTCGACGAATGACGTAGCCGTCGAGCAGCGCGATGGGCTCGCTGATCGCGTCGAAGGTGCGCTCCCACTCCTGCTTGGCGCGGCTGATCTGATCGGTGCGATCGCGCACCTTCTGCTCGAGGCTCGCATTGGCCTGCAGCACTTCGCTCTGCGAACTGCGCAGCTGCGTGGTGATCTGCACGTTGTGCACGGCGATGGCAACGTGGGGCGCGAGGGCGACGAGGCGATGCAGCGTGACCGGCGTGAAGGCGAGCCGCTCGACCGACCGCACGGCCATCAAGACGCCCAGCACGTCACCGGCAAGCACCAGCGGCACGGCGACGATCGAGCCGGTGCTGAAGCCCGTCTTGCGATCGAACGAGGGGTCGAAGTCGGGGCAGTCCTTCGCGTGAGGCACGAGCCGGGGCCGCGCCTCGACTGCCACCTTGCCGGCCACGCCCTGCCCTCGCTGCAGCTTGATGCGCTCGATTGTGGAGGCGGCGCTGCCGTCGACGGTGTCGAAGTAGAGCGCGCCGGACTCGGGGTCGACGAGCAGCAGGCTGGCACCGTCGGCGTCGCAGAGCTCTCGCGTCTTCGCGATCGCCTCTCGCACCAGCTCGGGCAGCGTGAACTTCGACGCGATGGCCTGGGCGAACTCGTTGACGCGATCAGCACCGCTCGGCTCGAGCCCCGCCAGCATGCCCGCCGCGCGAAACACCGCTGCGATCAGCTCACTGGGCTTGCCCGCGTACTCGACGTCGCCAACATGCTCGTCGGGAGGGTGCCCAATCACGATCGGCACGGCGCCGACGGCCTTCAGGCGCTCGAGGTACAGCCGAATGTGGTGGTGCATCTCGCAGAGCACGATCCGCGAGTACCCCGAGTCGACGAGCGTCAAGGCCTGCTCGGGTGGCGCCTGCATGGCGAGCAGCCCCCACGGCTCCAGCAGATCTTCGACGCGCGCGACGAGCGAGGGCGATTCAGCCACCAGCAAGACGGCTGGGGATGTGGCGCCGGTCGTCATGGGCCATCAGCTTGGAATCACCCGCAAGTCCATGCCCGAGCGCATCGAGTCGGGCTCTTCATCGAGCAGGATGAAGCCCTCGGCGTCGCGCACCACATGGCTGATGCCGGGGTTCTCGCTCTCGAGCGACTTGAGCAGATCGTACTGACGTCGAACCATCGCGAGCAGCCGCCGGTTCTCACGCTCGAGATCGAGCTGCTCGAACGCGAGGAACAGCGTCACCTTGAGCTCGGTGTCGTCCCACGGCTTGGTGAGGAACCGGTAGATGTTGCCCTGGTTGATCGCGTCGATGGCCGTCTGCATGTCGGCGTGGCCGGTGAGCATGATGCGCATGACGTCGGGGTAGCGGTTGCGCACCAGCTTCAAGAACTCGAGCCCCGTCATGTTCGGCATCAGGTGATCGCTGATCACCATGTCGACGGGCTGCGACTTCAGCACCTCGAGCCCCTGCGCTGGCTCGTTGCCGAAGAAGAGCTCGTAGCCCTCTTTGCGAAGGCTGCGGCGCAGCGCGTGGCAGACGTTCTCTTCGTCGTCGACGATCAGGATTCGGCGGGGGGCTTCTGCTGGCTTCTGCATGGCGAACTCCTCGGATCAGTCGACTTCAAGGCGGGTGCCACTGACTCACTTCACCAAAACAGCGGGTTGCACTTGCTGCGCGGGTTCGGAAGACGCCGGCTGGGGCGCGGCCGACCTCACCAACAGCGCGTTGAAACGTGACGCTTCCTCGGCAACGACCAGCCGGTACACCACGAGGCGGCCGTTCTTCTTCGCCAGGCCCAGCCGCTCGCCCAGCGCCGGCACCGGGTGGTGCTCGACCGACTGCTCGAGCTCGCCCAGCTTTCCGCCCGGCACCGTCACACGCATGACGCGCTCGCACGACGTCGCCGCACAGGCCTCGAGCTCGGCGTCCATCGTGGTGACGATCAGCCCTGGCAGCGCCGCGGTGCGATGGCAGACCTTCGTCTTCACCACGACCACGCCGACCGGCGTCTGCACCTGCGGCTGCGCCTCGGCCGTGAGGGCCGCTCCACTCGCCCCCGCGATCACCAGCGCCACCAGCCCACGCCGATTGGAGCGCCGCGCCAGCACCCGCGCCACCTTCGGGCGACGAAGCGCCAGCACCGCCACCACCGCGAGCCCCATCGCCCAGGCGACGCCACCACCCGACGACGAGCAGCCCACCTGCTGCTGCGGAAGCTCGGGAACGACCGGCGCCGACGCGTAGAGCGCCTCGAGGCCGTGCCGATCGTCGTCACGCAAGACGCGCTTGGCGACCTCGCCAGCCGCGGCGCGAGGGAACATCACGACGTCTTCATCCATCGGGTTGTGCATCAACCCGAGCGCGTGGCCGATCTCGTGGGTGACGGTGTTCTGCACGTCATCGACATCCATCGTGCTGGGCGTCGGCGAGGTGAGCACCTTGAACGTGTGCTGTTCGCAGTTGAAGACGATGTCGGTGTCGATGATCTCGTTCGTGCGCGCGTTCACGGTGACGACGGTCGAGGCCAGCGCGCCATCGGTGTACGGCCAGTCGGTCAGCGCGATGATCTCGTTCTGGTTCTGCGCCTGCGGCGCGAGGTCGTAGCCGGGGCCGCGCACCTCGCCGTCGTTTACGGAGACCGTCAGCTCAGGGGTGGCGTCGTCGAGCTCGGCGATCGCCGCGCGAACTGCAGACGCGGCGGCGACGTCACCCAGCTTCTGCGACAACGCCGGGTCGAGCACGAAGACCAGCGACTTCTGCCACTTCACGACGTCGCCCTGCGAATCGGTACGCAGCTCGAATGCCGAAGCAGTGAGCGACCACGAAAGAACGACGAGGGCCAGGGCGCGCATACGACGAGCTTGAGCACGGTCCATGCCCGCGGCTCGACGTGCGCAGCGACTGCCACCCGCTCACGATTGCTGGAGAATTCTCGCGCGCGATCAGCCCTCGCCGCCCTCGTTCGGGGTCGACGAAGACGGCGTGGGTGGCTCGGTGCTCAGGGTCGACAGGTACGGACTGTCGGGCGGGATCGACCCGAGTCCGAAGGCACCCTCGAGCACACGCGCGAGCCTTCGTGCCGCGGCCAGCTCGTCGGCGCTGATGAAGGCGACCAACACCTCGCGCAGCAACGCGCCGTCGTCGGTGAAGTCGACCGTGAGGCAGTGCTGGCCATCGCCCTGCTCGAGCAGCGCCACCGCCTTCACGTCATCGAAGGGAACCCACACCGTGCGCGGGCGGCCAGCGATCGGCGTCGAGAAGTCGAGGCGCAGCCGCAGCGTGACGAAGTTCGCGACGAACCCGCGCTTGCGCTGCTCACGCCGCGCCCACCGCACCGAGACCACCAGTGACGC
>JBEOKA010000323.1:0-4214 GCA_040275325.1 Myxococcaceae bacterium | reverse complement strand
GCTTTGTCCTCGGGTAGCGCGCAATGTCAGCCTGACCTGATAGGGTGTTCAGTATCAGGAGGCGGGCATGATCCGGTCGTTGCGGGTGAAGAACTTTGGAGTGATCGAAGAGGTTGAAGTCGAGCTCGGCGCGGGCCTCACCGTGATGACGGGAGAGACTGGCGCGGGGAAGTCGATGTTGCTCGACGCGCTGCTGTTGCTCGCAGGTGGCAGAGCCGACTCGGGCATGCTGCGGGCGGGTTGTGACGAGGCGTCGGTCGAGGGCGTGTTTTCGCTCTCTCCCGAGATCGCCACGCGGCTCGAAGAGAGTGGCCTCGAGTCGTCCGGCGACGAGGTGCTCGTTCGCCGCACCGTCTCTTCACAGGGGCGCGGGCGTGCGTGGGTGAATGGCTGCCTGGTGACGGTCTCGGTGCTTCAGCAGGTGATGCGCGGCTTCGTCGACATCGCTGGCCAGCTCGAGCACGCCTCGCTCTACGACGAGGACAATCATCGGGCGCTCGTCGATCGGTTCGGCGGCCTCGAGGCCGACTCGGGGCCGAGGGCGAGGTATGCCGACCGCTTCGAGCGTCGCAGGGCGGTGCTGGCGCGGCTGGCAGAGCTGGGCGGCGACGAGCGCGAAGTGCGCTCCCGCGTCGAGTACCTGCGCTTTCAGGTGAAAGAGCTCGAGGCTGCGCAGCCGAAGGCCGGAGAAGAGCCCGCGCTCGAGAATGAGCGCCGCAGACTGGCTGGCGCGGCGAAGCTTCAGGCGCTCGCGCAGGCTGCTGACGATCTGCTGTCGACCCGCGACGGGAGCGCGAGCGACCTGCTGCGCGAGGCGAGCCAGCGGGTGGCCGAGATGGAGAAGGTCGACGCTGCCGTCGCTCCGGTCAGAGAGCGACTCGCTGCCGCGCTCGTCGAACTCGATGAGGGGTCTCGGGCATTGTCCCGCTACCTGGCGAGCGTCGATCTCGATCCTGGCCGGCTGCGCGAGGTCGAAGAGCGGCTCGATCTGCTCAAGACGCTCTCACGCAAGCACGGCCTCACGGTCGATGAGCTTCCCGCTCGCCGTGACGCGCTGGTCGCCGAGCTCGATCAGCTCGAGCGCCGGGCCGAGCTTCGGGCCGAGGTCGAGCGCGAGCTCGCCGTCATCGATGATCTGCTCGCACGCGAGGCCGCCGCGCTCACGGCGTCGCGAAAGACGGCGGGCGCGGCGTTGGAGAAGCGCGTCGGCGAGTGCCTCGCGAAGCTCGCCTTGAAGAACGCGCGCTTCTCGGTCGAGCTGAGCCCTGCCGCGCCCGGGCCGCTCGGCGCCGACCAGGTGCGCTTCCTCTTCACCGCGAACCCCGGCGAGCCGCCGCGGCCGCTGGCGAGAACCGCGTCGGGTGGCGAGGCCTCTCGCGTGATGTTGGCCATCAAGGCCGTGCTCGCAGCGACCGAGCGGGTGACGGTCTCGGTGCTCGACGAGGTCGACACGGGCGTGGGCGGCGCGGTCGCCGATGTCGTGGGTCGCCTCATCAAGGACATCTCGGCGCATCGGCAGGTGCTCTGCATCACCCACCTTCCTCAAGTCGCAGCGCACGCCGCCCGTCACCTGCGCATCGAGAAGCGCCTGTCAGGGGGCCGCGTTCAGTCCTCGGTGCACGTGCTGGGCACGCTCGACGCGCGGTCCGACGAGCTCGCCCGCATGTTGTCGGGTGTCGAGGTCTCGAAAGAGGCCAGAGCCGCTGCGCAGGTGCTCATCACCAGCGCCGCGAAGGCCGAAGCACCGGCGCCAACGCGACGCAAGCGCCATGTTCGCCCTCCGACGGAACGGCGCAGTGCGTGAATTTGCTTCCTTGCCCGGTGCGTTTCATGTGCCTAACCTGCGCGGCGTGTCGAAGACCGCTGGCGTGCGATTGAAGGCGTTGTCGGCCGGGCTCACCGATGTCGGCCGCAAGCGCTCTCACAATGAAGATAGCTATCTCATCGACGATGAACTTCAGCTCTTCGTCGTCGCTGACGGCATGGGCGGCCACGCAGGTGGTGGCACCGCCAGCCGTATCGCGGTCGAGACCATCGACAAGGAGCTGAGGGGCGTTCGCAACTCGCCCACCAGCCCCTTCAAGGCCGAGACCTCGCTCCAGGACTCGCCGCTGCCCGACTTCTTGCGCGCGGCGGTCGAGAAGGCCTGCTTCGAGATCTATCGCGCCGCCCAGGAAGACCCCCGGCTCGCCGGCATGGGCACGACGGTCATCAGCCTCTGCGTTCAGCACCAGCACGCGCTCTTCGCCCACGTCGGCGACTCCCGCGCGTACCTGGTTCGAGGCAACCTCATTCAGCAGATCAGCGAAGACCACTCGCTGGTGAACGAGCAGATCAAGGCCGGCATGATCACGCCGGACGAGGCCCGCCACTCCCGCTACAAGAACATCATCACCCGCTCGGTCGGCTTCGAAGAGGAAGTTCAGGTCGACGTCATGGGCATCATGCTCGAAGAGAATGACTCCTTCATTCTCTGCTCCGACGGCCTGGCCAACCTGGTCGAGGACAAAGAGATTCAAGAGATCATCTCGTCCTCCGAGCTCAAAGACGCTCCGAAGAAGCTGGTCGACCTCGCCAACGAGCGTGGCGGAGACGACAACATCACCGTCATCGTCGTGCGCGCCGTGCCCGCCTGATCCGAACGTTGCGTCGCCCGCATCGGGTGAATCACGGGACAGGAACTGGCTCGAGCCCCTGATCGCGGTCGGAGCGCCGCCTCAGCAAGGGCTCTACACCGCCATCGACCACAAGCTGTCCTGATCAACGGGAGTCGAATTCCTGTTGCACTGGACGATGGGTTCGGAGAAGGTGCCGCGCCGTTTTCACTTCCCTTGCTGAGGGCCGAGCGTTGGCCAACGAGAGCTTTACCCTCATCGTCGTTCCCGACCGGCAGTCCGAGGTGCGGCGTTTCCGCCTTCGACGCGCATGGGTCATTCAGGCCGTCGTCGCCGTGTCGCTGCTGCTCGTGGTTGGCGCGGTGCTGGTCGCTCACTACGCCACCGTCGTCACCGAGGCGCACGAGAACCCGGGCCTTCGCGACGAGAACCTCAAGCTCAAGAGCGAGATTTCGGTGATCCGCGAGCAGCTCGCCCACGTTCAGGGCACGCTCGATCGCGTCGAGCGCTTCGACCAGAAGCTGCGCGCTATCACGCTCCTCTCTGATCCCCAGCGAAACCTCGCCATGGGTCCGACCGAGCCCGTTCCGACTGCAGGCAGCGCAGACAACCAGTTCGTTCGCACGCCGGGCCAGGAGTCGCCCGTTGCCCTCGCCGCGAAGCTCGACAAGCTGTCTGCCGAAGCGACGAGACAAGAGCAGAGCCTTCAAGAGCTGCAGGCCTACTTCTCGGGACAGAAGTCGTTGCTCGCCTCGGTGCCTTCGGTGTGGCCGACCCGCGGTTGGGTGACCAGTGACTTCGGCTCGCGCGTCGATCCGTACACCAGCGAGCGCGTCATGCACGCCGGTATGGACATCGCCGGTCCGCACGGCAAGGAGATCATCGCTCCCTCTGACGGCACGGTGGTGTTCGCCGGGCTCGAGGGTGGCTACGGCAACGTGGTCGTGATCGACCACGGCTACGGCATCAAGACACGCTTCGGCCACCTCGCCTCGATCAAGGTGAAGGCCGGTGAGCACGTGAAGCGCGGCGATCTGATCGCGGCCATGGGCAACACCGGCCGCTCGACGGGCCCGCACCTTCACTACGAAGTTCGTGTGAACGGCATCGCGCAGAACCCGCGCAAGTTCATCCTCGACGACTGACGGCTGCACGAGCGGCGTTCTTGCTTGAAACCGCGCCTTCTCTTCACGAGGGTGCGCGCCATGTCCCTGCTCCTCGTCGTCGCCGCCGCCGTCACTGCCGGTGCTCCTGCGAAAGCTCCCGTGAAGAACGACCTCGCTGCGCTCGAAGCGAAGTTGATCGCCACGCATGGTGAGTCCCAGCGCGCCCGCATCGAACAGGGCGTTCGGCAGGTCGCTTCGCTCTGGAAGAAGGAGGACGGAGACCTCTCGGCCTTCGCCGCCGAGCAATTCGTCGCCGAGCCTGCGCGCCTCGACGCACTCTTCACCCGCTTCGAGCAGAACCTCGAGCAGGTCGATGGTCACCTGCTCGAGATCGGCCGTGAGCTGCGGCGCTCGACCGAGCTCGACGTCGGCCCGCTCGAGAAGATCGACCCGCTCTTCGCCGCGTGGGACCCCTCGGCCCACCTCACCGACG
>JBEOKA010000322.1:0-6139 GCA_040275325.1 Myxococcaceae bacterium | reverse complement strand
GGCGGACTCGGGCTGGTAGGCGAACACCGCGAACGCGGCGAACGCGCTGCCGAAGAGCCCGAGCAGCGCGATGACGACCCACGGCAGGTTCTTGAGCGGGTTGACGAAGGGACGGGGAATCGCGGGCTGCACGTACGCGACCAGCGTCATCTCTTTGTCGCCAGTGAAGCGCACCGCGTGGCCCGTTCCGAGCGTCACGCACCGGCGCTGGCCGGGCCCGACCTCGAGCGACTCAGCCCCAACGGGGTAGAACTTGCCGTCCTGGGCACGACGCTCGACCGCCGCCGTCGAAGGCACGAAGACGCGGAAGAGATCTTTCTGCTGCTCGGCGAAGACGAAGTCACTGCCCTCGGTACCGAACCCCCACAGCGGCAGCGGCGCGTTGTCATCGTCACGCGCGACCAGCTTCTTCTTCGGGTCGATGCGATCGTGCGAGCTGGCGTACTTGCGCGTCTCGCCCCAGTAGAGCTCCACGAAGAGGTGCGGCCGGCCCTTGCCTTCGCTCGCGGGAGGAATCGACGGCGTCGGCCGTGCGTGGTGGCCCTCTCGTCGCGCTGGCTGGGGAGACGCCTTCTTCTCGTGTTTGTCGTTCCGTTTCTCTGGGGCATACGCCGCGACTGGAGCCGTCGCTCCTGCTGGCGGCGTGACTGGTGCGGGAGCCGGACGCTCGACCGGCTTCGGTGCTTGTGCGCGCACCGCAGGCGTCGGGATCGACGGCGGAGGCGGCGGTGGCGGCTCCTCGGTCATCAGAGGCACCGTCATCTGCGGGTCGGGCCGGATCTTCCCTGTCGGGTCGAGGAAATCAGCGCCGAGCGCGACGCTCTCGGTCTTCTCTTCGTGCTCCTCGACCGGAATCGGCTGCACCGCCTTCAGCGCGGGTGTGGCCCTTGCGGTCACTGCCGAGTCGGAGTTCTGAGGAGTCGTCATGCGCCGCGCAGACACGACCGTTGCTGGCGGGCCGGCCTTCGCGGGGGCTGGAGTCTGTGGCGAGGCGGCGGGTTTGGCGGCCGGCTTCGCAGGCGGAGGCGGCTGCGGGTTGCCGAGCAGCGCTGCGACCTCAGGCGGCGGCGCGGGCTTCGCGGCAGGCTTCTGCGCGAGCACGCGAACCTTGAGGGTGAACGGCCCGCAGGCGATCTCGTCGACCGCGCGAACCTCGCAGGCGTTGACGCGGTGGCCGTTGACGAACACCGAGCCCGAGCCCGCGTCCTGGATCGCCGCGCGCCCGTTCTGGAAGTACAGCGTCGCGTGGCTGGGCGCCACCGACACGTCGTCGAGCTTCAAGTCGACGGAGTCTCCAGAGCCGAGCGTGTACTGGCCGGGCACGAAGACTTCCGTTCCTACCAGCAGGCCGTCGCGCAAGATCACGACCTGGAGGACGGAGGGCTGTCCACTCACGTGAGAACTCCTTCAAGAAACCAGAACAGAGAGAACGTCAGCAGCGACACCGCGGAGGATTCCGCAGGCGCTCACGTGTCGTAGAGGGAGCCGACGATCTCGTCGCGGAAGTTGTCGCGCTTCTTGATCATCGATCGCACCTTCAGCTCCTTGCGATCGTACAGGTACACAGCGCCAGACTTGTTGCTCTGGCCCTGAATGAGGCGGTCGTCGAAGTCGATGCGCGTGGGGCCACGAACACCAGTGGGTCCGCCGCCACCGCCGGGATCAGCCGCTGCCGCAGCGGGCGCAGCGTCGGGCGCGGGGCTGCTCGGCGCTGCAGCGGGAGCAGGAGCCGCAGCGGGCTTTCCCTTTTTCTTTGGACCAGCCTCAGCCGAGAACGCGATCAGCATCAACGAGCCAGCAATCAGGAAAGAGCGCATGTCGAGCCGCGGAGTTAAGCGAACGCCGTGCCGAAGGGTCAAGGAGTACACGACAGCCTCATGCCGTTGGTTGGGCGGGGACTTCCCTCCACGGACTGGGGTGGACAGTTCCCCCATGTGGTACTTCGGCGCGAATGCGACGACATGTGGTGCTCCTTGGCGCAACGCTGCTCTGTGATTTGGCGTGCAGACGAGCCGACACCGCTTCGTCTGCGGCGGTTCCAGACGCGGGGCCGGCCCCACAGGTGCGGCTCCTCACCGTGGGGCCTCGGCTCGTCACGAACGCGACCAGCACTCCACTGACCATCACTGGCGTCGGGCTCTCGAAGGCGAAGGCGCTCACGCTGGGCCCACCCGCGTCGAAGACGCTCCCGCTCGTCGTGTTCGATGACGGTCACGCCTTCGCGAAGCTGCCGGCAGGTGTCGAGCTCGGCCTCGCGCCAGAGGCGATCGTCGAGGCCTCGCTCGAAGGCGGCGAAGGGAAGACCGAGCTGCGATTCATCAACGACACCCGCTTCCCCGACCTCGTCGCGATGACCGCGACGGGTGATGGCAAGTCGCTGGTCGTCGTGAGCACGACCGAAGATCGCGTGTACGTGGTCGAGCTCGCGACGAAGAAGGTGACGGCGCTCGCCGTGGGTGATGGGCCTTCGGCGGTGGCGGCGCTGGGCGCGACGTCGGTGGTCGTCACCCATCTCCATTCACCCGAGGTGGTGGTGATCGACCTGGCATCTGCGCCGGTGGTCACTCGCGCGCAGGGGCCGCGAATGGCGGCGTCGATTCTGATCGAGGGCGAGCTCGCCTTCGTCACCGAGCACGCGCGCGACACCGTGAGCGCCCTCGAGGTGAAGAACGGCTTCACGGAGAAGTGGCGCACTCCCGTCGCCAAGAACGCGCGCGCGATGGCGATGACGTCGGCGGGGCTGGCCGTGGGGTCGCTGCAGACCGGCGAGGTCGAGCTGCTCGAGGTCGCGACGGGCAAGGTGCTTGGCAGCGCGCAGCCGAAGCCCGGAACGCCGATCGTCGGCGGCACGACCCAGAAGTACGCCCAGTACGTGATGAATGGGAAGGCGCCGCGTGCGCTGGTGGCGTCGCCGAAGCTGGGGCGCCTCTTCCTGTCGAGCATCGGGCCAAACATCGGGCCCAACCCCGACAAGATGGAGGTGAGCATGAACGGCGGCGTCGCCTCGCTCACGCTCCCAACCGCGCAGAAGGGGAGCGCGCTCGCCTGGCAACGACACCTCGGCTTCGGCGCCGGCGTGACGGAAGCGCTCGTCATCGATGACACGCAGGGCCTGCTCTACGCCTCCGACGTCGGCCTGGGGCTCGTGCGAGTCATCGACGCGAAGAAGCTGGCGCGCTCTGATGGCGAGGCGGCGAAGGCGCTGGTTCAAGAGATCGCGCTGCCACCGCCCGAACGCTTCCCGCACATTCGGCCCGACGAGGACTTCAACGTGAAGGGCAGGGCAGGGCTCTCACTGCACTCGGGCCCGAAGGCGCTCGTGCTCTCGGCCGATCGCAAGACGGTGTTCGTGCTCAATCGTTTAACCGGCACCATCGCGAGCCTCGACGTCACGAACGCCGCGAAGGGCAAGGCGGTGTGGCGCGAGCAGTGGCCCGTCACCGACGTGCTCCAGCAGAAGACCCGACGGCTCGGCCAGGTGCTGTACTTCGCCGATCTCGGCCGCACCGCCATGACGTGTGATGCGTGCCACCTCGAAGGCCATGGCGAAGGCGTGCTCTTCGAGAAGACGATGCCGCTGCGCATCTATCGCTCCACCACCGTGCGCGGGAGTCGCGAGACGCCGCCGTACTTCACGCCGGCCTCGACCCACTCGATGGGCGAGACGTCGAAGATCGTCGGCAGCCGCAACCGGTACCAGAACCCGGTGCTGACCCCCGAGGAGATCGAGGCGCTCACCATCTTCACCTCGCTGATCCCGACCCTGCCGAACCCGTTCGTCGGAGAAGACGGCGCTCCCGTCGAGCAGCTCACCCTGCCAGATGGAAAGACGGGGTCTCCTCGGCGCGGCCTCGCCGTGTTCGAAGGAAAAGCCGAGTGCGCGAGCTGTCACCCTTCGCCTCAGTTCACGATGGATCAGGATCTCGCGACGCGCGATCGCTTCATCGATGTCGGAACGCCCAGGTTCATGCCCCTGCGCCCAGAGCTGCAGAACACGCGCTTCGAGGGCTTCGGCACGCCCGCGCTCGTCGGCGCGTGGGACGTCTTCCCGATGCTCACGACGGGCCTCGCAGGGCTGACGGTGGCTGATGACGGAAGCGTGGTGGTGAACGATCGGTTTCCGCTTCGCGCCGCCGTCGAGCGGTGGGCTCCGAAGCACGGGCGGGCTGATCAGCTCTCGGAGCAGGAGCGCAACGACCTGCTGGCGTGGGTGTGGTCGCTGTAGTCGTACGTCAGACACGTGGCTTCGCCAGAAGTCGGGCTAGAGTCCGCCGCCGCATGCGCGCTCTTCTCGTGCTGGTCCTGGCGTCGCTCGTCGTTGGGTGTACCGATGTTGGCCTCTACGCCGTCGGCGCCGGAGGTGCTGGAGGCCCCGATCGCGCCGAGTTCGAGGCGACGGTCTGCGCACCCATCGCAGCTGGCGACGCGTTTCCCGTGAAGGTGCTCTTCGCCGTCGAGGGCGGGGCGGGCGTCGACACGATGCTGCGCGAAGAGATCGTTCAGGCGCTCACCGACACCGTCACCCAGCAGTCGAACCCCGGCATCAGCTTCGGGCTCATCGGCTACCACTCCATCGCCAGCGGTCTGCAGGGGTCGTTCACGTCTGATCAGACGGCGCTGACGACCGCCTTCGCCAAGTACAACGCGTTCAACGAGGCCGGCCCGCTCTCGCAGCGTTCTCCGCTGAAGCTCGCAGAGAGCATCATCGGCGGCGACATGCAGACGGGGTGTCGTGGGCAGGTCGCCCGCACGCGCTACTACGTCGTGTTGCTGATGCTGGGCGAAGACACCAGCTGCAACAACCCAACCTTCAACCCCGGCATCGACGGGCGGTGTGATCAGTTCGCGCAGACCGGCGACATTCCGCGTTGCTCCGAGTGCGAGCTGGGCCGCGTGACCGAGTCGCTGCGGCAGCTCGCAGTTCGCCACAACGCTGGCGAGGTCACCGTGCAGCCCGTGCTCGTGCGTCGCGCCTCTGACGACATCGCTCGCTTCCAGGCGAACGCGATCGCCCGTGCCGGTGGCACCGAGCTCTTCGAGACGAACCAGGGCGGAATCGGCGAGCGCATTCGCACCTTGAACTACGGCTCCCTTCAGCGAGCCCTGCGCCTGAAGCGGTTCATCGCTATGAATCGCAACGTGCGGGTTCGTGCGACGAAGGCGCCGTCAGCCGGTCTCGTCGACAGCGATGGCGATGGGCTTCCTGATCAGGACGAGGCGAACATCGGCACTGATCCCATTCTGATCGACACCGACGGTGACGGTCTGGGCGATGGCGTCGAGGTTCGCATGGGCCTCAAGCCTCAGCCGGGGAACATCGACGTGGTGCGAGGCTGCAGCGCCGCCATCGACACCGATGGCGATCGGCTCAACGACTGTGAAGAGCGCGTGCTGGGAACGGACGGCTGCATCACCGACACGGATGGCGACTCGGCTCCAGATCTCGTCGAGTTCCTTGGTGGTACCAACCCGCTCATTGCAGAAGATCTGAACGACGACGACCGTGATGGTCTGCCGAACATTGGAGAGCTCGAAGCGCACACCGACCCGACCTCAGCCGACATCGAGTTCCGGCAGGATCGTGGCTATGGCTATGCCATCAAGCAGATCGATGACACGCCCGATGGTCGCAGTTGCTACCTGGTCAACGCCTACAACATCGGGGTGATGGAGACGCTCCAGCGTGGGTCTCCAAATGACAGCGGTCGGGTGATCCTCAAAGGCACCAACGAGATCTATTTGTACTTCCAGGTTGGCCGCGAAAACGACCCGCGAGGAACCGGTGTTGGTCGGCTGCATGTCGAGAACGTGCGGTTCACGGCACCGGCCACTCGCAGGCCCCGCGGCCTGATCAAGCTCCCCGACGAGTCGTTCGAAAACGGGCTCTGATGCCGCAGGAAGTGTGGAGTCTCCTCCGCACTGTGGTTGGGCTCCACGCTCCACTCCTTCCTGGCCTTACACTCTGAATCACCCCCAACTCTTCGGAATCGTTCGTTGCCTCACGGTTCCCGGCGTTGGATCGAAGCTTGAAGAAGCGCTCGGTCGGACTCGACGTTCCCCACACCGGAGAAACACATGAATCGTACCTTCGCCCTTCTCTCAGCAGCGGTTGCCCTGGTGGCCGCGCCTGCGTTCGCGC
>JBEOKA010000321.1:0-6020 GCA_040275325.1 Myxococcaceae bacterium | reverse complement strand
TGCGACCCTGCGGATGGAGTTCATCTGGGCGTTCCGACCTCTCAGATGAAGTTCATCCGGGCCTTCCGACCCGTCGGATGAAGTTCATCCGCGCCTTCCGACCTCTCGGATGAAGTTCATCCGGGCCTTCCGACCCGTCGGATGAAGTTCATCCGGGCCTTCCGACCCGTCGAATGAAGTTCATCCGGTGTTTGCGACCCCTCAGATGAAGTTCATCTGGGCGTTCCGACCCGTCGGATGAAGTTCATCCGGGCGTTGCGACCCTCGGATGAGGTTCATCCGCCTTCCGAACCCCCCGGACGAAGTTCATCCGCCCTCAGAATCGGGTCGCGAACTGCTCGAGCAGCTTCTTGAACGCCTCGGGCTGCTCGAGGTTCGTCAGATGCCCCGCTTCAGCCACGGTCTCGAGCTGCGCGCCGCTCACCAGCTCGGCCATCACCTTCGCCTTCTCTGGAGGGGTGATCGCATCGAGCGCTCCGACGATCACCAGCGTCGGCCCTGCAAACCTCGCGAGCAGCGGCTTGGCGTCACTGCGCAGCGCCATGCCTCGCGAGGCCGCGGCCACCGCTTCAGGCTTCTGCTTCAGCATCAACGCTTCGACACGCGATCGAACCGCCGCAGGCGCGTTGGGAGCCAGCAGCTTCGGCAACATGCCCGCCGTCAGCCCCGCCACTCCATTGGCCAGCACGTCCTGCGCGACCGTCTCGCGCCGCGCCTTGCCCGCCTCATCATCGCCGAATGACTGCGTGTCGATCAGCACCAGCCCGCGTACACGACCCGGGTCGAGCCGCGCGAGCGCCAGCGCCACGTAGCCGCCCATCGACACTCCACCGACCACCGCGGCCGGCAGCTTCAGCGCGTCGAGCAGCCCGAGCGCATCTTCCGCCATCGCCTCCATCGTCGAGGGACCTTCACCCAACGCGCTCGCGCCGAACCCTCGATGATCCGGAGCGATGACGCGAAAGCCCTTCGGCGGCGCCTCGAGCTGCGGCCAGAACGACTCCGACGAGAAGGGAAACCCGTGCAGCAACAGCAACGGCGTGCCTTCACCGCGATCTTCGTACGCGTAGCTGCGGCCGTTCAACGAGACGCTCGGCATCACCACCACTCCTTGTGCTTGAACCACGCGACCATGCCCAGCGGCACGACGGCCATGATGGTCAGCATCGCGTAGAAGAACGGAGGCGTGCCCAGCACGTCGAAGTTCTGCCCGAAGAAGCCGACCACGAACGACAGCGGCAGGAAGATGCTCGCCAGAATCGTCAGCTGCTTGGTGATGTCGTTGGTGCGGTTGGCGACGACCGACAGCCACGCATCCATCGCGTTGCCGAGCAGATCGCGGTTGGTGTCGATCTGCTCGTAGATGCGCACGAGGTGGTCGTACACGTCACGGAAGTAGATCGTGGTGCGCTCGTTCACGCCCGGAATGCCGCGCCTGGCGAGCATGCCCACGACGTCGCGCTGCGGTGACATGACCTTTCGCACCAGCACCAGCGTGCGCTTCAGCTCGAAGATCTGCTGCATCATGCCGCGCTTCGGCGACTCGAAGATCTCGTCCTCGAGCGTGTCGAGCGCATCGGTGAAGGCCTCCATCACTGGAAAGGCCAGGTCGACCTGCGCGTCGGCCAACAGGTACGCGACGAAGTCGACCCCACGACCCAGCGTTCCCGTCGGGTCGGCGTCGAGCCGCTTGTGCACGGCCTCGATCGCGAGGTGCGCCTTCTCATGCACCGTGATCACCCAGTCGGGCCCGAGGAAGAAGTGCAGCTCGTGCATCACCACGTCGGTCAGCTTCGCGTCGGCGCACGAGAAGCCCTGGAGCACGATGAAGAGGTGCCCCGGGTACTCCTCGAGCTTGGGCCGCTGATCGAGGTGCATGCAGTCTTCGACCGCCAGCTTGTGCAGGCCGTACCGCTCGGCGAGCTTGACCAGCGTGGGCTCGTCGGGCTCCTGCACGTCGATCCACTTCGGTCCATTGATTTCGAGCAGCTCTTCGCCGCCCGAGCGGGCATTTCCGTCTTCGAAGACGCGAACGCGCAGCATGTGTGCGCGCGACCTCATCACGTTTCTTCGCGGCCGGGCACGTTCGATCTTATGGTCTGAGCCGCTGTGGAACGGCTGCTCCCACCCCGCCTCGGTGCCCTGCTCGCGCTCGAGAGTGATCAGTCTTTTGCGGGACGGCTTGGTCGTGTGCTCGAGGCTGCTGCGCGCGCCATCGACAAGCTCGGCGATCTCGAGCTCATCAAATACGAAGACGCGCCCATCGACGCCTCGGCCGATCTCTCGCTCTGGGAAGAGCTGGCGCCCGTCGTCGGCTCGACCATCGCCGACGTGAACGCGCTGCTCGGCGAGCTGGCGTCGCAGTTTCCCGAAGGCGAGCTTGAGGTCGATGAACGGCACGCGGGCGTCGACTCGGCGCTGCAGCGGGGCTCGACCGAGCTTCGCGCCGAGGTCACCGCCTTTGGCATGCGGGTGCGAGACCCCTCGGTGGTGGGCGATCGGTGGAACCTGATCTCCGAGCTGCAGAGCTTCCGCTACCGCTTCCGTGATCGCATCGGCGCCATGGTGTTCGACGCCGCCCAGCAGCTCGCCGACTGCCGCCGCCGTGAGGTCGACCCGGGCTACGACGAAGAGCTCGCTGCCACGCTCGTCGTTCGCAGCACCACCGCCGATCTGCGCCGCCTCATGCGGTCGCGCATTCACAAGGTCTCAGAGGCGGGGCCCGAAGACGTCGAGTGGAACGCGCGGCAGATCGAGAAAGAGCTCAACGCCTTCGGTCGCACCGCTGCGTGGCGGGCCCTGCGCGCTCACGACAAGAAGGCCATTCTCGAGTTCCGCACCCGTCTCAAGGAGATCGCCAACCCCGAGCTCAACAAGCTCGACTTGCTCTCGCTGCTCGAGCCCTTCGTCGAGTTCTGCGACAACTTCGACGCCATCAACCGGCGCGAGCTGCTCATTCAGCACGACCAGGAGGTGCTCGCGACGATGGGCGTGACGCTCGAGCGCGCCGTGAACGCGGGCACCGACGCCGACGCGTTCGAGGCCTTCACCGAGGCCGTGGGCGTGGCGCAGGCCATGTACGGCAAGAACGGAGACTTCGACGGCTTCCTGCGCAAGCTGCGCAAGACGCCCGTCACCGTCGAGACCGTGCGCGCCGAGGTCGAGCAGTTTCTCGTGATCATGGCGAACCTGTCGGCGGTATGAGAGCGGCGTGTTGCCGCTCACCCAGGCCGATCTCTCCTCCGTTCGCGCCGTCTTCACCGATGTCGACGGCACGCTGACGAGCCGCGGGCAGCTCACGTCATCGACCTTGCGGGCCATCGAGTGGCTCGGCGCGCACGACGTGCAGGTCGTGCTGGTGAGCGGCCGGCCCTCGGGGTGGGGCGAGTGCTGGGCCAGGCAACTGCCCGTCGCGGGCGTCATCGTCGAGAACGGCGGGCTCGCCTACGTGCGGCGAAAGGGTCGGCTCCACAAGGTGTACGCCGAGGCCGACCGGGTTCGGCTGAAGAACCGCGCCACCCTGCAGCGTCACGTCACCGCCGCGCTCAACGCCGTGAAGGGCGCCCGGCTGTCGATGGACTCGGTGGCCACCGAGGTCGATCTCGCCATCGACTACGCCGAGGAGTCGTCACTGGGCCCAAAGGGCGCCGATGCGCTCGAGGCGTTCCTGGCGAAGCGCGGCGTCACGGCCGTGCGCTCCTCCGTGCACGTGAACTGTTGGCTCGGGCCCTTCGACAAACGCACCGCGGTCGAGGCGTTCCTGCGCACCGAGTGGAAGACGAAGCTGCAGAAGAACGAGCGCCGCTTCGTGTACGTCGGAGACTCGTTCAACGATCAACCGCTGTTCGAGGCGTTCCCGCTCTCCATCGGGGTCGCCAACGTGAAGCAGGTGTTCGACCAGCTCACGCACCCGCCGAAGTTCGTCACCCGCGCACCCGAAGGAAAAGGGTTCGGCGAGGTGGCAGACGCCATCGGCCGCGCTCGTCGGGCGCAGAGAGGCAGTTCATGAGTCACCTCGCGAGGCTCGAGCTGAAGTCGGGGCTGGGCCGTCATCTGCGCGCCGGCCACCCGTGGGTCTTCAAGAAGGGGCTCGCGAGCCTTCCGCGGCTGCCCGCTGGCAGCGTCGTCGATCTCGTCGATGGCCATCGCTTCGTGGCGCGCGGCTACTTCGACCCGTTCTCGGCCATCGCCGTGCGCGTGCTCACGCTCGACCCGAAGGTGGAGATCGACGAGGCCTTCTTCGAACAGCGCATCGGCCGGTGTGTGAAGGCGCGCCACGATCTGATCGAGCTGTCGGGAACCAACTCGTACCGCCTCGTGCACGGCGAGGGTGACGGGCTGCCGGGCGTCGTCATCGATCTCTACGCGGGCTGGGCGGTGCTCAAGCTGTACTCGGCGGGGCTGACGCCGTACCGGCCGCTCATCGTCGACGCGCTGGTGAAGACGGTGCCGGGGCTGAAGGGTGTGATCGGCCGCGACGAGGTGGGGCGCGACGACGCCGACGTCGACGAAGACAAGGGCAACGGGCAGCTGCTGTGGGGCGAGGCGGCTCCGAACCCACTGACCATCGAGGAGCGCGGCGCGAAGTTTCTCGTCGACGTCTACGCCGGACAGAAGACGGGGTTCTTCCTCGATCAGCGAGAGAACCGGTTCCTGCTGCGTCGGCTCGGCAAGGGCCGCGACGTGCTCAACTGTTTCTGCTTCTCGGGCGGCTTTTCGGTGAACGCCGCGCTCGGTGGCGCGAAGAGCGTCTTCTCGGTCGACCAGGACGCCGACGCCATCGCGCTCGCGCGTGAGAACTTTCCCCTCAACGGCATCGAGCCCGCCACGCACGACTTCCTCGCGGCCGACGTCTTCGAGCTGCTCGAGTCGTTCAAACACGAGGGGCGCACGTTCGATCTGATCGTGCTCGACCCGCCCGCCTTCGCGAAGAGCCAGAAGGCCGTCGAGAGCGCCGTGGCCGGCTACGCGTCGCTCAACCGGCAGGCGTTGGCGCTGCTGCGGCCCGGTGGGCTGCTCGCCACGGCCTCATGCTCGGCGCGCGTCACGCAGCAGATGTTTCTCGATGCCGTTCGTGAGGGCGCCTTCAACGCGGGCGTCGATCTCACGCTCGTCGAGGAGCGCTATCAGCCTCCCGATCACCCGATGCGCCTGCAGTTCCCAGAGGGCAGGTACTTGAAGTTCCTCGTGCTTCAGTCGCGCGACCTCTGAGCAGTTCCTTTTGCACTTGCCATCAGGGTCACGTGTCAGACGGGGTGCGAAAGCGTTGACTTGGCTTTGCATGTAGGACAAACCGCCGCCCGCTGTTTCGGGCCATTCCACCGAAGGGGAAATAATGAATTCCGTGAAGCTTCTGGGCGCCGTTGCGGCGGCCCTCGTCGTCACCACTGGGTGCAACACCGGTCAGCCGCGCATCTGGCGCGTCGCGTACGACACCAGCCGGTTCGTCTTCGTCGACAACGCGCAGTGCTACGTGTCGAAGCGCGTTCCTCAGGCCCGCACGGCGCAGTCGAACTACCGCCGCGACGCGAACTGGGTGATCTGGGACGGCGTCTCGGACGCGAATGGTCGCCCGAAGCAGTACCTCGACATCGGCAACCCTGACTTCAAGCTGGGCGACGCGCCCCGCGTGATCGTGGAAGACGCCATCGAAGGTGATGCCGAGCAGCGCTCGTTCGTCGCTGAGCGTCAGGTCGCCAGCCTCGGCCCCGTGTCGTGCCAGGGCTGCGGCGCTGGCCCCAGCGCTCGGGCCTGCCTCGAGTCGTGTGGCCAGACGGCCCGCACCGCCATCGAGACCCGCATCGGTCAGATCACGGTGAGCTGGGACAGCTACAACCCGGCGGCCACGGGCGTCATCAAGGTCAACTCGACCTACCGCTGCGTCGACAACGGCGCGATGCTCCAGGACCAGTGCCCCCAGATTCAGCGCCAGGAGCAGCCGGCGACGGACGCTGCTGAGTGCCAGGTCGAAGTTCCGTTCGTGGCTCGCCGCATCGACGCGGCCCAGAACACGAACTACA
>JBEOKA010000320.1:0-4860 GCA_040275325.1 Myxococcaceae bacterium | reverse complement strand
CCGTCGTGGTGAAGCCGCCGCCGACTCCGGTCGCCCCGCCGCCCGTGCCCGTGTTGCTCGAGCAGGTGCCGCCGAACATGCAGGTCTGGCCGAGGCCGCACGAGGTGCACGCCTGCGCTCGCGCCCCGCACGCCGTGTTGCTGTTGCCGAGCTGGCACTTGCCGGTCCCATCGCAGCAGCCGGTACAGGTCGTCGCGTTACAGGGCGGCTGACCTCCACACGACGAGCCCGCAGACGCGAGCATTCCCACGACGAACCCGGTCATCACCCAACGCATCATCGTCATCGACATGGTGGAACGGCTCCCAGGGGCGTCCTCGTCGGCCAACGAGGAGACAGCCCGTCTCACCCTGTACCCGAAAGGGGCCTGTGGCTTCAAATGATCAGCCATGCAGCCCACCGTCGGACGTCTGCCGGATGGTGGGAAGGAATGCCTCGGGTAGAACCACGCTGTGACGACGGCGGCGGTCGAAGCGAGGGGTTTGACGAAGCGGTTCGGTGACTTCACCGCGGTCAACGCCCTCGACATGACGATTCCGAAGGGCAGCTTCTACGCGTTCCTCGGGCCCAACGGCGCCGGCAAGTCGACGACCATCTCGTTGCTGACCGGCATCTACGCGCCCGACGGAGGCACGCTCACGCTGCTGGGCCTCGACGCGGTGAAAGACCCGCTGGCCATCAAGTCGCGCATCGGCGTGGTGCCCGAAGAGCTGTCGTTGTTCGAGCGGCTCACGGGCCGGCAGTACCTGACGTTCTGCGGGCGCATGCACGGGCTGCCGGGCGACGAGTCGGAGCGCCGCGCCGAGGAGCTGCTGACGCTCACCGAGCTCTCGTACAAGGGCGGCGCGCTGGTGGCCGAGTACTCGAAGGGCATGCGGCGTCGCCTGGCCATCGCCGCCGCGCTCGTGCACGCGCCCGACCTGGTGTTCCTCGACGAACCGTTCGAAGGCATCGACGTCATCGCGGCCGGCGTGATTCGGGAATTGCTCGCCGAGCTCTCGCGGCGTGGCGTCACGTTGCTGCTCACCACGCACGTCCTCGAGATTGCAGAGCGCCTCGCCACGCACGCCGGCATCATTCGCGCGGGCACGCTGGTCGACGAAGGCCCGGTGGCCGAGCTCATCGCGCGCAACGAGGTGAAGTCGCTCGAGGCGGTGTTCGAGAAGCGCATCGGCGTGCCGGTGGCGAGAGACGCGTCGCTCTCGTTCTACGGAGCCGCGCGTGCAGGCTGAGCTGAAGGCGCCCTCGTTCTTCCAGCACCTCGTGCTGCTGTGGCGGCTGCGGCTCACCATCGGGCTCAACCGCGGCGACGGAAAACACCGCTGGTTCTCGGTGGTGGCCTTTCTGTTCTCGGCGTCTCCGTCGCTCGCGCTGGCCGTCACCTTCTACGGCTTCATGCAGCACCCGGTCGTCACGCAGTCGGACGCGTGGGGTGACTTCCTCGTGCGGCTGCTGCTCTTCGTCACCAGCGCGACGTGGGTGACGTGGCCGGTGTTGTCGGCGGGAGTGGACGACCACTCCGAGCTCTCGCGGTACTCGGCGTTCCCCATCTCGAGCTTTCGCCTGATGCTGGTGTCGACGTTGGCGAGCCTGTTCGAGCCGCGCAGCTTCGTGTTCTACGGGCCCGTGGTGGGCGCGAGCGTCGGGTATCTCAAGAACCGCCCGCCGGAGTCGTGGCTGCTCGTCATCATCGGCTTCGGCGCGTACGTGCTGTTCAACGCGGCGCTCTCGCGCGTCGGGCTGCACGTGATGCTGAACCTGCTGCGGCAGCAGCGCAGCGCCGAGCTCATCGGTGGCGGCTTTCTGGTGAGCCTCGTCGTCGCGTCGTTCATTCCGGCCGTCGACACCGAGTGGCTGCTGCACATCAACGAGGTCGGCGCGTCGGCGGTGCCAGACACCATCATCGAGAACGCGGCGCTCGCGCTCGGGCGGTTTCCCTCGGGGTGGTTCGGGCATCTGTTGCGCGCGAACTGGGCGGGGCGGCTCGACCTCGCCATGGCCGATGCGTTCGCGACGGTGGAGCTCACGCTGGTGGCGCTCGTCGTCGCGTGGGGGCTGTTGCTGCAATTTCACCGGCACGCGGGGCGGGGAGGCTCCATCTCGTCGGCTTCGCGCGCTGCGAACCCGTTCGTGAAGACGAACAGCACCTTCACGACGCTGGTGGTGCGCGAGGCCATCGACCTCTGGAACAACCCGCGCGCGCGGCTGCTGGCGTCGGTGCCCTTCGTGCTGTCGATTCTCTTGAAGCTGCTCTCGGGCCGGTCGCTCTTCGTGTTCCTGCTCGGAGCCTCGGCTGACGCGTGGGTGATGGGCGGGCTCACCGTGTACGGCGCCATCGTGTTGTCGTCGACGTTCTCGCAGAACGCGTTCGCGTACGACGGGCATGGCTTCACGGTGTTCCTCGCGTCGCCAGTGCCGGTGGGAGACGTGCTGCGCGCGAAGAACGTGGTGCACGGCGCGATTGGCTTCGTGATGGGCGGGCTCGTCGTGGGCTTCTACGTGCCGTACTTCCACGCGGGCTCGGCGCTCGACGTCCTCTGCGCGCTCTTGTCGGTAGCGGCGTTGGTGCCAGTGCTGCTCACTGCGGGCAACTTCTTGTCGCTGTACTTCCCGGTGAAGTTCCACGCGAACCTGAAGCGGCGCGACAAGCTGCCGTTCGCCGCGTCGATGCTGGGGCTTGGTGCGGCGTCGATTGGCACCACGCCGTTCGCGATGGCGATGAAGCTCGTGGGCAAACACGGCCCGACGTGGGTGACGGCGGGGCTCATCGCGGGCTCCGCCGTGGTCGCGTGGGGCGTCTACCGCCTGACGTTGCCCGTGGCGTTGAAGCTGCTCGAGCAACGCCGTGAGCTGGTGCTGCGCGCCGTCACCCGCGAGTAGGTGTCTCGAGCACGATTCCGTGCACGTTTTCGACGGTCGCTGCTTCCTTCAGGCATGACCTCGATCGCTCGCCGCCCCGCCACGAAGCCCGTCGTCACCACGCCGAAGCCTGGCGCGAAGCAGACGGGGCCGTCGGGCACGATTCAGCACAACAACAACACGTACACGGTGAAGAACGGCGACGTGCAGTTCCAGGGTCGCAAGATCGGCACCATCAACGACAAGGGCAACTTCGACGTTCGCTTCAATCGTCAGCCCGGTGGGCACGCCTCGGGCAACATCAGGGACCTGCAGGGCGCGCGGTTCGAGGGCACCCTGTCGACGGGCGCTCCGGTCGCGAGCCACCACAGCGGCACCATCGCGTTCGGCAAAGACACCTTCACCGTCGACAACGGCCGCGTGCGGCACGGCGGGCGCGACATCGGCACGCTGGGCAACGATGGTGCCTTCGACGTCTCGCTGAACGGCCAGCGCCAGGTGGGCAACCTCACCCAGCTGCACGGAGCCGCCGTCACCGGTCGCCTCAACGACGGCCAGAAGGTCGACACCGCGCCGTCGGGCACCGTCACCATCAACGAGTTCGTGCAGCGCCCGGGAACGGCTGGCGGCCTGAAGCGCACCACCTTCGACGTGAAGGACGGGCAGGTCTACCTGCAGAACAAGCTCGTCGGCAGCATCAACAGCAAGGGCGACTTCAACGTCACCATCGACGGCAAGCAGTCGACCGGCAACGTCACGCAGATGAGCAACGCGAGCTGGAACGTCACCAGCCCGTGAGCGGAGCTGCGCCGGGCGGTTTGGCGCACGCGGGAAAAGCGTGAGAGACCGTGGACTCTCGAGGGGACACGAGGTCGACCATGGGCGTGCCGGAACGACTGAAGTTCAAGCGGGCGAGCGATGACGAGGTGCGCGAGTTCTGTGCGCTCTGCGACGAGATCGAGCGCAGCGTCATCGATGGCGAGGACGTGTCGGTGATGCTCGAGCGGTGGAATCGACGCGCGAATCGCGAGTTCGATGCGCGTGAGTTCACGACCTACTCCGGCGCCATGTCCACGGCCGAGTTCGTCAGGGACGCGCTGAGCCCAGCGGTTCAGCTCGTTCCCGATCTGACGTACGCCGAAGCCCGCGCCGTTCTCGAGTGCGTCATGAATGCGACGCTCGACGGGGCGGCGGAGCACAACCATTACCTGCGTTGGCTCACGGCTCAGTTCCAGGGCACGGCCGTGTCAGACCTCATCTACTGGCCCGATCAGTTCTTCGGCGTGCGCGCGGCGTTTCAGTTCGACTTCAGCGCCGACCAGTTGTTGTGGGCCGCCATGGAGCACAGCGGGCGCATGCTCCCAGGCGCGCCGCCCGTCACGATTCCGTTCAAGGTGCCGTCGAAGACGTCGGGGTGACGGAGGGCAGCGCGTAGACTTCAGAGACGGGGAATTCGAGCGAGAGTGACTCGAGCTTCACCGTGGCGCCGGCCTCGGAGATGGAGAGCACCCAGGTCGACCCCTCGCGACGGAAGACCTCGATGCGCTGAGCGTCCTGGCTGACGAGTACGTACTCGCGCAGCGTCGTGAGGCGTTGGTAGTGCGCGAATTTCTCTCCGCGGTCGCTTCGCTCGGTTGAGTCGGAGAGCACTTCGACGATGACGGTGGGGTTCGTGATGGCGTCAGGGTCGTCGGAGGCGGGCTGCTCGGGCCCGCAGATGACGGTGAGGTCGGGGTAGGTCGCGCGGTCGGTGCTCTCGATGCGAACTCGCAGGTCGGACGAGTAGGGAACGCAGGGTTTTCCTTGAAGTCGGTTTCCGAGGCTGCGTGCGAGTGCGGCACTCAGGCGCGCGTGCGCAGGTGTCCCTCCGGCCATCGCCCACACATCGCCGCGCAGATACTCGTGCTTGACCCCGCTCGTTCGCTCGCGGGCGAGATATTCGGCGTAGGTCATCAAGTAAACCTCAACCGGCCAGTAGACCGGTTGAGGCTCCTCACAGAA
>JBEOKA010000319.1:0-26881 GCA_040275325.1 Myxococcaceae bacterium | reverse complement strand
GCGGTGGAATGCGCCACATTTTCGCCGCCCAGTCACCAGAAAGGTCACTCGATGCCCTTCACCACGGGCTGTGCGCGGCACAGGTCCGAGTCGGGCGTGGCCACCACGTGCCCACCTGCGCGCACCTCGAGCCGGCCGACGCCCTCGACGTTGCGAACGAAGAGCGAGCCGTCGAAGGCGGAGTCTCCGACGAGCTGAAGGTCGCTCTGCGGCGCGTAGAGCGAGCCGACGACGCGCTGGCCACCGACGAACGAGAGCTTGCGCTCGCCCGCGACGTACAGGCGCACCGAGCCGGGAGACGCGCCGGCACCGAACGAAGAGTCACCGACGAGGTCGAGGTCTCCATCGACGAAGAGGTCGAGCGTGCTGCCGGGCGTGAGCTTCAGCGCCGTCTTGCCCACCGACTGGAAGTCGCCCTTCACGTACAGCGCGACCGCGCCGTCGATGGTGACGGTGTGCGCGCCGACGGTCTGAACACCATCGAACACGTAGCTGCCGCTGCCGAGGGTGACTTCGTGGTCGCCGACGCTCTCGTGAAGCGACAGGCCTGCGGCCTCGTTGTCGCTGCGCTCGATGGCGGTGGCCATGAGGGTCGCGAGGTCGAGGCGCTGCTCGGCGCCACACGTGCATGGCGGGCCGGAGAGCGGAGTGACCTCGCCCTTCGCGCCGACGGTCGCCTTGCCAGTCCACGCTTCGGCTTCGGGCGTGCGGAGCGTGCCCTTCACGGTGAGTTCGCCAACTCCCGAGACGCCGCTGGCGGCCGAGAGATCGCCGTTCACGCTCACGTCACCGACGCCGTCGACGCGGCCGTTCGTGGTGAGGTTGCCGCCGACGTCGAGTGCGCCCACTCCGCTGACGCCGCCGTACGCGATGACGTCACCCGAGAACTGGTGCGTGCCGACGACGTCGAGGCTGCCGTTGAGCTGCGCGGCTCCGCCCTCGACCCACGCGCCTTCACCGACCGCAAGGTAGTCGCCACACAGGCACATGGCGGCGCCGAACACCTGCTTCGCAGGAGAGGCTGGGCACGAGAGCACCGCCGCGCGCGCCATCATCGGGTTCTGCGGCCAGTCGCTCTTCGGCGCGCCACAGCCCACCAGCACCAGCATCGTCAGAAGGCTCGTTCGCATCTCGGCTCCTCGTTGGGGTTCGAGGAAGCGGTTCGCACGTCACGTGCCCGGTGGAACTGTGCGTGACGACTGGCGCTCTCCTCTGTGGTGGAGCCCGATGGCGCTGGCGTGATTCCGGCCAGTGTCCTGTCGACCGGTCACTTCGCGGCTCGACATCGAGGCGTCGACTGCGTGAACTGTCGCCATGCGCGTGCTGATCGCGGCGTTCGGAACGCGGGGAGATGTTCAGCCGGCGATGGTGGCAGCGCGGGCGCTTCAGGCGGCGGGCCACACGTGCGACCTCTTCGTTCCACCGAGCAGCATCGAGTGGGTGCGCAGCCTCGGGTTGAACGCGACGGCCATCGGCATCGACTACGCGGCGGTGTCGCGCGCCGCGGCCGAAGGGCGGTTCATCGATCTGCTCCGCACGCTGCCGCTGCTCCGCCACGAGGTCGACACGCAGGTCGACGCGATGCACGAGGTGGTGAAGCAGTGCGACCTGGTGCTGGGCTGCTCGGTGTTCGCGGGCGGGCGGCTGCTCTCGGAGCTGCGCGGCGTGCCGTACCGCTTCCTCGCGCTCTCACCGTTCATCATTCCGTCGGAGCAGCACCCTGCCCCGTTCCTGCGCTCGCAAACACTGCCGACGTGGGTGAATCGGCTCAGCTGGAGCTTCAACGAGCTGCTCTGGGGCGCGTTCATCAAGGGCCCGCTCAATCGCCGACGCCGCGCGGTCGGCCTCTCGAAGGTTCCTGCCGTGTGGCCGCAGCTGCTCGCAGACGTCACGTACCTCGCCGCCGAGCCCACGGTGTTTCCTGCGCCACCGCAGCTCGCTCCGACGCGTGAGCTTCACCAACTCGGAGCCCTCTTCCTCGACGAGCCGAACGCCACGCTGTCGCCGAAGGTGGAGACGTTTCTACGCGCGGGCCCGCCACCCATCTTCATCGGCTTCGGCAGCATGTCGGATCCGAACCCGAAGAAGACAGCCGCAGCGATCGCCGAAGGAGCGAAGCTGGCTGAAACCCGCGTCATCGTCTCGCGCGGCTGGGCGGGCTTCGAGCTGCCCGATGGCGACCACCTCTGCGTCGTTGGTGACGAGCCCCATCACCTGCTGTTTCCACGCTGCGCAGCGGTCGTGCATCACGGCGGCATCGGCACCACGCACGCAGCAGCCCGTGCCGGCGTTCCGCAGGCCGTGATGCCGCACCTGCTCGACCAGTTCTACACGGCGCACCGGCTGTCGCTCGCGGGCGTGGGCTTCGGCGTGCCGCGCTACCGGCTCAGTGGCCGCCGTTTCGCCGAGCTGTTCACCCGGCTCGGGCAGTCGCAGCTCATCGACCGTGCGCGAGCGCTGGCTCCAGCCGTGGTGACTGATGCGGCGCAGCGGCTGGTCTCGATGCTGGCTCCGTCGCGCTGAGCGGAACCGGGTAGAGGACCCGCGCGCGATGTTTGAAGAGCCGCTCCTCGTGCTCGAGCACGCCAGCGCGCCGAACCTCACGCCACAGCTCGTTCTCGCGAAACACCTCAGTGCCTTCACGCATGAAGCGGTGATTGCGCTCGAACACGTGGAACTTCTCGGGCCACTTCCGGCTGCTGCGCAGCTCTCCCTCGAGCAGCTTGTCGGTCAGCCAGAGCCGCACCTGAAACGTCGTGTCGGTGTCGTTGCGAAAGCGGAAGTCGAGGTAGTTGTAGAAGAGCGTCGCGCCGCTGCCGAAGGGCACCACGCGGCCCGAATCGGGAAACGGATCGAGGCTGTGGTGGTGGCGCTCGACGACGGTGAGCGGGCTGTGGAGCACCAGCCAGTGCAGCATGTTCGCGAGCTGACACAGACCTCCGCCGACGCCGGGCTGCGGAACGCCATCACGCAGCTCGACGCCTTCGACGAAGCCACGCGCCCGGGTCGGCTCACCGACGAGGTCGTAAAACGAGAACGTCTCGCCTGGCCGGAGCACGACATTCGAGATGAACGGAATCGCGACCCGCAGGTTCTGAACCTTGCCGTGCTGCAGCGCGAGGTCGACCCCGGGAGCGACGCGGATCAGCTTCGACGTGTGTTTGAAGACGCGGAACTCGAGCGCCTCCTGCTTCGTCCGCGCCGGAGCGTGTCCACCGAGCCGCTGTGCGACGTGGCGCATGAGCCGCAAGCGCGCGACCGACAACCGATAGAGCACGGGATGCCAACGGGCTGGAGACATCAGCCAGCGCAGTGCAAGGCGAGCGCCGTCAGTTCTCGTACGCGCCGAGGTCGATGACGCCGTTTGCGCGCGGGTTGCCCGCGAAATCCACCGGGCCCTGCAGGTCGACGCCCCAGACAGCAGGACACGTCCAACCCGCCGGGCAGGTGAGCAACGCGGTGCCGCGGTTCACGACGCTCGAGGCGAGCGAGGCCACCGTGTGCAGGTCGACGGCGATGGCACCGTTGCGAGGACTGCCTGGCGTCACGAACGTCGCGCCCGTTCGCTCGAGGTTGGTGGTGAACGTCACGCCGCTCGAGGTGCCGCCGCGGTAGTTGCCGCCCAGGTTGTGCACGACGTTGTTCTGATACATCGTCGTCGTGATGTGGAACTGCAGCTGAAACTCCACCTCGTTCTCGTACAGCGTGTTGTTGATGATGATGGTGTGGTCGGTGTTGCCGACGGCGTTCGAGTAGCCGCCGACCGACACGCCGGCCTGCGACGAGTAGGAGACGAGGTTGTTCCGCACGAGCACGTACGACGACGATTTGCCCGAGTGCTCGCTGGCCACCTCGATACCGAGGTCAGCGTTGTGAATCACGTTGCGCTCGATGAGCACGTTCTTCCCGCCGTCGACGTAGATGCCGTCGGCCGCCTGCTCGCCCATGTACGCCGGGTTGTTGAGCGAGGTGATGTTCCACACCTGATTGAGCCGAATGACGCCGTTGCGGGCCTGGTCGGCGGCTCCAGTCGCGGTGCCCTCGAAGCCGATGATGTCGATGCCGATGTTGTCGTTGTCGTGAACGCGGTTGTTCTCGACGAGGAAGCCGTCGACGTTGCCGTTGAGCGTGAGCGACTCGCTGCAGCCGGTCTTGAGGTTGTCGACCTCGTTCCCGATGAGCGTGAGGTTGCTGATGCTGGTGCTCGAGTTGTCTCCGTAGACGGCGATGCCGAGCGCGTTGCCGTTGCTGCCGCTGCACGTCTCGATGGTGGTGACGATGTGGTGCACGTGATTCTCGCTCAGCGTCACGTTCGTCATTCCGCCGGTGAGCTGAATGCCGACCGGCACGTTGCTGTTCGAGGTGCGGAAGTTGCGAACCTCGAGGCCTTCGATGCGCACGTTGCTGCGGTTCGCGATGTCGATGAGGCCTTCTTGTCCTGAGGCGGTGAGGCCGGTGCCATCGATGATGGCCAGTTCTCCCGGGTAGCTGCGGAGCACCACGAGCGCAGCGGTCGCAGACGAGTTGCCTGTGAAGTGAACCTTCTCGGTCCACGTGCCGGCGCGCAGCGAGATGGTGGTCGAGATCGTGGAGCCAGCGACCATGACCGCCTTGCCGATGGTGCGGAACGGCTGCGCCATCGTGCCCGGGTTCATGTCGTCGCCCGACGTCGCGACGAAGAGTTCACGGCTCGTCGAGACTCCGCCGCCAGTCGAGCCACCCGCAGTCGAGCCACCCGCAGTCGAGCCACCTGCAGTGGAGCCGCCTCCGTTCGACGAACCGCCTGCTCCACCACCACCCGATGCCCCGGCCCCGGCGTTTCCTCCCGCAGTCGCCGATGAGCCGCCGCCAGCTCCACCGTCCTGCTGGCCGACTGGAGTCCCACATGCGACGACGCACGCCACGACAGCCACGAGCGGAAGAGTCTTCATCGGGCGCGGACTCTGGGCCTCTCGGAGCACGTGATTCAAGCGCAGCAGGGCTACGGTGCCCGCATGGAACTGCTCGGCATTGGCCTCTCTGGCGTCGTCGTCGTCGCGCACGTCGGCTGAAGACAGCAAGGTGCTCGCGGCGAATCAGGGGCTCGCGGCCTTGCTGGTGTTCTCGCTCGCGCGCTGAAGTTCAGCAGCTCACGGCGAGAGGTCGATCTTCACCACCACCGGCTTGCCACCCGAGGCGATGAGCACGCGGCGCTCCTGAATGCGGAAGCCCGGCCGCTCGACGCGCACCTGATATCGGCCCACGGGCAAGTCGAGCAGCAGCGGCGTTCGCCCACGCGGCACACCATCGATGCTCACCTGCGCCCAGTACGGCTCGCCCGCGTGCATCGTGATGACGTTCAGCTTTCCCTTCCGCTTCGGCGCCGCGACGTACGTCGGCTTTCCACCATCGCTCGCCGCCTCGACGAGCACGCCCGCGTCAGCATCGTCTTCATCGCCACCATCGAGCACGGCTTCGACCAGCGCGCTGCCGGCGTCTTCTTCCCCCGCATCGACGACCGCGACCACGGCTGGCACACCTGAGTCGACGAGGACGATGGGATCCTTCACGTCGACCTTCGTCTCCCAGGGCCGCCACAGCGCGATGCCCACCGCCACGATGGAGATGATCGACAACACCACCATCGGCAGTCGGCTCGGGCGAACGCCGCTCGCGACGACCTCTCCCGTCATCGGGCCAACAGGAGCCGGATCCGCCACGACCACCGGCTGCAACCGCGGCGAGCTCGTACCCGGCGACAGGCTCTCGAGCACCTTGAGCCCCGAGCCCGTGATGGTCGCGACCGCAGGCGGAGGACTCTTCGGCGCGGCCTGATGCCCACCCGAGTCGCGGTACGCCCGCTCGAGCGCCTTCACCAGATCTTGCCCCGAGTAGAAGCGGTCGTCGGGCTTCTTCGAGAGCGCCTTCTTCACCACGTCGGCGACGGCCTTCGGAATCCACGGGGCGCGGTCGAGAATCTCGGGCGGCGGCGAGTGCGCCTGCATCTGAATCAGCCGCAGTTCGCTGTCGGCCTCGAACGGCAACGTGCCCGTCAGACACTCGAAGAGCACGACCGCGAGCGCGTAGAGGTCGACGCGGTGGTCGACGTCTTTGAGGCCCATGGCCTGCTCGGGGGCCATGTAGTGCGGCGTGCCCATCACCATGCCGGTGCGGGTCAGGCTCGCGTTCGCCTTGCGGCTGCGCAGAATGCCGAAGTCGAGAATCGTCGCGTGACCCTCGGCCGAGAGGAAGATGTTGCCGGCCTTGATGTCGCGGTGGATGAACCCCTTCTGGTGAATGTAGTCGAGGCCCGCCGCGAGCTGCTTCATCAGCTTGAGCGTCTCGTCGCTCGTGAAGCCACCCTTCTGCCGCAGCACGCCCGCGAGCGTGTCTCCCTGCAGCAGCTTCATCACGATGAAGGGCCGGTTCTCGTGCCGGCCAACGTCGTAGATGGGCACGATGTTCGGGTGGTCGAGGCTGGCCGTCAGCTTCGCCTCACGCTCGAACCGCTCGACGACCTCGGCGTCGTTCACCAGCGTCGAGGCCAGCATCTTCACCGCGACTTCACGGTCGAGCTCGCTGTCGTGCGCGATGAAGACGGTGCCCATGCCGCCTTCACCAATCTTCTGTCGAAGCTGGTACCGGCCCGCGAGCTTCTCGGCGCTCGCGATGGGCAGGAGCGCGCGCGTGTCTTCGACCTGGGGCAGGTTGCGCTGCGAGTTGCGCTGACTGACCGCCGTGCTCGGCCCCGAGAGGTGCAGCTTCGGCTCCGGCGTGGCCTGAGCAGGCAGGGCAGCAGCAGCCACTGGCGTTCCACACGCAGGGCAGGCCTGTGCTTCAGGTGGGAGCGGAGTTCCGCAGGTGAGACACGTCACACGAGGCTCGGTCGAGAAAACGAGTGTACCCCACACCTCCACGCAGAAACCCGTGAAAGGCGCGCGGGGGCGTGGCTACACTCCGCGCGCGTTTCTCTCATGGCTGGCTCGCCCGTTCAGGCCGTCGAGGTGCCCAGCCGGCGCTTCGGCCGCTACATCATCCGCTCGCGCCTGGGCCAGGGAGGTATGGCCGAGGTGTTTCTGGCCGAGGCGGTCGACGAGAAGGGCGATCAGCTGAACGTCGCGCTGAAGCTGATGCGCAAGGGCATGCCCGAAGACAAGTTCGCCGACGAGGCCGACTTGATGGGCCTGCTCTCGCACCCGAACCTCGTGCGCATGATGGAGGTCGGCAACGCGTTCGGCCGCCCCTACATCGCCATGGAGTTCCTCATCGGCGGCGATTTGCGCGAGGTGATGGACGCGCACCAGCGCCAGACGAAGGGCTTCCCGCTCGGCATCGGCGTGCACCTGTGCATCGAGGTGCTGCGCGCGCTCGCGTACTTTCACACCGCGACGACCCGCACCGGCACGCCGCTGAGCCTCGTGCACTCCGACGTGAACCCGGCGAACGTCTTCTTCTCGGGCGCGGGCGACGTGAAGCTCGGAGACTTCGGCGTCGCGAGCTCGGGCCACATCGACATCGGCCCCGGTGACGGCATCGCGGCCGGCAAGCTGTCGTACCTGTCTCCCGAGCAGACGCGCGGAGAGCCGCTGGGGCCGGCGAGCGATTTGTGGGCCGTGGGCGTGATGCTCCACGAGCTCATCGTCGGCTACCACCCGTTCCAGAAAGACGGCGCGAGCGAGCAGGAGATGATGCAGCTCATTCGCCAGGCGAAGCTGAACATTCCCGACTACGTCGACAAGCCGCTCGCCCAGGTGCTGCAGAAGGCGCTCGCGCCCGATTTGCGTCAGCGCTACCGCTCGGCGGGAGAGTTCGCGGGTCCGCTCTTCGCGTGGGCCATCGACCACAACCAGCTGCCGACGAACAAGCAGGTGCAGGAGTGGCTCGAGTCGGTGCTCGGCCTGCTCGTCTGAGTTCATCGAAGTGAACGTGGGAGTCTCCGTGCGTCGAGCATTCGTCGTCGTCGCTGCCAGTGTCTGGTGTTGTGGCGCTCCCGTGATGGAGGCCGATGCGGGTGCGACTGCGGGCGGAGCTGCCTCTGCCGGTGGCGTCGCAGGAACTGGTGGTGGTGCAACAGGAACCGCCGGTGGCGCAGCGAGCGTCGACGCGAGTGTCGAAGCCGACGCGGGGACGCCCGACTCTGGAACCACGACTGACGCGGGCCGCGTGGACGCTGGCGTGATGATGATGGACGCCGGCTTTCCGCGCGTCGACCGCACTGCCCCGCAGCTCTTCCAGTTTCAGTTCCGTCCATCAGCTGCCGACCCCGATGCTGGCCGGGTCGATGCCACGCAGCTCGCCGCGCTCGACACGCGCGTGGCTCCGCGGGGACAGCTCGTCGTGTACCTGCATGGCGCGGGCGTGCCGACGACGTGCGGCTCCACCACGCACAACGCGATGCTCGCGTCGTGGGGCTACCACGTCATCAGCCCCTGCTACCTCTCGGACTACGGCGTCGGAAACTGCGGCGCCGACATCGGCGGCTGCCGGCTCGAGGCGTTCGATGGCGTCGACCGCACCGCCGTCATCGACGTGAAGCCCTCCGAGAGCATCGAGGTGCGCGTGGTGCGAATGCTCGAGCGCCTCGCCACGCTGAACCCGCAGGGCGACTGGCGCTGGTTCATCGTGAACGGCAAGCCGCGGTGGGACGCCATCGTCATCTCGGGCATCTCACACGGCGCCAGCAGCGCAGGCATCATCGGGCTCAACCGCAGCGTCGCGCGCGTGGTGATGTTGTCGGGCCCGCTCGACACGAACCAGGCGTGGCTCTCGACTGCGTCACTCACCCCGCGCGACCGCTTCTGGGCCTTCACGCATCAACGCGACCCGCAGCACCCGGGCCACCTCGCGGCGTTCACGACGATGATGGTGCCGGGCGCTCCCGCGAACGTGGACGTCGCGACTCCGCCCTACGGAGCGTCACATCGCCTCTTCACCAACGCCGACGCGGGAGATCCCCACGGCTCAACGCAAGCCGGTGGTGGAAGTCCACGGCTGCCCGACGGCGGCGCGCGCTTCCTGCCCGTGTGGGAGACGCTGTACCGCGATTGAGGCACGCGCGACCTCTCCCCAGAAGCGCCAGCGAACTGATGTGTGTCACGGCTCGAACGAGCTGCGTCATCGGGCAGAGAACCGATGCGTGGCGCGGCGGCTAGACTGCGGCCATGTCGCCTACGCGCTTCGTGAACCTCGACGCCGCGAACGAGAAGTACGGCCCCCACCGTGTCGCCCGCATGGGCCACTTCCTCGAGCAGGGAGACCCGCTCGCCGACGCCGCCGTGCTCGAGCTCGCCTCGCGCCCGAAGGTGGAGCAGGACTCGTTGATGAAGGCGCTGCTCGACGGCGACGTCTCGAAGCTGCCGCCCGCGCTGCGCACGTTCGAAGCGGCACTCTCGGCGACGCCGCTGTGGGTCGACCGAACGCGCGGGGACAAAGGTGGCGAGCTGCTGCTGCGGCACGGGCTGCTGTCGGGTCTCGCGCTGGCGTTCAAGTCACTCGCGCTCGGCTACTGCAGCCCCGCCGGCAACAAGCCACTCGCCTTCTCCGCCCGCCTCACCGAAGACACGTCTCGCCGGTTGGGAGAGACCGCCAAGTTCGTCGAGGCCGTCTCACTCCCGCACGGCATGGAGCGGCATGGCGACGGCTTCGCGGCCACGGTGAAGGTGCGCCTCATGCACGCGCGGGTGCGGGTCGGCCTCACGCGCTCGGCGAAGTGGAGCCACGTCGATTGGGGCCTGCCCATCAACCAGTACGACATGGCGGGCACCATTCTGTTGTTCTCGCTCCTCCTCGTGGACGGGCTGCGCGAGCTCGGCGTCTCAGTCTCGAAGGAAGAAGAGACCGACGTACTGCACCTGTGGCGTCACGTCGGCACCGTCATGGGCGTCGACCACGAGCTGCTCGCCGCCACCCGTGAAGAGGCCGACACCGTGTGGGGCCTCATTCAAGACACGCAGCAACTGCCCGACGATGACTCCCGCCGGCTCACGCACGCGCTCATCGACAGCGCGAAGGCCCGCGGCGCTCCAGAGCTCTACGTCTCGTTCACGGCCGCGCTGTGCCGCCACTTCGTCGGCGCGCGGCTGGCCGACGCACTCCACCTGCCGAAGAACGCATGGGTCATCGCGCCCGCCGTCGTGCGCACGTTCATCAAGCCCGTCGAGGTCGCGATTCGTGCGCTGCCGGGTGGGCGCGGCGCGGCGCTCAAGGTGGGCATGCTGTACTGGAAGCGCACGACCGAGGTCGGCCAGGGGCACCTCACCAATTTCCCCCTGCCCTCGGTGGAGCGCTTCGAGGCGAGGTAGCCGATTGCGGCGCGCGTCGAGCTCGTCATACGATTCGTATGACATGCCGACACGAATCAACGCCCGCCTCGACGACGAACTCGCCGCGAAGCTCGAGGTCATCAGACGGCGAACGGGCCAGACGCTCACCGCCATCGTCGAGGCCGCCCTCGAGGCCTACGTCGCGCGCGAGACGACGTCTGATGCGCTGAAGGTCTTCGAGGCCAACGGTTTCGTCGGCGTCGGCCGTGGTCCTGCAGACCTCGCTCGAAATGCGAAGAAACACCTCAAGGCCTCGCTGGAGAAGAAGGCGTGATCATCGCAGACACGGGGTTCTTTCTGGCCCTCGCGAACGCGGCTGACCATGACCACCAGCGCGCGCTGGAGGCGGCGCAGCGAGTGCGGGAGCCGCTCATCACCACCTGGCCCGTGCTCACCGAGACCTGCCACCTTCTGCTCGCTCGGCTCGGGCACGTCGCCTTGATGAACTTCGTGACGAGCGCGGCCAGCAGCGCGTTCTCGGTGTTCCAGCTCGACCGGGCCCACTTCCCGCGCATCGAGCACCTGATGCGCCAGTACGCCGACCTGCCGATGGACCTCGCCGATGCGTCGCTCGTGGTCCTGGCCGAGCACCTTGGGCATGGCCGCATCTTGTCGACTGACCGCCGCGACTTCCGAACGTACCGATGGAAGTCGAGGAAGCCGTTCACGAACCTGCTCGGCTGACGGTCACTGCGTCGGAGCGCCTGCCAGGTCGTAGTAGGCCTTGATGGGCCCGAAGATGGCGCCGAGCAGCGTGCTCACGAGCGCGAAGAGGGCAAAGACGCCGACCAGCGCCACCACCACCAGCACCAACAGTCGCACCGCGCGAATCGTGTCTTCATGCACCTCGGGCGCGAGCCGCTTCAGCGTGTCGTCGAGCGTGCCCGTCTGCTCCGCGATGCCCAGCTGCCCGAGCGTGTGGCGGTCGAACAACGCCACGCCGCTCAGCGCGTCGAAGAGCGTTCCTCCGGCGCGAACCTTCGAGACCACCACCTCGGCCTGCGCCATCAGCGACGGGCGTGACGTCGACATGAGCGCGACCCGCACCGCCTTCGCCACCTCGAGCCCCGCCGAGAGGCTGAGTCCCAGCGTCAGCAACGCCCGGGAGGCGGCGAGCGACCGCAGCGCGCCACCCACGCCCGGCAACCGGAGCACGAACGCGTCCCACGCGACCTCGGCCTTCAACGCCGCCACCACCACGGGCGTCAGCACCACCACCAGCACGCCAACGATGGCCACCACCAGCCCCGGCAGCAGCCCGGCCACGTACGCACCGCCGACGTCTCCCATCGACTTCACGCCGCTGCTCCCCACGCGGACCAGGGGCGCGAGGAAGATGACGAGCCCCAGCAGGTACGCCGGCCAGATGGAGGCGGTGAAGGCCTTCCACCGCAGGCGGCGAACCTCTTCGAGGTGCTTCGCCAGCGCCGACAACACCACGTCGAGCGAGCCCGACTGCTCCGCCGCCGACAACAGCTCGAGCTGATCAGCCTCGAACAACGCCGGCTGCGAGCGCAGCGCCTCACCCAGCGTCTTCCCCGACGCGACCAGCTTCGCCACCTGCGAGAGCCCCTGCGCAAACGCCTCGTCGGGCGCGTACGCACGCAGCTGCACGAACGCCGTGGGCAACGGCACCGCAGCGCGAACCAGCGCGTGGAACTGGCGGAAGAACACCTCCTGCTTCCGCACCCGCGTCCATTGGCTGATGAGGTTCTTCGACCAGAGCGACACGCCGACGAGCATCGCGTGGAACGGTGAACGACGCTGAAAAAGAAGGCGGCCCGGTACCAAGAAGGTACCGAGCCGCGGGTCTTCTCAGACTGCCAGCCCGACGAGGCTGCTGAAGTGGTGGGGGGGAACCTCCTTCAACCTCGAATTCGTCGAGCCACACATACCCTTAGCCAGTGTCATGCCAACCCGACTCCGTCATGATTTCAGCGTGTTAGGTATGCTCCCATGATGGAAGGGGTTTCACGCTTGCAACGGGTGGCTTTCATTTCTGCAAAACGCCAATGACTTCATTGGCTTCGCCTGTCATTCAACTTCGAATGGTTGGAAAGCGAATGGGAGGCACATCAGGCTTCGGGGGGTGGTTCGCCCGAGGTCTTGAGCCCCAACCGCTTCATCTTCCGCCACAACGTGGTGGTCGAGACGCCCAGCACCTCGGCGACCCGGCCCAGATCAGGCAGCCGCTCCAGCGCGACCTGAATCGCGCGCCGCTCGGCCTCGGTGACGGCGTCAGCGAGCGTGACGATGCCGGCAGGGCTGAACGGAATGGGCGAGGCCGGGGCATCGGCGCCACGGGCCTTCTTGAGGGGAAAGTCCTCGGGGAGCAGGTCTTCGCCTTCGGCCAGCGCCGCGGCCTGCTCGACGAGGTTCTCGAGCTCGCGCACGTTGCCCGGGAAGCCGTAGCCCATCAGGTGCTCGATGGCGGCCTGGGTGATGCGGCGCGGGTGCCGGTTGCGCGCGTTGGCCCGCTCGAGGAAGTGCTGGGCCAGCAGCGGCACGTCTTCGAGGCGCTCTCGCAGGGGCGGCACCTTCAACGTCACGACAGCGAGGCGGTAGAAAAGGTCTTGCCGAAAGCGCTTCTCGGCGACGTCGAGCTCGATGTCGCGGTTCGAGGCGGCCACCACGCGCACGTCGACGGTGATGCTGGTGTTCTCTCCGACGCGGCGAATCTCGTGCTCCTGCAGCGCGCGCAAGAGCTTCGACTGAAAGGCGCCGCTCGTCTCGGTCACCTCGTCGATGAACAACGAGCCGCCGTGCGCCTCTTCGAACAAGCCGCGGCGGGCCTTCACGGCGCCGGTGAACGCGCCCTTCGCGTGGCCGAACAGCTCGCTCTCGAGCAGACTCTCGGTGATGGCGGCGCAGTTGACGGGCACGAACGGCGCCTTGCTGCGTGACGAGAGCGCGTGAATGGCGCGGGCGACCAGCTCTTTGCCGGTGCCCGACTCGCCCTCGATGAGCACGGTCGCGTCGCTGGTGGCCACGCGCGAGATGCGGGTGGTGAGGTCGCGCATGGCGGCGCTCTTGCCGACGAGGGCGGTGAGGCCGTGGCGCTCCTTGAACTCGCCCGCGAAGGTGTCGACGGTGCTGATGAGCCGCGCGCGCTCGAGCGCCTTCTGCACGCGGTAGACGAGCTCACCGTCTTTGAAGGGCTTGGTGATGTAGTCGTACGCGCCCGAACGAATCGCCTCGACGGCCGTCTCGATGCTGCCGTACGCCGTCATCACGATGACCTGCAGCGAGGGCGCGTGCTCGAGCGCCTTCTTCAGCAGAGCGAGCCCGTCCATCGGCTCCATCTTCAGGTCGGTCAGCAGCAGGTCGTACGAGCGCTGCGCGAGCAGGGCGAGGGCCTCGTCACCGCCGCCGGCTTCGTCGACCGAGAAGCCCTCGGCGCGCAGCAGCAGCGCGGTGGTGGCGCGCATGTTGCGCTGGTCGTCGACGACGAGCAGGCGGCCCTTGTTGTTCTCGGTGCTGAGCGCGGCAGGAGCATCCACCCCTGGTGGCTTAACCCCGTCGCTCACGTGAGTCGATGGCATCGCAGAGACGTTGTGAGACACTCCGTGACCTCGCATGCAGCGGCTGGGTCGGTACGAACTCCTCGGGCGATTGGGACGCGGCTCGACGGCAGAAGTGCTCGCGGCCCAGCTGACGGGTCCGGGCGGGTTCGTGCGCCGCGTGGCCATCAAGCGCATGCACCCCGAGCTCGCCCAGAGCCCGCGCTTCCGTGAGCTGCTGCTCGTCGAGGCCCGCCTCGCGGCGACGCTCGAGCACCGCAACATCGTGCAGGTGTACGAGCTGCTCGAAGAGGCCGACGAGCTGCTGGTCGTCATGGAGTACGCCGACGGCGGCTCGTTGCGCACGCTGCTCAAAGCCTCAGCGGGAAGGCCGGTGCCGTGGCCCGTGGTGGCGCAGGTGGGCGCCGAGGTCTGCGCCGCGCTCTCGCACCTGCACCGCCTGTGCGACCTCGAGGGCCGGCCGCTCGAGCTCGTGCACCGCGACGTGTCTCCCGAGAACGTGCTGCTCACCAGGAGCGGCGGCGTGAAGCTGGCCGACTTCGGCATCGCGCGCGCGCGGGGGCATGAGCTGCGGCTCGCCAGGGAGATCATCGGCCGCGTGCAGTACATGCCCGCCGAGCAGCAGCTCGACCTGCGCGCCGACGAGAAGGTCGACGTCTTCGCGCTGGGCGCGGTGCTGTACGAGCTGGCCACGGGCGCGCCGCCGTTTCCCAATGGGCACGCGCTCGCGAAGGAGCGCGGGCAACGACCCGTTCACCTCCAGGAGCGCTGCCCCGACTTTCCGCCCGAGCTCTGCGACCGGCTCATGTCGGCGCTCGCAGACGAGCCCGCGCAGCGCCCCACGGCCGAAGCCCTGAGCGTCGGCATCACGCGCGTGCTCGGCAACACCTCGTCGACGACGTTGCTGGGCGCACTCTCTCGCTACATCACGCAGCTCGTCCCGACCCCGCCCATCGAGCGGCTCGAAGAGTTGACGTTGCCCGAGCGGCCTGCGGTCGTGCGACGCGCTCTGGGCTCGAGCGTTCGGTTCGCCCAGCGACAGGCCCTCGAGGCGCGGCTGCGGGAGCACACGGGGCTGAGCTCCATCATCGGCCCGCCCGGCGCTGGCACCTCGACCGCAGCCCGTGAGGTGGCGCAGGCGCTGAGTCGTCAGGTCATTCACGTCTCGTGCTTGAACCGGTCGCGCGAGCAGGCGCTCGAGGCGCTCGCCGAGTCGCTGGGCGTCACCATTCCCGACACGCGCTCCGACAGCGGGCTGGCGAAGGCGCTGGCCGCGGCGACCGACGCCGTGGTGCTGCTCGACGACGTCTCGCCGCAGCTCGCGCCGCTCGTCGGCCGCATGGTGGCCGTCGCGCCGCTGCGGGTGCTCGTGACCTCGACGGCGCCGCTGGGCGTCGCGGGTGAGTGGGTCGTTCGCCTCGCGCCGCTTTCGGTCGACGAGGCCGTCACGGTGCTCGAGCGGGGGCTGGGGCCGGGCGTGGCCACGCGGGAGGCGCTCACCACCATCGCCAGCCGGCTCGATGGAACGCCGCTCGAGCTTGGCCTCGCCATCGACGCGCTCCACCGGGTCGGCGCCGCGACGCTCGAGGCGCAGCTCGCGCAGGGCGAAGGCCTCACGGAGAACTCCGGGCCAGCCCAGCGCGCGTTCGACCGGCTGTGGAGCGGCATCGGCCAGGCCGAGCAGCTGCTGGTGGGCGCGCTGTCGGTCTTTCACGGCGGCTTCACGGTCGAGGCGGCCGGTGTCGTCGCGAAGCTCGACGACCCGCAGGCGATGGCCGAGGCGCTCGAGCGGCTGGCGACGAAGAGCGTGGTGGTGACGAGGCGACCGGTCGAGCGGGTGGGCGCGAGAACGCCGAGCCTGCGCCGGCTGCGCTACGCGGTGCCCGAGTGGTTCCGCCAGCGGGTGGTGAAGCTGCTGGGCCAGAGGCTCGATGACACCAGAGCCCGGCACGCACACCACTTCATCCGCTCGGGCAGCAGCTGGCTCGCGGGCAGCCCCGGGCACCTCGGCGCGGCGTTTCGTGAGGTCTTGCGTGACGAGGCCGAGAACCTGCTCGCCGTGCATCATCGCGCGCTCTCGGCCTTCCCGCTCACGGGCGAAGGCGTGAACCACGCGCTCTCGGCGGCCCTCATGCTCGCGCCCCTGTTGATGCAGCGCGGGCCCTTCGAGCGCGTGGCCTCGTTGCTCGACTCGGCGCTGGCCGTCGCCGAGCCGCTCGACTGTCACCCACCCCTCTTCGTGCGTGCGCTGGTGGCGCGCGCCGAGCTGCACCGCAAACGCGGCACCCTCTCCGATGCAGAGCACGACCTGACGCGCGCGATGCAGCGCTGCGAGGCGCTGAAAGACCCACGGCTGCTGGCCGAGACGCTGCTGGTGCGCGCGGCGCTGTGCATCGACCGCACGCACCACGAGCAGGCCGCGACGGCGCTCGACCAGGTGCACCAGTTTCTGCTCGTGCACGACGACGCGCGGCTCAAAGCGCAGGTGCACGCGCTGTGGGCGTTGCTCGCGCTCGAGCATGGAGACTTCGAGGCGTCGCTCGACTCGGCGAAGACGGCGCTCGAGCAGTACCGCGCCCTCGGCGATGAGCGCTACGAGGCCGTGTGTCTCGCCTCCCTCGGCGCAGTGCACCTCGAGCAGGGGCGGTTCGGCGCGGCGCGCAGCAGCCACGGCGCGGCCATCACCACCCTCGACTCGCTCGACGACCGCTACAGCGCGGCCATCGCGAGGGGCTACCTCGGGCTCGATGAGCTGTTCGCCGGAGACGACGCCGCCGCGGCGCGCGCGCTCGAAGAGGCAACGACCACGCTCTCGTCGATGGGTGAGCTGCGCTACCTGTCGCTGTTCCGCGCGTGGCAAGCGGTGGTGCAGAAGCAGCGGCCGCTGGCCGAGCGCGTCGCCACGGTGGACGAGGCGCAGACGGTGCTCGCGCGCCTGGGTGACGCCGTCTTCGGGTGGACGGTGCGGGTGCTCGGAGGCGTCGTGCGCGGCGCGCCCATGCCTCCCGTCACCGAAGGCCAGCCAGAGCGCGACAACGACGTTCGGCTGGCGAGGCGGTTCGCGCGCCGAAACGCCCGCGAGTGAAGGCCCGGCCAACGCCGCTTGCCCAACGCCCGCCGCACCGCATCACGTACAGAAGCCGAGGCAGGTGTTCGACGTGCACTGGCACCCGGCGATGCAGGGCAGGCCCGTCTGCCGCCTGGCCTCGCAGGTGTTGATGGCGCACGCAGAGTCGGCGTCGCACCGCCCGCCGCCGCACACCGTCGAACAGCTCGTGTAGCAACTGCCGCTGCTGGTGCACGTGTAGCGCCCGCAGTCGTTGTCGGGGTCGGTGAACTCGGGAGCGCTGGCACACGCGCCAGGCACCTGCCCGGGAAGACCCGCGCAGCGCTGACACGCCCCGCTGCAGCCGGAGTTGCAGCAGACGCCGTCGACACAGAAGCCCGTTCGGCACTCGCAACCGGCACTGCACGTCGACCCGTTGGCCTTCTTCGCGATGCAGGTGGTGCCCACGCAGGCGCTGCTGGCGTCGCACTGGGTTGCGGCACAGCCTCCCGAGCAGGTGCTCGAGCAGGCTCCCGCGCCGTTGCAGGTGAATGCCCCACAACCATTCTCGGGGTCTGTGCCGCTCGCATGGCTGCGGCAGGTACCGATGAAGCCGGTCAGGTTGCACGCGACACACGACCCGCTGCATGCGCTGCTGCAGCAGACGCCATCGACGCACTGGCCCGAGCTGCACTCGCAGGTGCTGGTGCACGACGCGCCGTTCGCCCGCTTCGCCGTGCAGGTGGAGCCCGCGCAATAGGCCGTGGCGTCGCACTGCGAGGCCGCGCAGCCACCCGAGCAGCTCGTGCTGCAGGCGCCGGCGCCATTGCAGCCATAGAGCCCGCACCCGTTCTCGGGGTCCTGCCCGGTGGGGTAGTCACGGCAGGTGCCGACGAAGCCCATCAGGTTGCAGGCCGTGCAGGTACCGGCGCACGCGACGTTGCAGCACACGCCGTCTTCGCACTGGCCGGCGGTGCACTCGGCGTCGTCAGCACAGGCCTGGCCGTTGGCCTTCTTCGCGACGCAGACGAGGCCGTTGCAGTACTGCGTCGACGAGCAGCCGTTGACGTCGCGTGGGCAGAAGCTCGAGGCACCGCTGCACGACTCGGCGACGGTGTCACACGAGCCCGAAGCAGCGCGGCAGACGGTGGTGAGGGGTTGAAAGGCGTTCGCAGGGCAGGCGCTCGAGGCTCCCGTGCAGGTCTCGGCCACGTCGCACACGCCGGCCGAGGCGCGACACACCGTGCTGGCCGGTGCGAACGCGTCGGCGGGACACGCGCCAGCGGCACCAGAGCAGGTCTCTGCGACGTCACAGGGCCCGGCGGCGGCGCGGCAGGTGGTGCCGGCTGGCTCGAAGACGTCGGGGGGGCAGGCCGCGGAGGTGCCCGGGCACAGTTCGGCGGCGTCGCACGCGGCGGCCGCGGGGCGACAGGCCACAGTGTTGGGCGCGAAGTCGTCGTCAGGGCATGACCTGGCGGTGCCGTCGCAAGCTTCGGCGACGTCGCACCCGTTCACCGCCGCGCGGCAGATGGTGCCCTGCGCGAGAACCTCATCGGGAGGGCAACCAGCCGAGGTGCCCAGGCAGTGTTCGGCGAGGTCGCACGCGCCGGTTGTGGCGCGGCACTCCTGGCTCGCCGCGAGGAACTGGTCGGCCGGGCACGCCGCCGAGGTTCCCGTGCAGCGTTCGTCGACGTCGCAGGCGCCGCCGGCGGGGCGGCACACCGTGCCCACCGGCTCGAGCGCGTCGCGCGGGCACACGCCCGCCTGGCAGACCTCGACGGCGTCGCACGCGCTGACCTCGAGCCGGCACGGCAACCCGCCGCAGTGAAGGTCGGCGCAGTCGGTCAGGCCGTCGCGGTCGTTGTCGAGGCCGTCTGCGCACTCACCCTCGTTCGCGCCTTCGACGCCCGCGTCGCTCGACGTGCCACCGCCAGCGCTCCCGCCGCCCGCGATTCCGCCGCCTGCGATTCCCCCGCCCCCTCCGCCTGCGCTTCCTCCATCAGGGCCAGCGACGGGACCACAGGCCAGGGTCAACGACAGGCCCAACGCTGCCACGCGAAGAGATTTCACGATGACGCCTCCTGCGCAGACCGCACAGCATCAGCCGGGCCGCGCCTGCACAGCGAGGAAAACGGGGCCGTGACAGCGGCCGGCCTTGCGCACCGCCAAGGTCGACGCCTGCAGAGTTTTCTTGAGGCAGCGCAGGTCTGGCCGACGTCACGCTCGATTGTGACCGTCGACGGGATTAGGCCTTCGCCCGCACCTTCACGCAGGAGCCGTCATGCCCTTCTCATACACGCCCATTCTTCCGCTCGAGCACCACGACGAGACGCCGTGGCGCCTCCTCACGAAGGACCACGTCTCGACCTTCGCCGCCGACGGGAAGACGTTCTTGAAGGTGGCTCCCGAGGCGCTGACGCTGCTCACGCAAGAGGCGATGAAAGACATCGCGCACCTGCTGCGGCCGGGCCACCTCGCGCAGCTGCGCAAGATTCTCGAAGACCCCGAGGCCACCAACAACGACAAGTTCGTCGCGCTCGACCTCTTGAAGAACGCCGTCATCGCGTCGGGCGGCGTGCTGCCCATGTGCCAGGACACGGGCACCGCCATCATCAAGGGCAAGAAGGGCCAGTTCGTCTTCACCGGCGGCGGCGACGACGAGGCCATCGCGAAGGGCGTGTACAAGACGTACACCGAGACGAACCTGCGCTACTCGCAGCTCGCGCCGCTCTCGATGTTCGAAGAGAAGAACACGGGCTCGAACCTGCCGGCAGAGATCGAGGTCTCGGCCACCGACGACGACGAGTACCACTTTCTCTTCATGGCCAAGGGCGGCGGCTCGGCGAACAAGAGCTACCTGTTCCAGGAGACGAAGGCGCTGCTCAACCAGGCCAGCCTGATGAAGTGGCTCGACGAGAAGCTGCGCACGCTGGGCACCGCGGCGTGTCCTCCGTACCACCTGGCCGTCGTCGTCGGCGGCACCAGCGCCGAGTACGCGCTGAAGACGGCGAAGCTCGCGAGCGCGCGGTACCTCGACGACCTGCCGAAGAAGGGCAGCGACCAGGGCCACGGCTTTCGCGACGTCGAGCTCGAGGGCGAGGTGCACAAGCTGACGCAGCGCCTGGGCATCGGCGCGCAGTTCGGCGGCAAGTACTTCTGTCACGACGTGCGCGTGATTCGCCTGCCACGTCACGGCGCGAGCTGCCCTGTCGCCATCGCGGTGAGCTGCTCGGCCGACCGCCAGTGCCTCGGAAAAATCACGAAAGACGGCGTGTTCCTCGAAGCGCTCGAGCGCGACCCGGCGATGTACCTGCCCGAGGTCGACGAGAAGGCGCTCGGCGGTGAGGTGGTGAAGGTCGACCTCACCAGGCCGATGAGTGAGATCCGCGCGCTGCTCTCGAAGTACCCGGTGAAGACGCGGCTGTCGCTGAGCGGGCCGATGGTGGTGGCGCGCGATATCGCGCACGCGAAGCTCAAGGAGCGCCTCGACTCGGGCGCCGGCCTGCCCCAGTACCTGAAGGACCACTGCGTCTATTACGCAGGGCCTGCGAAGACGCCGAAGGGCATGGCGTCGGGCAGCTTCGGGCCCACCACGGCCGGCCGCATGGACAGCTACGTCGACCTGCTGCAGGCGAACGGCGGCAGCTTCGTGATGCTCGCGAAGGGCAACCGCTCGAAGGCCGTCACCGACGCGTGCAAGAAGCACGGCGGCTTCTACCTCGGCAGCATCGGTGGCCCGGCCGCGCGCCTCGCGCAGGACTGCATCAAGAAGGTCGAGGTCCTCGAGTACCCCGAGCTCGGCATGGAGGCCGTGTGGCGCATCGAGGTCGTCGACTTCCCCGCGTTCATCATCGTCGATGACAAGGGCAACGACTTCTTCGCGAACCTGATGCCGCCGGGCGTGAAGGCCTGAAGCTGTTTCGGGTCGAGGTGCTGCTGAACGGCCAGCGGCGCGTGGTCGACCTTCCGCGGGCAGGGAGGGTCACCATCGGCCGCGCGCGGAGCGACCTCTGCCTCGCGGACCGCAGCGTCTCGATGGACCACGCGACGGTGCTCATCGAGCTCGGCGGGTGTCGGGTCATCGACCGTTCGAGCGTCAGCGGCACCGTCGTCAATGGCCGGCCCGTCAAGGAAGCCGAGCTCGTCGACGGAGACGTGCTGGCGCTCGGCGTCGCGACGCTGACGGTTCGCGAGGTGCCCGAGCCGGGCGTGGAAGAGCGAACGATGCTCGCAGCGATTCATCAGGGCGGCGACGACGCGCGACACGTCTTCGCAGACTGGCTCGAGCTGCACGGGCGCGGTGACGAGGCGGCGTGGCTTCGTGCCGAGGTCCGTCTGTACGCGACACCTGAGGACTCGCGCGAACCCTGCAGGGTCGAGCTGGAGCGGTTGACGGCGCACGTCGGCTCCACGTTCCGAGCGCAGGTTTCGCGGGCCGGCATCGAGGCGTGCTTCAAGGCCGGCTGCCCGAAGCGATGGGAGACGCTGCCTCTCGGAAACGACGAGCGCGTCAGGGCGTGCGGCACCTGCAACGCGGAGGTTCCGTTCTGCGACACCGTCGAAGAGGGCCAGCGCCGCATCAGCCTGGGTCGGAGAGGCGAGTCGCGTCTTGTCGTCGACCCGTCACGGCCGCGAGCTCCACGCGACCTGTGGCCGATGGTCACACTGGGCTGAAGTCTTCAGGAGTCGAGGCGAGCGCGCATGGCGTCGAAGACGAGCCGGCCCAACGACGTGTGGAGGTGCTTCGTGACGTCGGTCTGGGCCGTCATGCCTTCGAGCGAGGCGGGTGACTTCGCCTCGACGATGAAGCCTCCGAGCGCGGTGCCGGTCTCGAGGTCGAAGACGAGCAGCTCGACCGACAGGTGACCTGGCCGGTAGGTCTTCGAGGCCTTGTCGACGGCTGGCGGGGTGAAGGCCCGCTTGCGAGCGACCGCGAGGTAGCGCAGACCAGCGCAGCGCTTGACCTCGCTGAGCGAGTCGAAATCCGTCGACGCTGCCGCAGGCGTCAGCTGTGAGACGCGCTCACAGCGCGACAGTCGCCACCAGAACTCGTCGCAGATGGGCGCGTCTGAGAAGCAGGCTCCGAGCGACGTGAGCTGCTCGACCGTGACGAGGGTCGCCGAAGCCTTGCGGCCTCCGGGCAACGCGAGCGTGTCTGCCGTGAGCGGTGGCGTGGCCTCGAGGGTCTGCCTGATGCGCGGCAGCATCGCGAGGTGGGCCTTCACGGCGGTCGCGGCCGGCTCGAATGTCGGGTCGATGGGCGGTGGCGCTGGCTTGCACGCAGAGAGAAACGCGATGCTCACCAGGACGAAGCGAATGGGCATGCGACACTGTACCCAGACCGCCTTGCCTCTGGAGACTCCTTGTCCATCGTCGCCGCGCTGAAGTCGTTCCAGTCGGGAGCGCTCGAAGCCGCGCTGGAGCAACTGCTCCGCGCATGGCGTCAATCGCGAAGCCCGGCGCTGGCCGAGGCCATCACGTTCGTGGGCGGTCGAGTCGACTCGACTCGCAAGAGACTTCCCTCGAATCGTGCCGCGCGCGTCGCGGCATGGAAGGAGCGGGCCGCGCGGAAAGACGCTGCAGACGTTGGCGTCTTGCTGGCAGCCCTCGATGGGCTCGTCGCTCAGCAGGCAATGCCCTTGACCGAGCGCCTTCGCACGTTCCCGGCCGACCCCCGAATCGTCGACGCGCTCCTCGCGCTCGCCGAGTCACCACCCACGGGCATGCGAGGTCGAAAGGCGACCCCGTTCTGGAGCGCCGCGTTCGCCACCATCGGCGCCATGGGCGACCCTCGCTCGGTCGCGAGACTGAAGACGCTGCGCCTGAAGTGGTCGAACGATTCACAAGCGCGGCGGGGCATTCACTGGGCCGACTCCAGCGCGGTGCTGCTCGCGGCGCTCGACGGCGTGAAGCTCGCTCCACCGCCCCGGCCGAAGAAGCTGAGCTCGAGAGACACGAAGCTGCTGGAAGGGCTGAAAGCGCCTCCTCGCTCGGGCGACGTGCAGGCGCTCACGGCGAAGGTCTTCGAGCAGCCTGACGACGACGACGTGCGTCGTGTGCTGGGCGACCTGCTGCTCGAGCGCGGTGACGTTCGCGGCGAGTTGATCAACCTGCAGTTGCAGCCGGCCCCCGACGCCGCCCAACGCAAACGAATGAAGGAGCTGCTCGATCGTCACGCGCGGACCTGGCTGGGCCCGCTCGAGCCGGCGATTCTGAAGAGCGGGCTCGTCTACCGACGCGGGTTCCCTGCGGCCGCGAAGCTGTCGACCAACCAGCGCTCGGTCGTCGAGGCCGTCATGGGGCGGCCCGAATGGAACACCTTCGAAGCGCTCGACCTCGAGTCGTGGCCACGTGGGTCGCGAAAGGCGTTCCTCGCGCAGCCGCTGCTCGGCCTTCGGCGGGCGTCGATGCTCGAAGAGCTGGGTGAGCTGCCCGACCGGCCGCTCGAATGGCAGGCCCTCAGCCTGCGGTTGGGGCGCGCCGAGCACCTCGAGCTGCTCTCGAAGCTGACGACGCTGCCGAAGCTGAGGTGGTTCGGCTTCGAGTCGCAACTGCGAGCCGATGAGCACAGCACCCTCGCCGGGTTCTGGAAGTCACCCGTCGCCCGTCGCCTCGAGGCCATCAGCGGCTTCGACTTCGTCGAGTGGGCCCTCGAGGCACCGCGCAACATCGTCAGGCTCGACGATCGGTACTGCGCCGGCGAGCGCACGCCGAATGGGCTCGTGGCCACCATCAACTGGGACTTCCCGCAGAGCCTCAGCAGCTTTCGCTCGACGCTCGCTGCGGTGAAGAAGCAGCTGCATCGCGTGACGGTCACGACCAAAGGCGAAGTCGAGCGCTCCGAGAAGAAGGCCCTCGAGAAGGCTGCTGGCTGCTCCGTCGAGTGGGTCGTTCGCGGTGCTCGCTGAGTCGGCGCGCGCTGATCAGACGGACTTCATGGAGTATGCCGTCGTGCATGCGCAAGTTCGTCGTGGTGCTCGTCGCTGTCGGAGTTGCTTGCGGAAGATCCATCGTCTCGGCTGACGGCGGGGCGACAGGCACCACGGCCGGAGGTGCTCCAAGCGGAGGTGGGTCGGCGACGGCGGGCGGATCAGCGGCGGCGGGCGGATCAGCGACGGCGGGCGGATCAGCGACCGCGGGCGGATCAGCGACCGCGGGTGGATCAGCGACCGCGGGTGGATCAGTGACTGCAGGTGGATCCGCTGCCGGTGGCGGAGCACCGAACACGTGTGACCCGCTCGAGACGGCCTACCTCGCGGCCATCGAGACGGCGAAGCGCTGCCCGCTCAACGCGTTCGTGAACCCCTGCACCGCGACGCGCCCGAACGTCGTCACCTGCGGCTGCCCGACCTTCATCGACCCCAACAACGCCGCGCCGGTCGACGCGATTCAGGCGCAGTACTCCGATGCTGGTTGTATCGCGACAGCGTGCCCACGCTGCGCTCCGCTCGACGCAGGCACCTGTGAACCCATCGACGGAGGCATCGCCGGCTTCGGCATGTGCGTCGACCACCGCTGACGAATCAGAGCAACACCGGCGGCTGCCACGGCTTCTGCAGCAGCGGCCTCAAGGTGAGCTTCGCCGTGTCGACGTCGAGCACGAGCGGGCCGACTGCGCCCTGGTACTCGATGAGCGCGTGCACCTCGCGGCCAACGACCCGCACTGGCTGAGCGAGGGCCAGCACCGACGGCGGCGCATCGGGGTGCTGCTGCTGCACCAGCTCGGGCGACTCGAGCACCCTCGCGCGGGTGACCTCGCAGATCGCCTCGAGCACTCGCTCCGGTTCGGCGAGGCACGCATCGGCTGCCTCGGCGATGGCCGTCTTCAGGCCCTGGCCCGTGGGCCACCCGACCCACGCGCCTCGGTGAACGAAGAGCGGCGTGAGGAACAACGGCGTCATCATCGTCTTGCCGTGCTCGACCCAGGCGAGCGGGCCGAATTCGCGAACGACCACCGCGTACGAGGGAGCGGTCGCGGCGCTGTCCAGCGCGGCCAGCAGGCTCGACGCAGCGTCGAGGCCCCAGCGCAGCGCGATCGCCGTAGCCGCCTTCTCGTGCCGCCGAAGCCGCGCTGCGGGCACCGCGCTCGCCACGTGTGGAATCGTGACGACCGTCGGGGTGAGCGGCCCTCCGAGCAGTTCAGGCTCGGGGCGCGGCGGAATGAAGTCGATCATCTCGGCCAGTCTTCAGGGCCACCCGCGGTCAGTCACGCACGAAGACGGCGCCGGTGTTGGTGATGGCCGTGCACGTGCGATTCGGCTCGCACGACAGCCACTGCGGGCCCGGCACGTCCTGCACTCGCGTGCCGCCATCGGGAAGAATGAGTGAGAGCGTGGGCGTGCTGGTTCGCCGCAGCAGGAAGACCGTGTCGCCGTTGAAGGGCACGAAGGCCGTGTAGATGCTCTGCAGGTCGGTGAAAGAGAGGAACGATTTCACTCCACCATCGACCGAGACCCACACCGCCGAGACGGTCGTCGAGGGCGCGAAGGCGCTGTAGGTATTGAACAGCGCACCTTCGCCCTGCACCGGGAACACGAGCGATGAATTGGCTGGGTGCGTGCCCACCTCTTCGACCGTGCGTCGCGACCACCCTCCTCCGTCTGCAGCGAACGTCGCGTAGCGCGTTGGGAAGTTGGAGATGTTGGGCTGGACGGCAATCAACAGGTTCGGCGCCGGCATCGTCGCCGTCGAACCCGAGGGCGAGAAGTAGTTCAGCGAACGCACGCCTCCGTCAGCCGGCAGGAACTCCCAGAGCGTGGAGTAGTCGCTGGTGAAGGTGAGTCGCCCGTCGTGCGCTTGCCTGAGCCCCTGACACGAGGTCGTCGGGCACGCAGCCACCTGAACGAAGCCGGCGTCGGTGCCTCTCGAGATGCCGGTGTTGGTGAGGTCCCACAGCGTGTTGGCCGCGACGGCCGAGGGGAACGCGACGTTGCGCTCGGGGCGCAGGGTGAACGTCGAACCAGAGCGCAGGAAGACGGCGCCGCCGTCGCTGTAGACGAAGGTGGCATCAGTCCCTGCGATGACGTTGGTCGCGGGAGGCATCGGCGCGCGACGCTGCGACGACCACTGAAGCCCGCTCAGGTGCAGCAGCTCACTGTCGGCGCCCACCGCCCAGGCTTCGGCGCCGTGGCTGGCGACGTCGACGAGCGACCGCGTCGTGACGACCGGCGCCACCGACCACGCCGTGCCGTCCCAGTACAGGGTCTTCCCGCCGGTTCCCACGGCCCAGGCGTCGCGCGACGGCATGACGGTGATCGCGTTGAGGTTCGCCTGCGTCGAGCTGACCGACCACGCCGTTCCGTTCCATCGAATGGCTCCAGCAGCGCCGACGACGTGAATGTCGTTCGGGCCACTTCCATCGATGTCGAAGAAGTCTCCAGCGGGCACGGTCACCGGAACGAGGCCGACACCGTTGAAGCGCACGACCTGGCTCGACGGGCCGACGAAGTAGACCGAGTTCGGCGAGGCACCCCAGACGCCATAGAAGCCGGCCGTCGACGTGCCAGTGGAGAACGAGGTGAAGCCCGCAGACGTCCACCGCCAGATCTTCGGGCTCGACGAGACCGAGCCGACCGCCGTGAACCAGACCGTCTGAGCATCGGGGCCCCAGACGCCCCAGACCCCAGCCTGCGAGTCCATGTCGACGGGCGGGGTGAGCCTCGTCCAGCTCGTGCCATCGAAGTGGGCGATGAGCCGCGAGCGCCCAGTCGCCCAGATGTCATTTGGGCCAAAGACACGAAGCGACAACACCGCCCCCAGGCCATCGTCGGTGATTCGCACCCAGCGGTTGTTGTCGAGTCTCCACACCACGCCCAGCGCGTTGGCCACGGCCACGGTGGTGCCATCACTCGCCACTGCGGAGCCGGTGGTGCCGAACGGAAGCGGGCTCAGCGCGCACCACCCGCGCGAACACGCGAGGTCGAAGCCGCCGTCACCACTCGGCGTCGCAGAGCCGCCGGCCATCGCAGAGCCGCCTGCCATCGCAGAGCCGCCTGCCATCGCAGAGCCGCCTG
>JBEOKA010000318.1:0-12777 GCA_040275325.1 Myxococcaceae bacterium | reverse complement strand
CTACGCCGCGACGTGGCTCGAAGGCGAAGTGGGCGAACTGCAGCTTCGCCTCTCGGTCACCTCACCAGGCCATCGGAAGACCTGCCGCTCGACGTCGACCCGTCGGACCTCTCGGTCGCTCTGCATCAGTGGCTCACCACCGAGGCGCTCGCGTGGTTCGACTCCGCGACTGAGACGGTTCTCAACAGCCACGAGCCGGTGACGACGCTCCGTTCTGATGGAGGTCTCAGTCGCTCTCGGCGAGCCGTCGCGCCAGCGCCGAGGTTGCGGCCTGCGTGCGGTTGTCGACCTGCAGCGCGCGCATGATGCTCGAGACGTGCACGCGCACCGTCGCCTGAGAGATGCCGAGTGACGTGGCGATGTCCTGATTGCTGGCGCCGCGGGCGAGCTGCTTGAGCACCTCACGCTGTCGAGACGTCAACAGCAGCTCGTCTGGCGTCGGCGCGGGTGCGTTGCGCATCGACGGAGGCACCCAGGTTCCTCCGCCGACCACGAACTCGAGCACCTGCAGCAGCTCATCGGCGCCCGTGCGCTTGTGCACGTAGCCGCGCGCGCCCGCACGCAGCATCGCGACCGCATCGGCGTTCGGCTCGGCGGCCGTCACCACGATGAGCGCGGCCTGCTGCGCGCGGCTCTGCACCGCGTCGAAGGCCGCCTTTCCGCGCAGGCCCGGCAGCCCGAGGTCGAGGAGGATGAGGTCGAACCCGGTGTGCTCCAGCGTCGAGAGCGCGAGCTCTGCCGAGGCGACGGTCTCGACCTGAACCACCGGCGCGAGCCGCTTCACCACGCTCGCCAGGGCTTCGGCGAACAGTGAGTGGTCATCGACGACCAGAATCCGAAGCGAGTCCTTCATCCCTGCTCGTCAGTGTCTCACACAACCCGCTCGTTACATGCGGGTCAGAGCAGGCCCCACTTCGCGGTGAAGGCCGCGAGCAGGCTCCAGCTCGGGCCGGCGGGCCCCTCGAGCACCAGCGTCGTCGTCATGAAGGCGATGAGCGCGATGACGAGCGCATACGGAACCGCCACGAGCGCGGCGCCGAGCTGCCGTCGGCTCCACGGCCCTGCGTCGGTGACGCCGACCTTGTCCTGCAGGCGGAACATCACCCACGCGAACGGCACCAGCGCGCACAGCCACGCCACGAAGTTCACCAGCGGCACGCCGTGGAACCAGGGCGGCAGCGACGAGTCCCACACCCAGCAGCCCGTGGCCGTCGCGATGGGGTCGATCTGCAGGTCGAGCATCGTCGCGAAGACACCAACCAGCAGGCCCGAGAGCAGCGCGCTCTTCTTCATCCACGGCAGCCACTCGCGCAGGCGCCACACCAGGTGCGTCGCCATGCCCAGCACCACGCACCACCCAATCATCGTGGCGACGGGCGCGACGAACGGCTTCACCATCGTCTTGCCCAGGTTCTGCTCGTCGAAGAAGCCGAGCACGATGCCGCCGTTCTCGAGCACCGCTCCGTACACGAGCGCCACGCCGAAGAAGTACGCCAGCACCGAGCGCTCCCGCTTCCAGAAGTAGCGGATCAGCAGCGACGCCCAGAGAAAGTTCGACAGCTCGTACACCGTGCGCAGCGTCGTCACCTCGAGCGGCGACGGCTGGTGCCAGAGCATGTTGATGGTGGGCAGCCCCAGCGCCATCACCACCGGCACGATGAGCGCCAGCTTCGGGAAGCGCACGCGCGACGACTTGAGCGCCCGCACCGTGCTGAACAACACGAACACGCCCATCGGGAAGATGATGGTCGGCGCGAAGTCGGGCCGCGCCGGAGCCAGGTTCGTCAGCGACGTGTTCAGCAGCAGGCACGCGTTCCAGAAGAACAGCCACGCCGGCACATCGTCGCCCATCGCGCGCCACCCCGCGCGCAGGTACGGCATGACGGACTCGCGCACTCCGACTTCAGAGAGCGGCAGTTGGGTCTCACCGGTGTTGGCTGACATGGTCGACCTCGAAAAAGGTGCGGGAGCCTTTGCCACTCCGCGACCCCGGGTCAACACTCGGCCTGTCTCCAACACGCAACGCCTCCGAGGAGAAAACGCCGCGTCGTGAAATCGACCGCTTGCGTGTGTCGCTCTTCTCACCGTCTGAGAAATCTCGCCCTCGTGGTCTGCGATTCGGGTGCTGTGCAAGCCGTTTTCGGGTGGGATTCGCGGCATGAGCGTGCGCGTCCTGGTGGTGCTGGTGCTGTCGTCGCTGCTGAGCGCGCGCCGCAGTGACGCCTGCGCGACGGTTGACCACGACCCCAACCAGCTCGCGACGCGGGTGGCAGGAGAAGAGGCCATCATCGTCTTCGACGCGACGACGAACACCGAGCACTTCATTCGGTCTGCCGAGTTCCGCACCGCGGGAGCTGACGTGGGCTTCATCGTTCCGACGCCGACGCCGCCCACGTTTGGAGAGGTCGACCAAGCCGTCTTCGCCGAGCTCGCGCACAGCTACGAGGCGGCGAGGGCCGAGAAGGTCGAGCTCGAGTTGTCGTCGCTGCTCCTGCTCACCCTCAGTCGCAGTGGAGGCCCGGGCGTCTACGAGCTGAGCTCGTCGCGGGTCGCCGGCATGGACGTGACGGTGTTGGGCGCGACCGACGCGAACGCGCTCGAAGGCTGGCTGACGAAGCACGGGTTCGCCTCGCGCCCTGCGCTGAAGGCCTGGCTCGACGCCTACCTTCAGCGCGGCTTCGTGTTCTCGGCGTTCCGGTACCCTGCGGCCGAGCAGCGGGTGACGACCAGGGCCGTGCGCATCAGCTTCACGACTCCGACGCCGGTGTACCCGTACCTCGAGCCGGCCGACGCCCTGCCTCGGGCGAATGAGCTTCGGGTGTGGCTGGTGACGCCCGAGCGGCGCGCGTGGGTCGATGGCATCGCGGCGCCTCTGCCGCCCCGCGAGTTCGCATCGACGACGAAGTTCTCCGTGCCTGCGTCAATCGCCGCGCTCGCGCCTGCATCGAAGTGGGTTTCGCTGTTCATCGACGCGCGCCGCACCCGCCCTGCCGCAGACGTTCGGTTCGAGCCGGCGGCTGATCAGCTCGAGGTTCCACCCGCGCCAAAGGTTCGCACCATCGAGATCCCGCTCGAGGGGCTGCTGCTGGCAGGCGTCGTGGTCGTGCTGGTGCTCGCGCTGCGCCGGCGGAGCGCGCCGACGTGAAGGGCACCTTCCCGCTCAAGAGCCCGCTGCCGAGGGCCATCGGCGGCTCCATCGTGTTCTGGCTCGGCGCCATCGCCATGGGCCTCTCGGGCACGACGGCAGGCCTGCTGCTCGCGGGGCTCGTGGCTGCTGCGGCCGTGGTGATGTCTGCGAGCGTGGTGAACCTGCTGCGGCACGAGGGCTGGGCGGTGGTGGTGACGAGCGATGGCGTCGAGCTCCTCGAGGCCGCGATGACCTCGTCGAAGCGTACGAAGCTCGCGTGGGATGACGTCTCCGACGTGGGCGTCTCACCCGCTCCGCCCGCGAAACCCGACGTGCTCGTGTTCGACCTGAAGGCCGGCGGCCAGCGCTGGGTTCGACGTGACGACCTCGTCGACGGCCAGCTCGAGCCCGTCATCTCGGCCGTGTTGCTGCAGCTGAAGAAGCGGCAACGCTGAGGCCTTCGGTCGACCGGCTCCATCGTCGGCGTCGACCCGACGTTCGGGCACGGAGCAGCAACACGCTCACACGAATGACGGCGAGTTCGTGTCGGCCAGCCTGGGGAACAACACCCGCGCGGGAACGAGCAGCTGAGCTGCAACGGAAACGTCGAACTCGCGTTCGTGCTCATCAGGGAGCAGTCGAGCATCGCTCAGCCGCCACGAGCGAACGCCAGCCGAGCGAGCTGGGAACCAACACCCGTGGGGAACGAGCAGCTGAGCTGCGCAACGGGGACTCGAACACGCGTTCGTGCTCCTCGCGGAGCAGGTGAGCATCGCTCGCGTCTTCATCTCGTCCAGCCGCCGCGAGAGAACGCCAGCCGAGCCAGCTGGGAACCAACACCCGTGGGGAACGAGCAGCTGAGCTGCGCAACGGGGAACTCGCACTCGCGTTCGTGCTCCTCACGTCGCCGCAGCCGCCACGAGCGAACGCCAGCGAGCCAGCTGGGAACCAACACCCGTGGGGAACGACCAGCTGAGCTGCGCAACGGGGACTCGAACACGCGTTCGTCCTCATCAGGGAGCAGTCCAGCATCGCTCACGTCTTCATTTCGTCCAGCCGCCACGAGCGAACGCCAGCCGAGCCAGCTGGGAACAAACACCTGTGCGAACGACCAGCTGCGCAACGGGGAGCTCGCACTCGCGTTCGTGCGCATCAGAGCCATCGAGCATCGGTGTCTTCACTCGCCCGAGACACCGCAAACGAACGGCAGCCGAGCCAGCTCCGCGCGAGCTTCAGCGCATCATCTGGGTGCGGCTGAGCTGCGCAGCCTTCAGCCCATCGAGGCACAGCTGCTTGAGCGGCATCGGCGTGCGGGGGTTCTGGGCCGCTTCTTTCACCGCCTCGACCGCGTCACCGCCACGGCGGGTCAACAGCGTCACCAGCTCGCTCAGGTTCGACGGGTCGGTCTCGAGCGAGAGCGCGCGAATCAACGGCGTCAAGGCGCTGCCGCCGAGGTGCGCGAGCGTGCGGTACATCATGCGCCGCTCCTGGGGCGGCGTGGCCGGGCGCTCGATGAGCTGCATCAACGCAGGCACGGCGCCATCGTCTTCGAGACGGAAGACCCACCGGAGCGCCTCGGCCCGCACCGGCGGCGTGGGGTCGTGCAGTCGCGCTCGAATGATGGTCGCGCAGCGCAGCGCCAGCTTCTCGTCGAGCCCCTCGAGCGCCGCCTGACGATGGGGCGCTGACGGTGAGCTCAGCGCAGCCGTGGCGAAGGCGAACGCGTCGTCGTCGGGCCAGTGGCCGAGCTGCTGCACGAGCGACTTGAGCACCGTCGGAGCCAGGCTGCGCACCAGCTCGACGAGGTCGGCCGGCTTCGACTCCACCAGGCGCAGGGCCTTCACCGCGCGCGCCCGCTCGTCGGGCGTGCCCTGCAGCCGCTCGAGCAACGGCTTCGTCGCCTCTCGCCCGAGCACCTTCAGCACCCACGAGGCCACCTGGGCACGCGCCGGGTCGCCCAGCCAGACCAGCACCGTCTCGAGGTGCGCGAGGAACGTCGAGCGCAGCAGCGTCACCACCGCCTTGAAGCTCTCCTGCTGCGCGTGTTGCTTCGCCGACTCCTGCAGCGCCCGCAGCACGACGCCGACCATCGGCGCGTCTTCCGAGGCGACGAGTTCGTTCACCGAGCGCTCGAAAGCCTCGAGCATGCGCGACAGCTCCCACCCGCTGCTCGACAAGACGGCCGCCAGCAACGTGCGCGGGTTCGTCGTGCTGCTCGAGCCCTTCTCGGCCGTGGCCGTCGCGAGCGGCGTGGTGTCGATGACCATCGCCTGCGGCGCAGGCACGTTGAAGATGCCGCTCGCCGAGCCCAGCGCCTTCGTCAGCGCCTCGCGAAAGTCGGTCGCTGACGCGTAGCGCACCTTCAGGTCTCTCGAGACCGCGCGCAGCACCACGTCGTCGAGCGCGGCAGGCACGTTGTTCGCCGTGCGGCTCGAGGGCTTCGGCGGGTCTTCGAGCAGCGTCTTCTTGAGCAGCTCGGTCTCGTTCGGCGCGCGGAACAGGCGCTGGCCGGTGAGCAGCTCGAAGAGAATCACGCCCGCGGCGTAGAGGTCGGCGCGGTGGTCGAAGTCACCAGAGCTGATCTGCTCGGGCGCCATGTAGCCGGGCGTGCCGAGCATCATGCCGGTGCGCGTGAGGTGCGGGTCAGACTCGTCACCGCCGATGGTGCGGGCGATGCCGAAGTCGAGCACCTTGCAGTGCTCCGAGCCGTCCTTCAGGGCGACGACGAGCACGTTGCTCGGCTTGAGGTCGCGATGAACGATGTTGTGCGCGTGCGCTTCGGCGAGCCCGGCGAGCACCTGGTCGATGAGGGCCACGGCGCGCGCGGCAGGCAGCGGCGCTTCGTCACGCAGCACCTGTCGCAGGGGCCGCCCCTCGACGTACTCCATGACGATGTACGGGCTGCCGTCATCGGCGCGGCCGACGTCGATGATGCCGACGATGTTGGGGTGCTTGAGCGTGGCGGTCGTCGTCGCTTCACGCTCGAAGCGCGCCATCACCTGCTCGTCGCGCGCGAACTGTGGCAGCAACGTCTTCACGCAGACGGCGCGCTTGAGGCGCGGCTGAATCGCCTTGAACACACGGCCCATGCCGCCTTCGCCGATGACGGCTTCGACCTCGTAGTCACCGAAGCGCGGCTTGGCCGACAGCGCAGCCCCACACTCTCCACAGAACTTCGCGGAGGGGACCTCTTTCTGGCAGGCGGCGCATTTCATCGAGGGCGGAATCGTTGAGCGTCAACGCACGTCAGTTACCCGTTCCGCCCCGGCCGAAGCAAGCCCACCTCGCTCGGATTTCCGCCGGTGACGCAGGGGCAGGCAAGTGCGCTAGGAGAGACGTCGAATCATGAGCCTGCGGTGGCGGAAGTTCGGAGGCATGCTGGCCGGCGCGGCGCCCCTCGCAGGCGCCATCGTGTCGCTCGGTTGGCTGGCGCTCTCGAGTGAAGCGAACCCGACCTCGATGTTCATCGCGATGGCGCAGCACCCCATCGGCGCCATCGCGCTGATTCAGACCGTCTACACGGCGCTGCTCGGTGTGCTGTGGCTGCGGTACCGACCGTTCCGCGCGCCCGAAGGCGCCGAGTGGCCGAAGGTGTCGGTCATCATCCCCGCGTACAACGAGGGGCCGATGGTGGGCCGCAGCATTCGCAGCGTGGCGGCGTGCGACTACCCGAAGGACAAGCTCGAGGTCATCGTCGTCGACGACGGCTCGCGCGACGACACGTTCTTCCACATGCAGTTCCTTCGGCGCGAGTTCCCCGACCTGGTGAAGCTGGTGCGCTTCTCGGGCAACCGGGGCAAGCGGTCGGCGCTGGTGGCGGGCATTCGTGCGGCGACGGGCGAGGTGATTCTCACCATCGACTCCGACAGTGAAATCGACCCGCGCACGGTGCACGAGATGGTGGCGCCGTTTCTCGCCGACGAGAAGATTGGCGCGGTCGCGGGGCGCGTGGCGGTGCTCAACCGAGACAGCCCCATCAGCCGCATGCTCGAGGTGCAGTACACGCTCGCGTTCGACTACGGGCGCGCCGCTCAGTCCGTGTATCGAACTGTCGCGTGCTGCCCGGGCGCGCTGTCGTCGTTCAAGAAGGCCGTCATTCTGCCGTTCATGGACGAGTGGGAGAACCAGCGCTTCCTCGGCCGGCCGGTGAACCACGGCGAAGACCAGGCGCTGACGAACATCGTGCTGCGGCAGGGCTACGACACCGTCTACCAACGCACGGCGGTGGTGAACACGCTGGTGCCGACGACGTACTCGCAGCTCTCGCGCATGTTCCTGCGGTGGGACCGCAGCTACATCGTCGAGGGGTTCTCGTTCGCGCGGTTCATGTTCACGAAGTACCGCGAGAAGAACCGCATGCTGCCCATCGTGACGTTCTTCGTGTCGAACCTGCGCTTCGTGCTGGTGGCCGTGGCCATCATGGAGGCGCCGAAGTTGTTCGATACGAACGTGACGACGGTGGGGCGCAGCATGGTGGCGCTCGCGCTCGGAGCCATCTTCTCGGCGGCGTACTACCTGCGCTTCGAGCGCAGCTTCCGGTGGATTTACGGCGTGCTGTACGCGGTGTTCTCGCTGGTCGCGTTGCAGTGGATTCTGCCGTGGGCGCTGGTGACAGTGCGCGACGAGCGGTGGGGCACGCGCTGATCAGCGTCTGACGGTCTCTCGTTCGGGAGGTGATCGGGTCTCACCTCGCGGACCAGGCGGCCAAATGGCTGTTTTCAGACCAGTTCTGACTGGCACATCGACTGCTCGAGCGGGCTCCAACCCCGCAGTGCCCAACCGGAGCCCAACCATGAAGAAGCTGATCTCGATGTGCCTTGTGGCGTTGTCTGCTTGTGGACCCATGAACCCGACTGGCGGCAACACCTCGCCCCAGGCCGGCGGATTCGCCCCCGTCACGGGCTTCACCCAGGCTGGAGGTTCAGCTGCGCAGGGTGGTGGCTCGGCCCAGGGCGGGGGAGCAGCGCAGGCTGGTGGTTCGGTTCAGGCTGGCGGTTCAGCGCAGGGCGGCGGCTCGGTGAGCCAGAGCGATGCCGGAGTGATGGTGGTCGATGCTGGCGCTGGCCCCGTTGATGCGGGTTCGCCCACCATCACGGTCGAAGGCACGGTGATGACCAGCAAGGGCATCTTCGTCTCGAGCGCCACGGTCGTCATCACGGGCAAGCAGCCGGTGACGACGGGGCCTGGAGGTCGCTTCACGATTCCCGACGTTCGCCCGCCGTACGACATCGCCATCTTCTCGGGAGTGTCGACCCGCGCGACGATGTACCGCGGTGTGACTCGCGCGAACCCTCGCCTGATGTTCTTCGATGGCGCCACGACCAGCGGCAACTCAACGGCACCCATTCAGCTGACGTTTGCGGGCTTGCTCTCGAGTTCGACTGCCAATACTTGGCTCGTCTACAAGTCGCTCAAGGTCAATACGGGTGATGTCGCTTCGTCGATTGGCATGGCTTCGTGGCTGACGGGGACCTCGAACACCCTCGGCTTTGACTTCACGTGGTGGGCGAGTGGTCCCGCCGATCTGTCGGTGGCGGGTTTGCAGGTCGTTAAAGATCGGCAGACCAATCTTCCGGTCGACTTCACGTTTGCCTCGCTTCCCTCCGTTCCCGTGGTTGCCAACGCAACTATTCCGGTAACGCTCAACATGGGCCCAGTGACGTCGACTGTCTTGAATGCGACGGTAAACGTGCCTGCCGGTTACACCCTCGACTCTGTTTCAACCTACGCGAAGACTGGCAACCACTACTTCTACCTGATGGGCTCCACTTCGCCGAACATTGCCATCAAGGTGCCCAATCTGCCGTCGCCTGGTTTCGCCATTGAGGTCGAAGCGAAGGACAACGCAGGCAATTCCGTTTTCACCCTCGCTGAAGGACTCACTGCCGGCGGCGCCCAGAACATGATCAACCTGCCGCAGTCGCCGCGTCTGAGCCTTCCCATCCAGAACGCAGCCGGCATCGACGTTCAGACCCAGTGGTTCTCGTGGATTCCCGTGGGCCCAGGTCCCGTGTCCATCCTGACGTTCTCGACCCCCAACCTCACCATCGACGTCGTCACCTTCGACTCCCGTTCGCAGATTCCCAACCTCGCGGACCTCGGCCTTGGAACGATTCCGACCGGAACGACCGTCACCTGGGGTGTGTCAACGATTGAGTCGCCGGGGACAATGGATGGAGTGACCGATCCATCACGGCCGAAACTTGCGACCTTCGGCAACTGGGTTGCTCAGACGACTGAGCGCACCTTCACCGCGCGCTGAGCTGAATCGACAGAGCTGAAGTCTGCCGGGCGGTTCCTTCGGGAGCCGCCCGGTTTCGTTTGATCAGGGCGTCGCGCAGCGCAACACCTGCTGCAGCGTCGCCGTCACCGGAATCAACCTGGGCGTCACGCGATACCGGTCAGCGCGCGTCTTCAAGAACACCGAGTCTTCATAGCTGCCGACCCGCTCGCCCTTCGCGTCGACGGTGAACAGCTCGCTCACGCCGTTGATGGAGAGCAGCGTCGCTCCGCCGCCGGGCAGAAAATACGGACTCGTCAGCTGCCCACCGAGCGTGTGCCAGCGTCGAGACTCGGGTAGCGCCACCACGTTCGGGTGCGACGACAACAACGCCAACAGCATCGATGGAACGTCGTTGAGTGAAACAGGTCCACCGTTCAGCGCCGTCTGCGCCTGCTTCATCGCCGTGTCGAACGCTTCTGGGTTCCCCAGCCGCGCGCGGAACTTCTGCGGCACCACGATGGCGAACGGCACCTGCGACTTCTGCGCGTCAGTCTCGGTCGCCTGCTTGCCCCAGACGTACGCGTGACCCGTCGAGTGATCAGCCATCAACACGACCACGCTCCGCTCCGCGAGGCCGGTGGCGTCGAGCTGCGAGAGCAATCGCTCCACCGCAGCGTCGGTGTACGAGAACGCGACGAGCCGCTTCGTGTCATCGGCGTCGGCGTGATGCTCCGAGCTCGCGAGCGCATGGTCGACGCGGGCAGGCACTTCCGGCGGCAGGTCTTGCGGCGTCGTGAACGGCGAGTGATGCGACAACGACATCAACATCGCGAACTGCGGCTCACCGGTGCGGTTCAGCTCATCGGCGACTCGTTTCACCGCGAAGTCGAACACCGCGAGGTCGGTGACGGCCTCCCACGTGCCCTTCGGCAGGTCTTTCGGCAGCTCGACCTGCGAGACCTGCTCGACGTACCGATGCCGCTCGAAGAACGCGTGCATCTCGTCGAACGTCGCGTCGGAGCCGTAGAAGAACGCGTGCCGGAACCCCGAGTCGGCGAGCACGTCGCTCGTGCACCGCACGGGAAACGGCTGCAGGTCGCGAATGAAGGCCAGGTTGTACGGCAGCGTACCCACGCCGCACGTCATCGCGCCCAGGTTGTGAGCCGTACGCACGCCCGCCTGAATCATCTTCGTCGCCGCGAGCACGCCTTCACCGCCACGCTCGGCCCGCTCGTAGAGCGACGTCGTGAACGGAGCGATCTCCCTCGGCGCCAGCGGGTTGAGCGCGTGAATGTCGTCGGCGCGGAAGCCCTCGAGCGACATGAAGAAGACGGCGACACCCGCATCAGCGCCTGCGAACAGCTCCTTCGACACGCCACGCAGCGAGTTGATCAACGCCGTGCCGCGTGGGTCTACCGTCGTGCCTTCGAACGTCGAATCGAGCGGCCGCGCGTGCAGAGAACAGCCTCCATCGTTCGCAGGCCAGCCCATCAACGCTTCACCCTGAGCAGCACTCCCCGCAGGCAACTCCGCGTCGAGCACGAGCTGTCTCGCGGTCGCCGGCCCCCGGTGCTGCGCCATGTCGACGCCGCTCTCGATGAGGCCGGTGAGTGGATCTCCCAGCGCCGCAGGGCTGAAGCGATTCGCCATCGCGAGTAACCGCTGACCGCCCACGAGCACGCCAGACAGCCCGAACACGCCCGCCACGAAGCCGACCGCCCACGCACGCCACGGCGCCACCATCGCTGGAGCTCGCCTCACCGCCAGCACCAACAACACCAGCACCAACGTCACGCCCACGGCCGCCGGTGTTCGAATTCGCTCGTACCCGAGGAAGCCGACCATGCCGCCGATGAAGCTCGCGTTCGTGCCGCCCTCGGACAAATCGAAGAGCGTCGGGAAGCTGCCGCGCTCGTTCTTCACCTCCTGCGCGGTGACGGTGAAGACCCACAGCGCGAACCCGATGGGAATCGTCGTCAGCGCACCACCCCAGCCCTGCCACCCCGCGCGACGCAAGGGGCGGATGATCAGCGGGATGATCAGCGTGAGCACCGCCACGAACGGCGTGAGGATCAACACGGCCGCAGCGAGATCGAGCCAGGCGCCTGCAAACGCGCGCTCGAGGCGGGTGCTCATGGCGCCCCAGCCGGCCACCACGTTGGCGAGGCGAGATGGCAGCGCGGCGACGGCGAGCACCCCCAGCGCCCAGGCCGAGGCCACGACGCCCTGACGAAAAGGAGTCGGGTTCATCAGTCGGCGACAGCGCGCTGGTAGGCCGGCCGCTTCGCGATGCGCTCGACGTACGCCACCACGTTCGGAGCGTTCTCGACCGCGCCCATTCGGTTCGCCCACCACACGACGCTGCCGACGACGATGTCGGCGACCGAGAAGCCCGACGGCAACATCCACTCCCGATTGGCGAGCTGGGTGTCGAGCACGCGCACGGCCTCGTTGAGCTTCTCCTTCGCCTTCAGCGCCGCCTCACTGCCCGGCGTCTTCAGCTGCACCTTCTCGCGGAAAAAGATGGTGCACTGGGGCTCGAGCTCGGTCATCGCGAAGAAGAGCCACTGGTACACGAGGCCGCGCTCGTAGCTGCCGACCGGTGGAATCAACTTGCCGTGCAGGTCGGCGAGCTGCAGCACGATGGCCGCCGACTCGAACATCATGCCCTCGGCCGTCTCGAGCACCGGCACATGGCCGAGCGGGTGCCGCGCCAGGTGTGCCGCGGTGTGGGTCTCGCCCTTCGTCGCGTCGAGGCGGATCAGCTCGTGCGGCACGCCGAGCTCTTCGAGGAGCCACCGCGGGCGGTTCGAGCGCGTCTTCGGGACGTAGTAGAGCTTCATGCGGGCGGGCGCGTAGCAGGAAATCCACCAGCGCCCCACGTCCGAAGAGGCGCACATGGCCGAGGCTCGCGGAGCGGGTGTGAACATGCTGGTGCTGCGCATCTTCGCGCCCGTGCTCATCGTGGTGGGGGTGCTGGGCTTCGTGCTCCCCGAGTCGATGGCGATGACGAGCGGCGCCGCGCCGTACAACGTCTTTCACATCATCTTCGGGCTCATCGGCCTGGGGTGCGTGGCCTCGAAGCAGCTGAGCCTGGTGCGCGCCTTCACCATCGGCTTCGGCGCCATCGACCTCTACCAGGCCGTCGCCAGCTTCGCAGGGCTGTGGCCGAAGGCGCTGTTTCAGTGGAAGACCGCCGACGACGTGCTGCACATCGTCATCGGGCTGCTCCTGGTGGGCGTCGGCGTGCTGGCCGACCGCGCGACGAACGCGGCACCGCAGAAGGCCTGAACGGGCCCTTTGTGAAGACAGCGCGCTATGGTTCGCGCGCCGTCTTTCCTCGGGGACCTCACATGAAACGCCTGCTGGCTGCTGCGCTGTGCGTCGCGCCCTTCGCTGCTCACGCCTTCTGCGGCTTCTACGTCGC
>JBEOKA010000317.1:0-32923 GCA_040275325.1 Myxococcaceae bacterium | reverse complement strand
CATCCACCACGCTCGCATCGGGCACTGAGGCGTCGACCGCTCCAGCGTCGGCATCGAGCCCTGCGTCGAGCGAAGCGCCCGCGTCTTCGACGACTCCTGCGTCGAGTGGTGAGCCCGAGTCCACCTCGGCAGGGCGCCCGGCATCAGGCTCGGTCGCGACGGGGGAACAGGCACACAGCAGGGTGAGGACGGAACACACGAAGCGACGCACGGCGCCGAAGCTACCACCCGAAATCGACCGGTCCGAACGCGACAATCGACGGCGAGAGTCCCTTCATGCTGTCGTCCTCACTCCCTCACCTCCAGGAGCACCACCATGAAGAGCGTTCTCGTCGCCGTCGCCGCCAGCTTTGCCCTCGGTTTCGCTGTCTCTGCCTCGGCCAGCCCTGGCGCGAAGCCGGGCGTCGCGCCCACGCAGAACAGCTGCTCGGCCGCGGGCCACGCGTGCTCGACGGCTGAAGACTGCTGCTCGCGCATGTGCCGCAAAGACACGAAGAAGTGCGCCTGAGGCGTCCCCAGCTCAGCGAAGCCCCTTCTGCGTCAGCACGTCGCCCACGAGCGTCGCGCATTCGGGGCAGATGCCGGCGTGTGGCGAGAGAATGAGGCCACCCCGAGGCTCGAGGCAGAAGACGCAGAACCGCAGCGTCGGAGCCCCCGCCTCGACCGGCGTCGCATCACTCGCGCCGCGCTCGGCGGCAAGGTCGGCGCAGGTGGCTCCGCACTGCTCGCACAGCATCACGCCGTCGGTCGCCGCGATGAGCGCCCGGCGTTGATGACGGAGCGCCCCGCAGAAGCAGCACCAGCCCGAGGCGCCGCTGCCTTCGGTGAGTGACACCGCGAGAAAGGCGTCGGCGTCGCCCACGGTGCCGACGAAGCAGCCAGTGAAGCCCAGCTTCGCCGCGAGCCAGGTACACACCAGCTGCACGGCGTCACGCTCGGCAGGAAACGCGCGGGTCGAGAGCGCGCCAGCGACCTGCGGGAGCGCCTGCATCGCCCGCTTCGCCGTCTGCCAGCCCGCCGCGTCGACGCTCGGGTTCTCGAAGCCCCAGAGGAAGCCGTCTGCTTCGACGAAGGTGCCGAGCAGCTGACAGGAGCCCGCAAAGAGCAGCTGCTCACCTTCACGCCACTCGAAGCGGGGCACCGAGAGGTCGACGCTCCAGCGCTCGTGCTCGTTGCCGGCCATCAGCGCAGCGCCCACCCTCGCGCGCGCCTGCGCCACCAGCAGGCCGTCGTGGCGCGCCTGCTCGATGAGGTCGTCGAACGTCATCGCAACACCGCGTGCATCTGGAACGCGTGGTCGTTCGAGACGAGCACTTTCATGCTCGGTTGCGCCAGCACCAGCCCGTCGCGGCATGCGAACTCGACGCGGTCGTCGAACGTCATCGCAACACCGTCGGCACGTGGAACGCCTGGCCGTTCGAGGCGAGCACCGTCGCGCGTGCGTGCGCCACCAGCAGGCACGCCGGCTCGACGAGGTCGTCGAACGTCATCGCAACACCGTGTGCATCTGCAGGGCCGTGCCGTTCGAGGCGAGCACCTTCGAGCCATCGTCCGAGAACGCGAGCACCTTGCAGGGCCCGTCGAGCTCGAGCAGCTGCTTCAGCGACTGCGCGTCGAACACCCGCGTGGCGTCGGAGTCGACATACGCCTCGAGCGGGCCGACGGCGATTCGTCGCCCGTCTGGGCTCTGCACCAGGCGCCGCGCTTCGAGCACCTTCGCTTCCCCGAGCGGCTTCTCGGGCGAACGCACGTCGTACCGTCGCACCACGTCATCGGCGCAGCTCGCGACGACCTCGTGCTCGGTCACGAAGGCGAGCCCCACCACCGCCTTCGGTGGCGTGAAGACGGCCGGCTTCGTCATGCCCGGGCCGTGAACGTGCACGTCACCGGTGTGCTGTGCGGCCACCAGCCACGCGCCGTCTTCGCTCGACGCCACCGCGCACGGCTTCTTCGGGTACTGGCCGCTCTTCAGCGTTCGCTCCACGGTCCCCGAGGGCCACGCGCGCACCTCGAGCCGCCTCTCGAGGTGCAACACCAGGCGGTCGCCCGCGCGAGTCCACCGAAGGCCGAGCACCTTGTCGTCGAGCACCTCCTTCTTCACGAGGGCGCCGGTGGTGCCGTCGCGCCACTCGATGCGCTTGCCCCACGCGCATGCCACCAGCGTGCCGTCGGGGCTGAACGCGGCGACCTCGGTCTCGTTGATGGGCTGCTCCTCGATGACCGCACCCGCTTCGCCGACGAGCAGGAACGTGTCGGGGCTCACGACGACCCAGTTCGCGCCACGCTGCTGGGCGGTGATGAGCCGAACGCGCTCGGGCTTCTCAGCGCTCGCTGGAGCGGCCTTCGCGCCTGCCTTGCGCACCAGCGGCGCGAGCTTCGCGCTGACGGCCGCGCTCACGCCCTCGGCGGTCACCTCGGTGAACGCACCGGCTGGCAACGCCTCGAGCACCGACTGCAGTTGGTGCTCGCCACCCGGCTTCGCGACGAGGTGCAGCTTCGAGAGCGTGCCGTCGCTTCCCCGCGTGAAGCGAAACGAGCCGGCCCAGCGGTGCTCGATGGTGAAGCGCTCCCGCGCCGACATGGCCGTCACCCAGTTCATCACCGTCTCACCCGAGTGCGTGTGCACCCCGACGTCGGGCACCTGCTGGAGCCAGCCGCGCGTGAGGAACAGGGGCGGGCACTCGTCGTCGAGTCGCAGCCAGGTCACCTTCGGGAACAGCTTCGAAGTCGCGAACCGTCTCAGCGCCTCGACGTCGCGGGTGCTGGCGTCGAGGCGCTCGACCGGCCACGGCGTCTTCGCCTCGAGCAGCTGCTCGAAGCCGTTGCGGTGCACGGTGAGCACGCGCGGCCGGGCGTGCTTCGGCAGGTGCTCGAGCCAGCGCCCCTCTTCGTTCGACCACGCGCCGGGCAGGCTCCACGAGAGGTCTTCGATGGTGGCCCACTCGGCCGCGTCGCCGAACTGCTCGACGTCTCGCTGGCCCTTGAAGCGCGCCACCACCTTCGAGGCGAAGCCGCGACGAAACGTCACGTCCTTCAGCGTCACCTTCGCGAGCGCACCGAGCCACGCCGCGCCGTGCTTCTTCTGCAGCTCGGCCTCGCGCTTCGACTCCTCCTTCGTCTTGTTCGCCTTGAACTGCAGGGTGATGAACTCGCCGTGCGGGTCCTGCCGCTCGAGGCACCAGTCGGCGTAGACGAGGCGGGCGGCATCGTCGTCGGGGTTCGCGGAGATGGCGGCGAGGAGCGTGGCGGCGTCGTTCTGCTGGCTCGACTTCTTCCGGGGCTTCAGCCGCGCCGAGAGCTCGTCGAGCGCCTTCGCTTCGGGCTTCGTCAGCGGCGCGACGGGGGTCTTCGCGCGCGTCGCGGTGACGGCCTCGACCGCGCGGCCCAGCTGCAGCTGCATCCACTCCCGCTGGTTCTCGCGAAACTTCCACTCGGCCGGCAGCTTCGGCGCCAGCTCGAGGAAGCGCGGGTCGGCGATGCGGGTGATGAGGTCGAACGTCTTCGTCCACACCGGCCGCGCGCCGTTGCTCGTCCACGGCACCAGCTTCACCAGCTCGAGCAGCGCCTGCGAGACGCGCGGGTCGTCTCGGAAGGCACGGAGCGCCTCGAGCCGCGTGAGGGTGTCGGCCGTCTTGCCGGCGACGATGGCTCGGGCGAGCGTGCCGACGTCATGGGGCCCCGCCTGCTTCGCGAGCTTCGTGAAGGCCTTCGTGTCGCCATCGAAGGCCGGTGAGGGGAACGCGGCCTCGAACCGCTCGACGAGGGCGGCGACCTCGGGCAGCGGCCGCTCGGCCCAGGCCGCGATGAGCGCCTGCAGCGCCTTCTCGGGAGTCTTCTCCAACGCCTTCGCCGCGCGCTCGAGCTGCGTCACCAGTTGCTGGGCCATGTCCCCTCCGGAAGCGGCGCATCGAAGCCTCGGGTGGCCCACTGGGCAAGCAAGGCCGTACACTTCACCGATGGACTCGCACCCGCCAGGCGCACCGAGGTTCTGCACCATGAAGCCCTTCACGGGCCGCGAAGGAGGCAACGAAGAGTGAACGCGAGGCCGTCACCCGCCAGTCAGCGGCGTGGGACTCGGCCTACTCGCTCCTCCGCTCCCTCGCCCGCAAGGACACCCGCGTCGCCGCCCTGCTGGCCGAGGTCGGTAACACCCTGAAAGAGCGACCTTTTCGAGGTGGGAGGGACCACCGAACCACTGGAAGGGGTCGCGGAGGACCTCGTCAGGGTGGTCCCTCCTTCGGTCAGGCTTGTTGGACGAGCCGGGAGGGTCAACCGAGCGACCCGTCAGCCCGCGCAGCGCAGTTGGTGAGGGGCTGCGGAGCGGTGACAGCAGCTCACTGAAGTACCCACAGGGCCAGCGCTGTTCCGAACACGCCGAGCGGAGTCACCAGGAAGGCTCTGCGTGGCCTTGAGGCAGGCCAGCGCTCCGCCTACGCCCCCTCGCGAGCCCCCGAATGCCGCTCCCATGAACTCTCCGTGACCGACGTGAAGACGTGGCTCGACGACGCGGCTGTGGAGCCTGTGGCGTCGCCGCCGAGGTCGAGCGCACCGGTGTTTCCGTCTCGGAGGGCGGCGCGACGCTCGTGGCGACGACGATGTCGCAGCCATCATTCCCCGTCGGCCAGCGCCTCTCATCGGCACATTCGTGAACGGCAAGCGGGCACCTGCATCAGGCTGATCAGGTGCTCGTCGGTACGTGACGCTGCACTTCCGCGTGAGGTGAGTGCGCCTACCGCTCGAACGACCTGCTCAGTGCTCGTGCGTGACGGTCACCGCACCCGAGAGCTTGTCGACCTCGAAGCGCTGCGCCCACAGGTCGTTGCGGCCCGAGACGTAGGTGTTCTTCATCAACTCATCGGTCGAGCGAACGAGCCACGCCACCTGACGGCCCTTCGGGTCGACGTAGCTCATCGCCTCCTGCTCGGTCTTGAACGTCTTGAAGACGGTGTCGGCGTCGAAGCCGGTGTTGACGTGCTTCTTCGCGATGTCGTCTTCGTTCAGCCCGCCCTTGCCCGAGACGACCTGAAACGCCTCGAGCACGGTGAAGCCCAGGCTCGCGTCACGGCGCGCGGCCTCGGTCGCTTCGGCCTGCGTGAGCGTCTTCTTCCCGTTGCCGCTGGGCTGGTTCACCGTGCCGATGAGGTCGAGCGCCTTCTTCGCGATGGCCGTCTCCATTGCGCTGACCGTGACGCGCGAGTTCGGGTTCGCCTTGCGAAACTCGTCAGCCGCCTGCTTCACGTAGTCGGGTGCCTTCGCCTGCTCGGTCTTCGAGATGATGCCGTTCGAGCCGGCCGCGGCCTTCAGGTCGCGCTTCACGCGCTCGGTCAGCACTGCAGAGATGTTCGCGAGGGTCGTCAGAGACATGCGCCATTGTCGGCTGCTGTCCTACACAGTTGCGCGTCGCGTTGATTGGCCCGAATTCACTGGGGTTTCTGGTGCCGCTGTGACGGTATTCGAGCGACCGCAGGGAACGGGCGCGAACGGGCGAACGTTCATCGGCACCCAAGGGGGCTTCATGAAACGACTCATCGCTGCACTGGCCGTTCTGAGCATCGCCATCGCTTCGCGCGCCGACGCGTTCTGCGGCTTCTACGTCTCGAGCGCGGGCGCCGACCTGTTCAACGACGCGACGATGGTGGTGCTGATGCGCGACGGCACGCGCACCGTGCTGTCGATGCAGAACAACTACCGCGGGCCGACCGACGACTTCGCGCTCGTCATTCCCGTGCCGGTGGTGCTCAAGAAGGACAACGTGAAGACGCTGCCGAAGTCGGTCTTCGCGCGCATCGACACGCTCGCGAGCCCTCGCCTCGTCGAGTACTACGAAGAAGGAGACTGTGGCCCCCCACCGCCGGTGGCCATGGCTGCACGCGCGGGTTCCGGCGGGCCCACCTTCGGCATTCGCAACAGCGGCGTCACCATCGAGGCGAAGTTCGAGGTCGGCGAGTACGAAATCCTCATCCTCTCGGCGAAGGAGGCGCTCGGCCTCGAGACCTGGCTCAGAGAGAACAAGTACAAGATTCCCGAGAGCGCCGCGCCGCTGCTCGCGCCGTACATTCAGAACGACTGGAAGTTCTTCGTCGCGAAGGTGAACGCGAAGAAGGTGACGTTCGCGAACGGGCAGGCGGTGCTGTCTCCGCTGCGGTTCCACTACGACGCCGAGAAGTTCGAGCTGCCGGTGCGGCTGGGCCTGGTGAACTCGGGCGGCACGCAGGACCTCATCGTGCACGTCATCGCGAAGCAGCGGTACGAGCTGGCGAACCGGCCCAACGTGCTGGTGCCGACGAACCTCGACCTGACCCCCGCGGTGCAGCGCGAGTTCGGCGGCTTCTACGCCGAGCTCATGGAGCGCACCTTCGCGAAGAACCCCAACGCCGCCATCACCGAGTTCGCGTGGAAGGGCGCCATGCCGCCGCCGCAGACGATGTCGCAGCAGGGCATCTACGGCGTGACGTGCGACCCGTGCCCGCCGCCGGCGCCCGTCGATGACCCGCTCACCCGCCTGCTCGGTGCCGATGTGATGCCCAACGTGAAGACCGACGAAGAGGTGGCGAAGTTCGCGCGCGAGGCGACGCTGACGCGCCTGCACCTGCGCTACGGCAAAGACGCAGCGAAAGACGACCTCGTGCTGCGCATCACCGACCCCATCGTGGGTGGCGTGCCCGAGAAGCCGAAGCCCGAGGCCGGCAAGGACAACCGCTTTCAGGGCCGCTACATCGTGCGCAAGCCCTTCGACCCGAGCCGCTGTTGGCAGGGCATGGGCGGCATGGCGGGCGGCCCGGTGATGCCGCCGTCGATGGGGCTTCAGCCGCCGGCCGCGAACAACGCCGCGAAGACGAAGCTGACCGCCGCCTTCGAGAGCTACCTGCACAGCGACGTGCCCGAGCTGGGCCTCAAAGGGACACCGCCGCCGAAGAAGAAGTGAACCTCTGGCCGGGGTTGCCAGCTGGTCAATGAATCCTTACCATCTGGTAAGTCATGAGCACCTCCGCCCTGCCGCTCCCGCCACATCCTCCCCGGTGGCCCCTCGTCGGCCACCTGCCCCGCCTTCGCAGTGAGGGCATGTTCAGCCTGCTGGAGGACTCGTGGAAGAAGCTGGGTGACGTCTTCAGTGTCGACGTCGGCATGCACGCGGTCGTCGTCGCCCACCCCGACGGCATCAAACGAATCCTCGCGGGCAATACGAAGAACTACGTGAAGGGCTCCACCTACGACGGCGTTCGGCGCGTCATCGGTAACGGCGTGCTCGCGCTCGAAGGAGACGCCTGGAAGGCGCGGCGCACCCTGATGAACCCGGCGTTCCACCGCGCAGCGCTGGGCAAGTTGACCGAGGCGATGGTGCAGACGGGCCAGGCCGCGTTCGATGGGCTGCTGAAGAAGCACGCAGGGCCGTTCACCGTCGACGTGCACAGGGAGATGGTGAAGCTGACCCTCGACGTGGTGACGGTGGCGCTGTTTGGCCGCGAGCTGCTCGGCTCGGCCGACATCTCGTACGAGGCGCTCGGCGCGGCGCTCGAGCTGGTGAGCGACCAGGGCAACGGCTTCGTGCTGCCGAAGTGGGTGCCCACGCCCGGCAACCGCAAGTTCCACCGCACGATGGCCGAGGTCGAGTCCGTCATCTACCGCGTCATCGAGGCCGGCCGCCGCCGCCCGCCTGGAGACGGCACGCTGCTCTCGATGCTCATTCACAGCGTCGACGCCGAGACCAACCGCCCGCTCACCGACCAGGAGCTGCGCGACGAGGTCTTCACCCTCTTCGTCGCCGGCCACGAGACGACTGCGCTCACGCTGACGTGGCTTTTCACGCTCATCGAGGGCCGCGACGACGTGCTGCGCGCGATGAAGGAAGAGGTCGACCGTGTGCTGGGCGGCCGCGAGCCCGCCTTCGAGGACTACCCGAAGCTCAGCTACCTGCGGCAGGTGGTGGACGAGACGCTGCGCCTGCGCGGCCCGGTGGCGATGACGGCGCGCAACGTGGTGGCCGATGACGAGGTGATGGGCGTGCGCGTTCGCGCGGGCTCCGTCGTCATGCCGTACTTCTACGGCGCCCACCGGCACAGAGACTTCTGGAGCGACCCCGAGCGCTTCGACCCCGGCCACTTCGCGCCCGAGAAGGCCCAGGGTCGAAACCCGTGGAGCTACCTGCCGTTCTCCGGCGGCCAGCGCGCGTGCATCGGCAACACGTTCTCGCTCGTCGAGACGGTGGTGCTGCTCGCGCAGCTGGTGAAGCGCTTCGACGTCGAGGTCGACCCTGGCGCGCGTGAGGTGAAGCCCATCGCCATGGTGACGGTGCGGCCCGACAAGCCCGTGATGGTGAAGCTCACGCCCCGCGTCGCGCAGGGCTGACGTTTCAGCGGTCGCAGGCGCGGCGGCACTCGGCCACGCACTTCGACTTGTTGCTGGCCGACGAGCACTGCGAGTTGCACTTGCGCTTGCACTTCGTCGCCGCCTCGTCGCCGATGCCTGGCGGCTCCGTGACGCAGGTGTCGGCGGGCTCCTGCGACGTGACGGGAGACCACATGAGCATCATCAACGAGATGGCGGCGAGCTTCATGCAGGGCACCTGGGAGTTGGAGCTGGTTGAGCCGGAACGACGCTGCGGCGCGCCGAGTGTCGCATGAAATCGTGGTGGCTCACGCAGCCCGGGCCGACGAGACGCTCAGCCGCGGCAGCCGCACCACGAAGCTCGTCGGCCAGCCCGGAGCGTCCTCCACCGTGATGGAGCCCTCGTGCGCGTCGACGCACAGCTTGCAGAAGTAGAGCCCCAGGCCCCAGCCCACGCGGCGGTTCTCTTTCGCGTCGGCGCCCTGCGTGAACTTGTCGAACAACGTCGGTCGCACGTGCGGCGGAATCGGGTTGCCGTCGTTGCGCACGATGAGCAGCACCTCGCCACCTTCGGCCCGCGCCTCGAGCTGCACCCTGCCGGCCGGCGGCGTGTACCGGAGCGCGTTGCTCGACAGGTTCTCGAGCGTGCGCAGCAGCAGGCCCTTGTCGCCGTCGAAGGTGAAGTCCTCGGCCTCGACCGTCACCGTCACCTGGCGCGCGCGTGCCTGCGCCGAGAGCTGTTTGCCGAGCGACTGCAGCATCGAGCGCGCGAGCACCGCCTCGGGCTGCAGGGGCAGCGCCTTCGCCTCGAGCTTCGAGATGTTCAGCAGGTCGCCAATCATGCCGGTGAGGCGCTCGGTCGTCTGCCGCGACTCGGCGACGGCCTGGGTGACGTCGTCGTCGTTCAACGCGCCCACCTCGCCCTTGAGCCAGTCGAGGTTCGCCTTCACCGCGCTCAGCGGGGCGCGCAAGTCGTGGACGAGCAGCGAGGTGAGCACGTCTTTCTCGGCCTGCAGCGCCGAGAGCTCGCGGTTCTTCGCTTCGGCTTCGGCGTAGAGCGTCGCGATGGTGGCGCGCGCGTCTTCGAGCTTCTGAACGCGTTCGGTCTCGAGCCGATGCGCGACCTCGAGCGACGCCGCCGAGCGCACCATCGTCACCAGCCGCCGCACGAAGCCCGCCTGAGCGACTGCGGCAGCGGCGAGCACGACGACGGCGCTGAGCTGCGCGCCGAGGCCGACTCCCGCCTGCCGCATGAGCAGCACCTGCAGGGGCGCAGCGACCAGCGCCGTGGCGAGGGTGGCGTCTCGACGCATCGACGCGCCGGCGAGCAGCACCAGCAACGAGAACAGCCCGAGCGAGAACCCGGCGACGCCTGCTGGAAAGGGACTCGTCGGTAGCGCCAGCGTCTGCATCGCGAAGACGAACACCACGTCGACGAGGAACGAGAACGCGCCCACCCGGTGCACCCACTGGCGAAGGCGCAGCCGGAACACCGTCGTGGCGAAGAGCGCGTACGGAACGAGCGGCTTCAGGTACGGCTCCCAGCCCGCGTCGCCCTGGTACGCGTGCCAGCCCACGAGGGGAACGAACACCAGCACCGCGAAGGCCCGAATGCGTGACGCCAACCCGAAGGCGCGGGCCGACTGTTCTGCGAGCGCGCTCTCTTCCCAGCTGATCATGTCGAACGCTAACCGCAGTCGCCGTGCATGACCGCGTCACGTTGGTGACTGGCTGGTGGCGCTCCTTGACCCACCCCCACTGCGGCACGAGCCGTGCTCTCGGGCCCGTCCATGCTCCGACGACCCCTGCGCCGCCGATGGAAGTGGCTGTTCGCGCTCACGCTCGTGGGCGTGGTGACACTGGGTTGGTGGCCGCTGAACCACGCCGAGCTGCTCACGGGCGCCTGGTCGTATCGGCATTCGCCGCGGGCGATGGTGGTGCCGGTCGAGGGGCTGGCCACGAAGTCGCTCGTCAGCACCTGGCACGCGCCGCGCTCGGGAGGTCGGCGGCACGAAGGGGCCGACCTGTTCGCGAAGAAGGGCACGCCAGTGCTCTCGGCCGTGAACGGGCAGGTCTGGCGAATCGGAGAGGACTCGCTCGGCGGCCACGTGGTGTGGGTGCTCGGAGAGGGCCGCACGCTCTACTACTACGCGCACCTCGACGGCTTCGCCGAGGGGCTCGCGGTGGGCGACCACGTGAAGCGCGGCACCACGCTCGGCTTCGTCGGCAACAGCGGCAACGCGCGCACGACGCCGCCCCACCTGCACTTCGGCATGTACCAGGTCGGGTGGAGAGGGCTGCGCGCGGTCGACCCGATTCCACCGCTGCAGCGCAAGGCGACCGGCCAACGGGCCCGAGAAGGCGCGACGCTTCAGGCGCGGCGCAACGTCAGGGTCTGAACGTCGCCTGAAAACGTGCGCTCCTCCGTGGTCGTGCTTTGACCGTTGTCTCTGTCCGGCTGTCGCGGCAGATCAGGCCCTGACGTGCGCGCTCCTCTCACCGATGCCGAGCTCGATGCCCGACTGGCGGCGCTCTCGCTGGTGCGCGACACGTCTTTCTTGTCGCCGCCTCCGTCGAAGAACCGCACCGTCGTCTGCAAGAGCGGCAAGAAGCGCGTGCTGGTGAAGATTGCCGATGGCGGCGGCAACGTCGGCGTGCTGCGTGAAGGCTCGATTCTCGAGCGCGTCGCGCCGCTGAGCCGCAACAAGAACTCGCCGCTGCACCTGCCCACCGTCTTCGCGTTCGACCCCGCGCACGGGCTGCTGGGCCTCGAGTGGATCAACCACGGCGAGACGCTGCACCACTTTCACCGGCGCTCGCAGGAGTACCCGACCGCGCTCGCGGCCGAGGTCGGCAACGCGCTGGGCTACCTGCACCGCGAGAGCCGTGACTCACGCAGCAAGTACGCGCTGGCCGACGCGTTTCGCGACGAGTCCGACCTGCTCGAGTGTTTCTTGAGAATGCGCCCCGACTTCTACGCGCGCCTCTCGCAGGTGGGCATCGACTTCTTCGCGTCGGTGCAGGCCGACGGCCCTGCGATGCAGGGGCTGCAGGCGCTCAGCGAGCAGCAGCTCAAAGAAGGTGACTCCGCGCTGCTCCACGGCGACCTGCGGCAGGCGAACCTGCTCCGCGTCGCGCCTGCGCAGAAGAAGCCGCAGGTCGTCTTCCTCGACTGGGAGCTCTCGTTCTGGGGCGACCCCGCGCGCGACCTCGGCAGCCTGTTGTCGGACTACGTGCTGGGCTGGCTCGCGCCCGAGCATCGCAGCGAGGTGCTCGCGCGGCCCACGCTCGCGGCCTTCACGCACGCGATGCTCGAGGCCTACGCCGATGCGCGTGGAGACGGCTTCAAGCTCGACGAGCAGTTCGAGCACCGCGTGGTGCGGTGGGTTGGCGCGGCGCTGCTCATCGCGGTGTACGGCATCTCGCACTACGAGCAGGTGCTCGACGCGCGCGCCCTCGGCGTGTCACGCCACGCGCTCGACATGCTCGGCCGCCCCGGCGACTGGCCCGGCGTGCTCTGGGGAGACGGCTGATGCCCTCGGCTCCGCCCGACGAACGGGTTCGCAGCTTTCACAGCCGCATGTTCGCGCTGCGTGATGGCCCTGCGCCGTCGCTCGCGCGCGCGTCGGGTGACTCGGGCTTCGTCGCGCACCTGTCGATGAGCACCCACGGCGCGACCGGGTGGGACTGGAGCTTTCGCCTCGTTCGCCAGGGCGCCGGCTGGTCGTTCGTCTCTGATGGCAAGCTGACGCTCTTCCTCGACGAGCCCGGCCAGTTCGTGCCGATGGACGCGAAGCCCGGAGACCAGGTCGCCGTGCGCCTGCCGCGCGCGAGAGAGAACCTCTACCCGCACCGCTTCACGCTGCACGGAGGCCAGGGTGGCCCGGTGCTGCCTCACGGCTACGCGAAGCTCTACGTGCCGGTGACGTTCGAGGCAGCGTCGGCGCTGGTCGAGGCCTTCGCGTCGCGGTGGGCTGATCAGCTGCGCTTCGGCCTGCACGTCTGCAACGCGCCGGTCGACTTCGGGCGCGCCGACTCGGCCGTCATCGACGTGGGCCCGCAAGACGAGGCTGGCGTCATCAAGGTGCTCGACGCGTTCATGCGCCAACACCCGAAGGCGCTGGTGACGCGCGGCCGGCCGTATGGAACGACCGAGGGTCCGCTCGGGCTGCCACGCGGCGTCGGCCAGGGCCGTACCGACCTCGCCGACGGCTTCGGCTACCGCAAGTGTCAGGAAGCCATCGCCACCACCGGCGCGCGCTGAACCAACCTTCTGCGGGAAGTGACCTTCACACCCTCGCGCTCAGGGCCTGCAGCAGGCCTGCGCCATCGTCGACGCCGAGCAGCACCGGTCGCTCCGACTTGCGGGTGACGAGCACCGTCGGAGCGCCCAGCCGCGTCGCCCAGCACCGCACCAGCCCGACACCGCTGACCCGGTACAGCCCCGTGAAGCCCATCAGCCCACCGTTGCCGGCGATGCGAGTCACCTGACTGCCGAACGCCTTCAGCTCGGGGCCCGGCACCACCGCAGCGACGTCAGCGAGGGGAATGCGAAGGTCCGACCAGCCGCGCCGCTCCACCACCAGCGCGTCGGCCTCGAGGCGCACCGCCCGCGGCGACCACAGCACCGTCACCAGCAGTACCACCGGAACGAGCACGCTCGGCAGCGCCGACACCCAGGCGATGGGCGCCGGCACCGAGGGCTGCATCGCCACCAGCATCGGAATCGGCAGCGTCACCACGCCGACGACGAGCGCGACGAGGCTGATCCACTTCACCGAGGTTCCAACCGTCATGGGGAAACGCACGAGCCTGCTCCTTTCGAACGACGAGTCCTGCTTCACGAAGCGCACCGTCCACCAGAGGGCGAGCAGCGCGAAGACCGCGATGACGCCTTCGCCCTGCCACACGCCCAGCGCCTTCGCGGCCGCGACGCCGACGAGGTTGCTCAGCGTGTGAAACGCGATGGCGAAGCCGAGCCACCACTTCGAGCCGCGACGAAACACCTGCAGCACCAGCACCGAGAGGCCGACGTGAACGGCCATCGACGACAGCCGCTCCACACCGCCCGCGAGCGCGAGCAGGGGCGTCAGCGCGTTGAATTGCTCCACCACCATCGGGCGCTGCGCCTCGGGAATGCCGAACGACTGACCATTCGCCAGCGCGAGGTAGAGCAGCGTGTTGACGGTGAGCGTGAGCCCGACCAGCAGCATCGACTCGAGGCCACCGTGGCCGAGCCCGAGCATCACGGCTCCACGCGCCGTGCGGTCCTTGAAGAGCATTCGGTACGCGACGAAGCGCCCCGTCTCTTCGAAGAGCGCCGCGGTGAACGCGCTCACCGCGAGCCAGCTCCACATCACCGTCGAGCTCGCGTGCGTCTTCTGCAACCAGACGCCGACCGCGATTTGCCACGGCAGGCGCAGCACCACCTGCGAAACGAAGAACGTCCCCGCGCCGATGAGCCAGCCCACTGCCGGAGCGCGAAACCATCTCCACGCGACGAGCCCGAGCACGACTGGAACGCCCAACGCGATGGCTGCCGAGGCTGCGAGCGCCATCGCGACCTGTGGGTTGAAGGAGAGCATGAGGCCTGCCCTCAGCAGCGGGCATGCCTCTGCAACCCACCTGAACGACGGGCGCGATGTCTGCTCTGCACGAGTTCAATCGTGCTCATTCGTGAGTTGAACCGCGATGGCCAGCGCCCACGATGGGTCCGCTCACACCCAACTCCGGCCGTCGACCCACCCGGGTCTCTCGTAACCATCGAGTGGGTCAAAACCTGCCGATGGGCCGTGCGCTTGCAGCGCGCCGACGCCGTGAAACACCAGCCCCGCCTGCGCGCCGAAGTCAGGCTGCTCCGACACTTCGTTGGCCCGCTCAAGTCTCACCCGTGGACGTTTCGGCTGCCCGAGGGCGTGGTCGACATCAGCGACGAAGGCCGCGCGGTCTTCGGCGTGCCGGCGGGTGAGCGCATCTGCCTCGCTGACCTGGGCTCGTTCTCGACGTTGCCGGGCCAGCCGCACCTGGTGCGTGTGCTGTCGGCCATCGAGGCCGGGCAGCCGTTCGAGATGCACTCGACGATTCGGCGCCGTGACGGCGTGCTGCGCGTCATCACCTGCTGTGGCGAGCCGGTGGTCGACGAGTCGGGGCGGGTCGTCAGCTACGAGGGCCTGCTCATCGACGACGCGGCGCAGACCGACGCGCTGTCGGCGCAGACGGTCGAGCGTGCACAGCTCGAACAGAGCCTCTCGGTGCTTCGCGCGGTCGTCGACGGCACGGAGCACGCCATCATCGCGACTGACACGACGGGCGTCATCACCCTCTTCAACCGCGGCGCCGAACGGCTGCTCGGGTGGACTGCCGCCGAGATGGTGGGCAAGCAGACGCCCGCGGTGTTTCACGACGTGAACGAGGTGGTGGCGCACGCGAAGGCGCTCAGCGAACGGCTCGCCGAGCCCATCGAGCCCGGCTTCGACGCCTTCGTCGCCGTCGCCCGCCGGGAGCAGAGCGAGACCCGTGAGTGGACCTACGTTCGAAAGGACGGCCAGCGGGTGACGGTGTCGTTGACGGTGACGGCGCTGCGCAACCCGGTCGGGACGCTCGTCGGCTATCTCGGCGTCGCCATCGACGTGACGGCGCAGCGGCAGGCCGAGGCGGCGCGGCGGGAGCACCTCGAGCGCCTCGAGAAAATCTCCCGCCACCTGCCCGGCGTCGTCTACCAGTACCAGCTGTTCCCCGACGGCCGCACGGCGTTCCCCTGGTCGAGCGAAGCGATGCGCTCCATCTACGGGCACGAGCCCGAGGCGCTGCGTCACGACGCGAGCCACGTCTACTCCCGCATTCACCCCGACGACCTCGTGCGGGTACAGCAGGCCATCGTCAGGTCGGCCGAGCAGCTGAGCCCCTGGCATGACGAGTACCGGGTGCGCGTCGGCGAGCGGCTGCGCTGGGTGCAGGGCAACGCCACGCCCGAGCGGGGCCCCGACGGCAGCGTGCTCTGGCACGGCTACATCTCTGACATCACCGAGCGCAAAGAGTTCGAAGAGGCGCTCGTGGTGGCGCGTGAGCAGGCCATCGAAGCGAGCCGCGCGAAGAGCGAGTTCCTCGCGAACATGAGCCACGAGATTCGAACGCCGCTCAACGGCATTCTGGGCGTCACCCAGCTGCTGCTCGAGGAGCACCTCGAACGTCGACAGCGCGAGCTGCTCGGCGCGATTCGCACCTCGGGTGAGACGCTGCTCACGTTGATCAACGACATCCTCGACCTGTCGAAGGTGGAGTCGGGGAAGCTGCAGCTCGAGACGGTGCCGTTCTCACCTGGCGAGCTGGTCGACCGCGTGGTGCAGGTGGTCGGGGTGCGCGCGAAGGAGAAGGGGCTGCAGCTGAAGGTCGAGCTCGAGCGGTCGGTGCCGGCCCGCGTGCTCGGAGACCCGACGCGCGTGCAGCAGGTGGTGACGAACCTCGTGAGCAACGCGGTGAAGTTCACCGAGACGGGCGCGGTGCGAATCGTGGTGCGCCGCTGTGAGCCGAAGGGCCTGTGCGTCGAGGTGCACGACACGGGCATCGGCATCGCGGCCGACAAGCTGGGCGCCTTGTTCGCGGCGTTCTCGCAGGTCGACGGCAGCATCACACGCCGGTACGGCGGCACCGGGCTGGGCCTCACCATCAGCAAGCGGCTGGCCGAGCAGATGGGCGGCAGGCTGTCGGTCGTGAGCCGCGAAGGCGTGGGCTCGTGCTTCACCGTGACGTTGCCGCTCCCGCCCGCCGAGGTGCCCGCACCGCGGGTCAGCGAGGTCGAGTCGCCGAGGCCTGCCCGCGCGCTCAAGGTGCTGGTGGCCGAAGACAACTCCATCAACGCGCTGGTGGTGCGCTCCCTGCTCGAGCGCGACGGCCATCAGGTGACCATCGTCGCGAGCGGGCTCGAAGCGGTCGAGGCGAGCGAGCAACCCGGGTGGGACCTGGTGTTGATGGACATGCAGATGCCGGTGCTCGACGGGCTCGAGGCGACGCGGCGCATTCGCGAACGGGAGCGCACGAGCGGCACGCGTCTGCCCATCTACGCGCTGACGGCCAACGCCATGAAGGGCGACCTCGAGCGCTGCACCGACGCGGGCATGGACGACTACCTCACGAAGCCGGTGAACCTCGCGGTGCTGCGGCAGCGGCTGGCGGCCGTTGCGGGCGAGGCCGTCGGTCAGCTGCGCCTCGCCATCTGAGTGAGGTCAGAGCTCCTGAACTTTTCCGCTCTTGAACGTCTTCGGGTCGAGCGCTTCGTTGGCCCGTAGGATGAGGCCGGCCGCACCGCTGGTCTCGGTCTGCGACGCGCGCGACCAGGAGACGACGGCGATGCTCCCGTCGGCCGCCTGGGTCAGCACCTTCACGTCGTCGACCGCGTGCTGCAGCGAGACGGGCGCCGGGTAGCGCAGGGTGAAGCGGCCCAGCAGCACCAGGCCCGACCCCTCACTGGTGACCGCGCCACCTTCCCGCAGCTCGAGCCCGGCAGGAACGGTGTCGACCAGCACCTCGACTCGGCGGGTGGCGTCGATGCGCTTCTGCGCGAACTCCCGCATCGTCACTTCGCGGCCGTTCTTCAGCGTGACGCGCGCCTCAGGGTTCTTCGCCGTCTTCACCAGCAGCGCGCGGTCGCTCTTGAAGGTGCTGACGACCTCTGCGTCGCCGGCAGGGTTGGCGCTGCCGAACGAGGTGAAGAGCACCTGCGGCGTGGTTGCGCAGCCGCCAAGACAACCGAGAAGACAGAGCAGCAGGCTTCGCATCAGCTCACACCCGCATGGGCATGACGACCGACGTCGACGCGCGGTCACCCGGAGCATGCACGACGCCCGGGCTGTGCTCGTCACCCAGCTCGAGGGCGATCTCGTCGGTGTCCATCACCGAGAGCACGTCCATCAGGTAGCGGGCGTTGAAGCCGACCGTGAGCGAGCCGCCGCGGTAGGCGACCTCGAGGTCGTCCTTCGCTTCGCCGAGGTCGGGGTTGTTCGCGGTGATGCGCAGCAGGTTCTCTGACAGCGAGAGCTTCACCGCGTTCGACTTGTCGCTCGACAGCAGCGCGATGCGCTTGAGCGCGTCGTGGAAGCGGCCGCGGTTCACCAGCAGCTGGCGGTCGCTCTCCTTCGGAATCACACGCTGGTAGTCGGGGAACTGGCCGTCGATGAGGCGCATCACCATCGAGAGGCCCGGCTTCTTGAAGAGCGCCGAGTTCTCGGCGAAGCCCAGCTGACACTCGGCGTCGGGCGCCTCGTCGAGCAGCCGCTTCAGCTCGAACAGACCCTTGCGCGGAATGATGACGCCGCCCTTGAGCTTGAAGTCGCCGGCGAGGTCGCGCTCGACCATCGCGAGGCGGTGACCGTCGGTGGCCACCATGCGCACCTTGCCGCCTTCACGGGGCTCGAAGAAGACGCCGTTCAAGATGTAGCGGGTCTCGTCGTGCGAGATGGCGAAGGCGGTGCGCTTGATCATCTCGAGCAGCGTCGTGCCCGTGAGCTTCACCAGCGGCGCGTTCTCTTCCTTGGGGAGCTTGGGGAACTCCTCGGGCGCCATGCCGACGATTTTGTAGTGCGCCGCGCCCGACGTGATCTCGGCGTAGTTGTTCGACAGCTTCTTCACCGTGAGGCTCGCCTCGGGCAGGAACGAGACGATGTCGTAGAGCGTCTTCGCCGAGACCGTCACGGCGCCGGGCTTCATCACCTCGGCCTGGTGCTCCGACACGATGCCGATGTCGAGGTCGAACGCGGTGACGGTGACGCCCGTCTTGGTGGCGTTGACGAGCACGTTCGAGAGGATGGGCATCGTGGCCTTCCGCTCGACGATGCCTTGCGCGCGGGAGAGGGCCTTCTTGAGTTCATCGGCGGCGATGCGGAATTCCATGGCGGGCGGGTGTAGCCCTGCAACCCCCCTCGTTCAAGCTGATCAGCGCCGCGCTTTCCACAGCCTGCCAGTTGGGCGAGAAGGCCCTCGTGCGACGCCGGAAGGAACCGAAGTGGCTACAGGCAGCGAAGGCGCGTGACGGCGTCGTCGAGGGAGCCGATTTTCTCTCCCGCGCCCTGTCACGCGCGGGCGTGCTGCCGCTGAACGAGGCCGAGCGCGCGATTCGTGAAGGCCGGGTGTCGGTGAACGGCAAGGTGGCGACGGTGGTGGTGGCGCCGCTCGACGAAGGCGCGCGCATCGAGGTCGATGGAGAGCGCGTCGATGTCTCGCCCTCGACGCGGGTGCTCGCGTTTCACAAGCCGAAGGGCCTCGTCGTCGATGGGCGTGACCGCGAAGGCATCGGCACCGTGTTCGAGCGGCTCCACCAGTTGCTGCCGACCGAGCTCAAGGGCTACGGCTGGCTCGCGGTGGGCCGGCTCGACCGTGACACGACGGGGCTGTTGTTCTTCACCAACGACGAGCGCTTCGTGGCGCACGCGACCGACCCCGAGACCAAGCTGCCCAAGCGGTATGTGGCGACGGTGAGCGGGCGCATCAGCGACGCCAAGCTCGAGAAGCTGCGGACTGGTGTGGAGTTGGAAGACTTCTCGACCCTTCCGGCGCTGGCCGAGCGGCGCGGACTGCACGACGTCGCGCTCACGCTGACCGAGGGCAAGTTTCATCAGGTGAAACGAATGCTCGGCGCGGTGGGGCTGGCGACGCTCGAGCTGCATCGTGAAGCGGTGGGTGAGTACGTCATCGACGTGCCCATCGATTCGATTCGGCTGCTGACCGATGAAGAGGTCGAGCGGTTGCTCGGCTATCGGCCGCGACATCTGAGCGCGTGAAGAAAGTTGTCCCCGCGGTTCGCGCCGCGACGACTCACGCGCATGCGCTTCTTTCTTCTGCTGGTGCTCGTCAGTTCGTGTGGCGGCATGCCGTTGTGCGATTCCCGCTCGTGCACCGGGTGCTGTGACGCCTCGGGCAGCTGCCAATCGGGCACCTCCGACCTCGCCTGTGGCCGCCGGGGAGACTTCTGTCGCGCCTGCGGCGGAAACCTGGTCTGTCAGTCGCAGGCGTGTTCGTCGCTCGGCGGTGGCGGCGGCACTGCGGGAGGAGGCGCGACCGCAGGCGGAGCGGCTGGTGGCTCCATGGGTGGAGGAAACGTCGCAGGCGGGAGTGGCTCGGCCGGTGGAGCTGCGGTTGCTGGCGGATCAGCCGGTGGAGCGTCGGCCGGCGGAACGGCGGCGTGCCTGATGACGGGGCAGACCTGCACCAGCGCGACGCAGTGCTGTACCACCAACAGCAGCTGCGGCGTCACCACCACCAGCCCGAACACCACCATCTGCTGCGGCAAGCAGGGTTCGTCGTGCTCGCTGGGCAGTTGTTGCGCTCCGTCCATCTGCCGGACCCTCAGCGGGTCGATCCGCGTTTGCCAGTAGGCCTCACCTTCGCGGCGGCGAGAACGGCCGTCTCCCCGTGCGTCGAGCACGGCCGCGATGTCGGGACCTGGGGGCGTGCACGCGGAGTAGAACGCGGGCATGGCGTCACCGTCTGCTCCACCTCCGCCGGTCAGACTCTTCGCTCCTTCAGAAGAACGACGCCGCAGCCTCACCGTCGTGGGTGGCCACCCCTACGGCGTACGCGACCTCTACCACTCGCTGCTCGCGGCCTCGTGGAAGCAGGTCATCGGCCTCGTCACGCTCGTCTTCCTGTTGATCAACGCGCTCTTCGGGCTCGCCTACTGGGCCGTCGGCGGCATCGCGAACGCCGACCCCGCGAGCTTCAAGGACCACTTCTTCTTCAGCATTCACACGTTCGGCACCATCGGCTACGGCAGCATGTACCCGCAGAGCACGCCGGCCGAGGTGCTGATGACGGCCGAGGCGTTGACGAGCCTCTTCATGAACGCGTTCGTCACGGGGCTCGCGTTCGCGCGGTTCGCGAGGCCCACGGCGCGCGCGACCTGGTCGAAGGTGGCCTGCATCTGCGATCGCGAGGGCGTGCCCACGTTGGTCATTCGCGTCGCGAACGAGCGGCTCAACCACGTCGTCGACGCGTCGATGAAGGTCGCGGTGATTCGCGCCGAGGTCACGAAGGAGGGTGAACGCCTTCGCCGCGTCGTCGACCTCACCCTGGCGCGCAGCACGTCTCCCTCGTTCATCCTCACGTGGATGGCGATGCACCCCATCACGAAGGAGTCTCCGCTGTACGGCATGACGCCCGAGCAGTTGGCCGCGAGCGAGTCCGAGATCATCGTCACGCTCACCGGCCTCGATGAGACGCTGGGCCAGACGATTCACTCGCGCACCAGTTACCTGCCCAACGAGATTCGGTACGGGCAGCGCTTCGTCGACGTCATCGGCGGGAACCGGAACGGCAAGCGGGTCGTCGACCTCACGAAGTTCCACGACACCACACCGTCGCCCCTCACACTCGAGGCGATGGGACTGCCGCCTGCGGAGCCGCGTTGAGCGCTCACTCCGTCTCGCCCGAGGCAGCAAGGCGTTGATCAGCGCACCAGAGCAGAGAATCGGCGGAACTCCTGCCGCTCGTCGCGCGGTGAACACTCCAGCACCGGAGTTTCCCCGCCTCGCCTCAGGCTCAGGTTGCAGCGCTCTCCGAACGAGAGGCAGAGAACCCGCACGCCCCGCGGAATTCGTGCCGCTCGTGGCGCGGTGAACACTCCCAGCAGCGGAGGTCCCCGCCTCGCCTCAGGCTTCGGTTGCAGCGATCACCGGACGAGAGGCAGAGAACCCGCGCCCCCCGCGGAATTCCTGCCCGTCAGCACGACGCATCGCAGCCAGCAGCAGCGCCGTCGCGTGCTCATTCACAAGTTCGGGAGCTCTCGACGGCGCCGCGTTACGGAGGCGCCATGAAGACGACGCTCTGGGGCTGGGGTGCGCAGCGGCGGGTCGAGTGCGACGTGTTCGCTCCCGAGAGCACGGCCGACGTGCGCGGGTTGCTGGCTTCAAACGGCACGCTCGCGCGCGGGCTCGGCCGCTCGTACGGAGACGCCGCCCTCAACGAACACCGCCGCGTGCTCACCATGACGCGCCTCGACCGATACCTCTCGTTCGACGAAGCCACCGGCGTGCTGCACGCGGAAGCCGGCGTCAGCCTCGTTCAGCTCGTGCGTGACTTCGGGCCGCGCGGCTTCCTGCCCTTCATCACGCCCGGCACGAAGTTCGTCACGCTCGGTGGCTGCATCGCCAACGACGTGCACGGCAAGGCGCACCACGCGCAGGGCTCGTTCCTCGAGAGCGTCGACTCCTTCCGCATGGTCACCGCCACCGGAGCGACCGTCACCGCGAGCCGCTCCGAGAACGCCGACCTCTTCTTCGCGAGCTTCGGCGGCATGGGCCTGCTCGGCGTCATCACCGACGTGACCTTGAAGCTGCGGCGCGTCGAGACGACGTGGTTCCGTCAGCGCGCCATCGTCGTGAAGCACCTCGAGGCCATGCTCGACGCACTCGAAGAGGCCGATGCCACGTTCCCGTACTCCGTCGCGTACGTCGACCCACTCGCCACCGGCGCCTCGCTCGGCCGCGGCGTGCTCACGGTCGGTGACCACGCGACGCGAGCAGAGCTACCGAAGCGCAGGGAGCCGCTCCACGTCGGTGGCAGCGCAAAGCTCGTCGTGCCCTTCGAGCTGCCCGAGCTCACCCTCAACCCCCTCACGATTCGCGTGGTGAACCAGGTGATTCAAGCGGTGCTGCGCAACGCGGGCGATTTCAGCCACGCGGAGTCCTTCATCTACCCGCTCGACGGCATCACCGAGTGGAACCGCGGCTACGGCAAGCGCGGCTTCATTCAGTACCAGTTCGTGGTGCCGATGGAGGGTGGGCGACAGACGCTCCGGGCGTTGCTCGAGACCATCGTCTCGTCGGGGCAGCTGCCCTTCCTCAACATCTTGAAGCGCATGGGCCCGTCGAACGCCGCGCCGTTGTCGTTTCCGATGAAGGGTTACACCTTCGCCATCGACTTCCCCGTGCGTGATGGCCTCGTCGAGCTGACGCACCGCCTCGACGCGATGGTGGCCGACGCCGGCGGGCGCACGTACCTCGGCAAAGACTCGTACCTCGAGGCCGCGACGTTCAGGCGCATGTACACACGGCTCGACGAGTGGCTCGCGGTGAAGCGCACGTGGGACCCGGCCAACGTCTTCACGTCCGACCTCGGCCGCCGCCTCGGGCTCGTCTGACGCTTCCCTCCGAGGGAATCGACGCGGCCTCACCGTGCGTGGCTCAGTCACGCCATGACCCGACTGCTGCTGCGCCTTTCGGCCGTCACCTTCGCGCTCTCGGGATTGGCGATGCTCTTCGTGCCCGCCGCAATGCTCTCGGTCGTCGGCATCGGCGCCGAGCCGGTGCCTTCGTTTCTGTTGCGCACCGAGGGCGTGCCGCAGCTGGCGCTGGCGATTCTGCTCTGGGTTTCACCGGTCCACGGTGCTGCTGCTCGAGCACCGCTCGCCGCCATCATCGTCTTCAACGTGCTCAGCTCACTCGTCGACCTCGACGCCCATCGACAGGGCCTCGTGGGAGCGGCCGCCGTTCCCAGCGCGCTGCTTCGTCTCGCTCTCGCGGCGTGGGCCGTGGGGGCGCTGGTCGCGACGACGAAGCCTGCGCCGGTCGACGTCTCAGCGTGACGGCGCTACAGCGCGCGTGATGCCTCCTGCGACTCGCAGTGACTTCGGGCGACTGCTGCGTCAGTGGAGAACGCAACGTCGCCTGACCCAGCTCGAGCTGGCGATGCGCGCAGGCACGACCCCGCGGCACCTGTCGTTCCTCGAGACCGGGCGCTCGCGGCCGGGCAGCGAGCTGGTGACGCGGCTGTGTCGAGCGCTCGAGTTGCCGAGCACCTGGCGTTCGCAGTTCGTCCTCGCTGCGGGCCTGCCGGGAGAACGTGCAGCGTCGGGTGCGCAGGCCATGGGCCCCGTGCAGCGCCTGCTCGAGCAGATGCTGCGTGCACACGAGCCGTTTCCGGCCTGGGTGTCGTCTCGCGGTTTTCGATTTCACAGCTCGAACGCTGCCGCCGAGCGCCTGTTTCCCGGGCTGTGTCAGACGACGCCGGAGCAGATCATCGACTCGTGGTTCGGCGCCGGGCCCTTTCGCGAGCGCATCGAGAACTGGCACGACGTGGTGTGGGCCGGGCTCTCGAGCCTGCGGCGCGATGCACGCGGCGGGGAGCCCGAGCTGCTGGCGTTGCTCGAGCGCGCGGAGCGGCTGGCGGCAGAGCTGCCCGTGGCGTCTCTCGAGGCCGCCGTCGACGTGCCGGCGCTGTGCACGCGGTTTCGAATCGGCCGCAGCGTCGTCAGCACGCTCTCGACCGTCATGCGCTTCGACACCGCGCTGGGCGGCACGGTGTCAGACCTGCGGGTCGAGCTCATGTTCCCAGCTGACGCAGCGAGTGAACGATGGTTCGTACGCGCGGCTCGACGAGTGGCTCGCGGTGGGTGACCTCGACCCGCCAGTGTGGCTAAGCGACGCCCATGAACTTCTGGCTGATGAAGAGCGAGCCCGACGTCTTCTCCATCGACGACCTGAAGCGCGAGAAGAAGACCGGGTGGGACAGCGTGCGCAACTACCAGGCGCGAAACTTCATGCGCGACGACATGCAGCCAGGCGACCTGGTGCTCTTCTACCACTCCAACGCCGAGCCCTCGGGCATCGCGGGCGTGGCGAAAATCGTCGGCCCCGCCGTGCCCGACCCGCTGCAGTTCGACACGAAGAGCGAGTACTACGACGCGCGCAGCACGAAGAACGACCCGGCGTGGTTGATGGTGACGGTGGGCTTCGTCGAGCAGTTCGAGCAGGTGCTGCCGCTCGCCGACCTGAAGGCCGAGAAGGCGCTCGCCGGCATGGGCGTCATTCAGAAGGGCCAGCGACTGTCGGTGCAGCCCGTGACGAAGGCGCACTTCGTGAAGGTGCTCTCGATGGCCAAGGCGAAGACGCGCGTCTGATCAGGGTGACCGGCAGCCCGCGGTCTCTCGTTCGTTGTGCGCCATGACGGCCCGCTGCACCGCCTCGAGCTCTGGGCCACTCGCGACGAGCAGGGCCTCGCGCGCGACGAACTGCGCCTCGTGCTCACGGTTCAGCAGGTCGAGCGCGACGAAGGGAATCGTCAGCAACAAGCCGGCTGCAGAGGCGAGGAGCGCCGTCGTGCTGGGCCCGTAGTCAGCGCGTCCTCCACGGGGTCGGGTCGCCTGCGCGTTGAACATGAGCCCGAGGCCGACCCCCATCGCGGCCAGCGAGCCCGCCATCACGGTGATCCAGATGGGTCTCGCCCACCGGTGAATGCCGCCGCGCGCGTGCTTCGCGAGGTCAGCCTCGTATTGAGCGACCAACGTCGGTTCGTTCAAGCGCTCGAGGGCCGCTCGTGGAGCCAGCCGCGAGGCTCCGAGGAAGAACGAGTAGCCTGAAGCACCAGCGCTGTGACTGCGCGCTGGCCCGCTGAAGGTGACGGTCGGCGCTCTTCCCACGGCGGAGCTCATCGTGAAGCCCGTGTCGTCGACGATGTCGAGCCGCGATGACGCCGGCACCAGCGTGAGTGAGCGAGGGAAGGTGCAGCTCGAGTCTGGCGGCTCGGTCGGTGGCGTGCCGGAGTTGATGGTGGCGCACCCCGACAGGCCGCACGCGAGAAGGAGCAGTCGCATCAGGTCGCCACTCTACCCACGTTGCTTCGCGCGCAGGCTCGAAGCCTGAAGTGGTAGCTCTTGGGGCATGCGACTCAGAGACTTCGCGACGCCGCTCGCTGGTGCCGTCTTCGTGGTGATGGCCTCGACCGGGCTGCTCATGTTCTTCGAGCAGGGCACACCCCTGGGGCACGAGCTGCACGAGTGGCTCGGCTTCGCGTTCGTCGTTGGCGTGGTGCTGCACGTGAGCACCAACTGGGCGCCGCTGAAGGCCCACCTCGGGCGATGGCCGGGGCGGGCGTTCGCGGCGATGGGCGTCGTGCTGCTCGTGGTCGCCGTCTTTCCTGCGAAGAACGACCGCCCGCCCAACCCTTCACGGGCCATCACCATGGCCGTCTCGCGCACGTCGCTGAAGGAGCTCGCCCCGCTGACGAAGCGGAGCGTCGATGAGCTCGTGCAGGCGCTCAGCTCGGCCGGGTATCAGGCGACTGCCGAGAGCACGCCCGATTCGCTCATCGGAGAAGACCGCGAGAAGCGCGCGTTGGTGCTGGGGCTCCTGTTCCCCGCCGGTCAGCGCTGATCAACGACGCTTCTTCGCGACCGGGTCGAGGTGGCTGCTCAGCTGCATCGCGCGCAAGAGGGCCTTCTTCATGCGCCCACGCCAGCGGGCGTCGGAGCGGGGCACCAGCGCGCTCTGCACGAGCATCATCGCGGCCAGCACGGCGACGTGCGCCTCGGGGTCGAAGCCGTCCTTGAAGTCCTTCGACTGCTCCACGACGCCCTTGATGAGCCCGAGCCACGGCGCGGCCTCGGTCTGCAGCCACGAGAGCACCTCGTCGGGTCGCTCCAGCAGCTCGAACGCGAGGAAGCGCGAGGGCTGCTCGTTCTCGTCGAAGCGCTCCAGCACCAGCTCGATGAGCGCGCGGTAGCGGTCGTGAGAGCGGCTGACGAGCTCGGCGGCCACGGCGGGCAGTTGCTGGCGGAACCGCAGCGCGAGCAATTCATACACGCCCTCGCGCAGCTTCTGCTTCGTGGGGAAGTGGTGCAGCAGCGCCTGCTTGCTCATGCCCACCGCGTCGGCGACGGCCTGCACGCTCGAGCCCTCGGTGCCGTGCGCCGCGAACGTCGCGAGCGCCGCGTCGAGAATGCGGTCGCGTGGACCAGCGCGAGGCGTTCGGGCCATGAGCGCTCTCGTAGTCAGCTCGTACGCGTTGGGGAAGAACGCAGCGACCACGCCAGCCAGAAGAGGTTCGCGACCAGGAAGCCGAGGTTCACCACCCGCGCGAAGGGAGGCGCGCCCTCGGGCCAGACCTGCCCGAGCAACACGACGCCGTTGAACACCATCAACACGATGGGCACGAGCTTCATGCAGGGCCTTCTACAGCACCCGGGCCAGGCGGTTGAACGCCTCGGAGGCGGTCGCGCGCACGAAGAAGTCCTCTGCCTGCGGCGCCTCGACCGGGTACGGAATCTGGCTGCCATCGGGCGCGACGTACGCTTCGGGGTCGACATAGACGACCCGAAGCCCGCGCGCGCGTGCCCGCATCTGCACCAGCCGCCGGTCGGCGTGCACGCCCACCACCAGCAGGCTCTTCGCGCGCGGGTCGTAGTCGATGGTCGGGTAATAGGGGCCCCAGTCGTAGCGGCGCAGCGACACCTCGGGCAGCCCCAGCACCGCGCACTGCGAATCGAAGTTGTTGGTGATGACGGGGCCGACGAGGTGCCCTTCACGATGCAGCCGCGCCAGCTGCGCGTAGAAGTCGGTCGAGCCCCCAACGAGGCAGGCGCGATAGATGTCGGTCATCTCGCGGTACTTCGCCTCGGGGTCGCGAAAGAGCGACAGCAGCCCGTCGTGCTGAGCCCGGAAGATGAAGCCGTAGTTCGCCTGTGAGACGCCGTAGATGCGGTGCAGCGTCGACAGGTGGGGAATGCCGGCCTCGATGGAGGGGCCACAGCCCAGCTCGAGCTGCGCGGGGAAGAAGTCTTTCAGGCGCTCGGGCTCGATGAAGGTGGGCTCCTGCCGCGTGAGCGTCTTGCGCAAGCCCACATCGAAGAACACGCGCCACGGCCGCTCGGCCCACCCATCGGGAGGCCGGTAGGACGCCGTCTTCACCACCACGTCGAGGTTCTCGAAGTGTGCAGGAATGGCGTTGTTCCGCTCGATGTCCATCGGGTGTACCAGCCGCCGTGTCAGCGTCGTCTCGAGGTCGCCGCGAAGAAATCGGCCATTTCCCAACGCTTTCCATTCGCCCTGTCGCAACCCCTCACGAATGGCGGTCTGATATTCGTCGATGTGCTCTTTGGGCAGCGTGACGTTCATCACGAGCCAGGCGTGACGCAGCACGAAGTCGCGCCCCTCGAGCCCGTACTCGTCGAAGAAGTGGAGCAGCCGCCGCTTCTTGTCCTCAGGGCCCGTCCACCCGCTGAGCCTGGCGTTGGTCGGGTGTTGATGACGCCGCCAGATGCTCTCGGTGAAGCGGCGGTGCCAACCGCTGGCGTCGGAGTCGACGTGCTGCCGGTAACGCTGCACCAGCTCGTCACTGAGCTCGGGAATGAGCGTGAAGGGAAAGCGCATCATCGTCTCCTGGCGGTCACCACGAGGTCCGGCCCGAGGCCTCGTGCGTAGAGCGCCGTGCATTCATCGTGGCTGAGGAACCCCTCGAGCAGGTGCAGGTTGCACTCGCTGGTGACGCGAACGTCGGTGAAGTCGGCGCGAACGAGCAGCGCCTCGATGGAGCGGCGCGAAAAGACGTGCAGATGATCGGCGCGGAACGAGCGGTACTTCGCGGCGAAGACCTCGCGCTCCACCGCGTCCATCGAGGGCACGATGACACAGACGAGCCCGCCCGGAGCGCAGCGCGCGAACGCGTCGTTCAGCTCGGCCCGCACGTTCGCGATGTGCTCGAGCACGAACTGGTACAGCACCACGTCGAACTGGCCCGCGACGTCGCGACAGGTGCCGGTGATGGTGTCGAAGCCGTACAGCGCGCGGCACGTCGCCACCGCGGTGGGGTTCACATCGACGCCAGTGGTGTGCAGCCCCAGCCCTTCTGCGGCCGCGCGCGTGAAGCCGAACCCCGAGCCGACCTCGAGCAACAGCCGCGCGGAGGGCTCGAGGGCCTGCAGCCGCTCGATGAGGCGCCGGCCCTTCTGCTCGCGATAGCCGCGCTCGGCCGCGTAGGCGTCGTAGCCCGCACCGTCGAGGCGCTTCGTCTCGTAGTAGCGGGCGTCGTAGGTCGAAGGGGGCGCGGCTCCACGAAGCAGCACGCCGTGACCGCACAGGGAGCAGCGACCCATCGTCAACGCGCCGTCATCGGTGCACGCCATCGCCGAGCCGTCGCAGAGCGGACATGGCCCCGACAGTGGCGGCAGCGCGCTGGTGAAGGCGCGCCCGAGCGTCGACAGCCGCTGCTCCATCGGAGCGTTGGCCGGCGTCTCGTCACACCAGCGCTGCACGACTTCCCGCCAGCGCTGATGGCTGATTCGCAAGGTCTTCGTCACCAGCGCGACGTGCTCATCGTCGTCTTCGAAGACCCGCAGGCCCTCGAGCTTCATCGCGAGCTCCGTCGGCCGTACAGCCGAAGCGCGGGCACGAAGTCGGCCATCACCTCGAGCGTCGACCTCCACGGAATCGCGCCGAACGCCGAAGCGCCGCGCCGCCTTCGCTGAAAGGTCACCGGCACCTCGTCACACGACAGCCCGAGCGCGCGCGCCGAGACGCCGATGAAACACTGCCAGTGCCTGAAGTGATGCCGGTGCTCGAGCAGCTTCACGAGGTGGACGTGGCGGCAGACGAAGAAGGCCGACTTGTGGTCGTTCACCCGGGTGCCGAAGCCTAAGTTGAGCGCGGTGTTGAGGGCGCGCGAGAGCACCTGACGCAGCGGGCCTTCGCTCTCGACGCGCCGACGCGCGCCCTGCACGAAGTCGATGCCGCGACGGCGGGCGTGCTCGAGCAACGCGACGAGCTCTTCGGGCCGGTACTGCAAGTCACCGTCGAGGCTCGCGACCCATTCACCCGAGGCGCGCGTGAGGGCGGTGCTCCACGCCTGGGGAATGCCGCGGCGGCGCTCGTGCTGGAGCACCACGATGCGGGCGTGCTGCGCTGCCAGTCGCTGCATCGCGGCGTGACTGCCATCGGTGGAGCCGTCGTCGACCAGCACCAGCTCTCCGTCGACGACCTCGAGCACCGGCGCCACGCGCGCCCACAGCTCGGCGAGGTTCTCGCGTTCGTTCAGGCACGGCACGAGAACGCTGACGCGAGGCACGCCCGGCAATATCGATACCTCCGCGCCGCGCTGCAAGCGCATGCTACGCGTGAGCCGTGTTCGTTCGGCCCGGGCGCTCCCCAGCCTTCGTCGGGCTCATCGCGTTGACGGTGATGGCCGTCGTGCCGTTGTGGGTGGGGCGCTTCCTTCCGCTCTTCGACTACCCCGCGCACCTCATCGTGCCCGCCGCCATGCTGCAGGCGAGCGACCCGGCCGCGCGCATCGCCGAGCTCTACGACCACCAGCCCGGCCTCAACCCGAACTCGTTGCACTACCTGGTGACGTACCTGCTCGCGCAGGTGTTGCCGCTCGAGGTGGCCTCGAAGGTGTTCCTGTCGCTCGCAGTCGCAGCCCTGCCGTGGGCGATGCTCTTCGCGCTGCGCACCTTCGGTCGAGACTGGCGCCTCGCCTACCTCGCCGTGCCGCTCTGCTATAGCCGCGCCTTCTGGTACGGGTTCGTCGGTCACTGCGCCGCCATGTCGCTGAGCCTCGTCGTGCTCTCGCTGGTTGCGCTGCAGGTGCGAGCCCCCTCGAAGCGAACGGCCGTCTGGCTCGGAGTGACGATGCTCGTGCTGCCCTTCGCGCACTTCTTCACGATGCTGGTGACGGTCGGTGCCGCCCTCGTCGTGTGCGCCCGCGAGGCAGGCGTCAGAGCGCTCCCGCGCATCGCTCCCGTCCTGGTTGGTCCCCTGGTGATGGTGCCCTGGTTCCTGTCGGCGCTCACCCGTCCAGGCGGCTCCCGCGGCATCGACGGGCAGGCGTTCGCGCTGTGGGGCGGGCCCAGAGACCTGCTCGCCATGCTCTCGCACTGGTTCATGGACGGGTACTCGAACCACCTCGACGAAGCCGTCGCCGTGACGGCCCTCGTGGTGCTCGCGCTGCTCTTCGCCCGCCCGGCGTTTCGTGAGCCGGGCAAAGCCCCGTCGACCACGCCGCTCACCCTCGGACTCATTCTGGCGGTCGGTTATTTTGTGTTGCCATTCGAGCTGCGCCGGCCTTTCGAGTGGTGGGCCATGAATGTGCGTCTGATTTTGATGGCATATCTGTGGTTGGTGATTGCCGCGCCTGTTGAGTCATTGAGTCCGGGCGGTCGTCGGTTGCTGGTTCCGCTGGCAGCCGTGACAGGAATCTACTTCGCCTTCGTCGCGACCGACTTCTGGCGCTTCAACCAGCGTGAGGCCGGGCTCAGTCGGGTGCTCGAGCGAATTCCGAAAGGCTCCACGGTTCTCGGCCTGTACACCGGCTATCGCGAACCCATGCACTACATGCACTTCGAGCACTACTACGCGAGCGCCTACGCGGTGGTTCGGGGCGGTGGTGTTTCAGCGCCGCTCATCTCGATTCCGCAAGGGTGGTGGAACCCGAGGCCGGTACCGCCGCACCCCGAGGGTGGCGATGCCGCAGCGTTTCTGTTCCCGATTCACAGTGCAGGATTCTCGCATTTCCTCGTTCGCGTCGGGGTGACGCCTGGAAATGTTCCCGATCCACTCGTCGACCGGCCAGAGGTCGCCTTGATTGACGAGCATCTTCCGTGGCGGTTGTATGGCCTTCGCTCACCGGGACTCGAGGGCTCACCATGAAGACGGACACGCTGGTTGGGGTTGGGTTGGTGACGCTCGTGGTGCTCTCGTATGGCGCGGGCACGGGGTGTGGAACCACGCCCATGCCCACTCCGACGGCTGGCGGGACTGCAGCTGGTGGCGCTGCGACCTCAGGTGGCACGGCGATGGCCGGTGGCGGCACTGCGACGGCGGGCGGCACTGCGACGGCGGGCGGCACTGCGACGGCGGGCGGCACTGCGACGGGAGGCGGTACTGCAGGTGGCAGTTGCCTTCCCGACGGAGGAGCGGGTTTGTGTGTGTGTCCCCCAGACGGCGGTGTCTCGTGGGACCGTCCGGCTGAACAGTGCCTCTGTGGGCAACCCAACCAATCCCTGTGCCGAGGGAGTCAGGTCGCCAATTGTCGATACATTGGTGTTGGCAGCTATGCCTATCGGTGGGTCGTCTCGACTGGAGCCTGCCCGCTCTGTCTTCTCCCCGACGGCGGCGTCATTCCGAACTGCCCGTGAACTCGCTTCTTCACATCACCACGCAGACCGAGTGGGAGCGCGCCCGCACACTCGGCAGCTATCGCGCGCCGTCACTCGACTCCGAGGGCTTCATTCATCTCTCGACGAGCGCGCAGTGGCGAAAGACCGCGGGCCGCTTCTTCAAGGGCCAGTCTCACCTCGTCCTTCTCGAACTCGACCCAGCAGGCCTCGACGTTCGTTTCGAGCCCGCTGACGGCGACCACTTTCCCCACCTCTATGGAGCCCTGCCGGTCTCGGCCGTGCTGCGAACCACACCCTTCGAAGTCAGCGCTGCGGGAGACGTCGCCACCACCTGAGCGCTCACCTGGTGAGCCGCTCCTCGAGCCACTCGACTGCGCGCCGCTCGGCCCACCAGCGAGGAGCCCAGGGCGTTCCCGCGACGTAGCCGACGTGTCCGCCGTGTCGCGTTCGGAGCAGGTGCACCGTCTCGGGCAGCTCCGTCTGCGTGAGTGACGCCGCAGGCGCGATGGCGTCGTCGTCGGCCGTGATGATGAGCGTCGGCGGACGCACCTCGTTCAGCCGGCCGTTCGTCGAGCACTGCGTGTAGTAGTCCTCGGCCGATTCGAAGCCGAACACCCGCGCGGTGACGTGGTGGTCGAAGTCGCGAATCGTGCGCAGCTCACGAATCACGTTCGCGTCGAGCTGGCCGGGGAACCGCGCCGCCATGCCGAGCGCCTTCGCCTTCAACGAGGGCAGAAAGTGGTTCAGGTACACCGGGCCGAACCCGCCCCGCGCGTCGATGGCCCTCGCGCTGACGGCGAGCTGAAACGGTGGGCTCACCGCGACCGCCGCATCGAGCGGCACGTGCAGCTTCGTGAGCCCGTTCAGCAGCACGCTCGCGCCGAGCGAGAAGCCGATGGCAACGCGGGGGCGGGGAAGCTGCTCGACGAGAAAGGCGAGGTCGCGCGTGTCTCCCGAGCAGTACGACGCCGCCGTGCGGTTCGGCTCCCCCGAGCAGCCCCGGAAGTTCAGCGCCCACGCGTTCCACCCTCGGTCCGCGAACAGCCGGAACAGCTCGGACACGTACGACGACGACGACGAGCCCTCGAGGCCGTGCAGCAGCAACACCGTCGGCGCGCGCGCCTCGCCGTGCAGCACGTCGACGTCGACGAAGTCTCCGTCAGGCGTCTCGAAGCGCCGGCGCTCGAGCGGCGGCCTCAGCGGCTTGCGTCGCAGCGCCGCGAAGAAGGTCTGCGCGTGCCCATTCGAGAGGAACGTCGCGGGCTGAAAGTCGTCTGGCAGGCGCGGCATTCTGTGAGGGGCCCTGGCCGACAAGAAAACGGGCCGCCTCCAGAACGAGCAGGCGGCCCTCGAAGCGTTTCTGACCACTCCGCGGTTTCCCTGGGCTGCAAGGCCTCAGAGGTTCGCCGCGGAGATGGTTCCTTGTTCGTGTCTCAGCAAGGCACCACCTCCTTTCGTCGCCCCGAAGGGCTGGCTGCATCATCGCTCGACCTCACCGACCCGCAAGGTGGACACTGTGCGTTCAGGTGGGCCGCTGACCGGCCATCGGGAGAGGACACATGGGCTCGTTGGTTCCCTTGATGCCTGGCGAGCGCTCGCTGCTGCTCGAGCGGGCAGCCCCGCCGCGACCGATGGTGGTGAAGGTGCTGCTCTTCGTATTGCTGGGGCCCGCGGTGGTGCTGTCGCTGCTCGCTGCGCCCATCGTCGGGTTCGTCACGAAGTCGT
>JBEOKA010000316.1:0-5543 GCA_040275325.1 Myxococcaceae bacterium | reverse complement strand
TCTCGAACCCCGAAGACGAGCAGCGGCTGGCGAGCCCCGAGTACCAGCAGTCGCTGGCTGATCAGATCGCCGAGGCGGTCGACGGCTTCCTGGAAGAGCGGAACAAGGTGGCGCAGGTCGACTGACCCGTCACTGGATTCTGCCGGCGAGGTCGAAGATCGGCAGGTACATCGCGAGCAGGAAGATGGCCGGCTGGAGCAGCGTGGTGACGATGGCCACGACCAGCGGCACCCACTTCGCCGAGACCTTCATCGTGCCCACGACGAAGACGAACGCCGCGATCGCCAAGACGAGCGGTGCCCACGGGCCGAGGAAGAGCCTCGTGATGGTCGGCAATTCACTGCCGAAGTCGGCGAACATCATCACGAAGCTGGGCGCCACGAAGAAGCCCGCCAGCAGCGCCCACACCACGCCGAACGCAGAGACGCCGAGCGCGGCGACGTTCACGGCTGAACCGACTTGAGCACGCCTCCGCCCAGCGTGCCGAGCCACAGGGTCGTGCGTTGCGCGCCGTTCACCATCTCAGTGAAGCCGTCGATGGCGGTGACGCGCCGCTGGCTGCCAGAGTCGATCAGGTTCCACTGCACGCCGCTGAAGCGCATCATGAAGCCGAAGCGCACGGGCGGGTTGGTGCCGCCGACCATGTAGAGATTGTCGACCGACGTGCCCCACGAGGCGGTGGCGACGTCCATGTTGATGGGGAAGGACTCCTGCGCGGTGAGCGTGGTCGTGTCCCAATAGACGCCGAAGCGGGCGTCTCCGAAGGCCCAGGCCTCGCCACCACCGGGGGCGTAGAGCGTGCGCCACGGGCCCTGCTGCACGGCCATCGAGGTGCGCGCCGTCCACGACATGCCGGAGCGCTGCGCGAGGTACGCGTCGCCTGCGACCCAGATCTCATTCTGGCTCGGGCAGCTGACGGCGTACGCGTCGCCCATCAGGCCGGGGAGCAGTGACTGCGCGAGCTGGTTCTCCGTGCCGGTGTAGGCCGCGCCATTGTCTCCAGCGCCGACGAGGAGGTTGCCGCACCACTTGAGATCACGAATGGGCCCCGCGAGGCCCGCCGGAACGTTGAGCCACTGCGTGCCGTCCCAGCGGTAGAGCGCGTTGGTGGTCGAGACGACGACCTCTTGCGGCGTGCGGGCGACGATGGCGAAGACCTCGCTGGTGAAGGGCTGAGGCGCTCCCAGCTCTTCCCACCCGGACGCGCCCTGGTGCATCACGTGGCCGCGGCGCTGGCTGCAGCTGGCATCGACGCACTCGTTCACCGTCACGAAGACGTCGGTGGCTGTCGCGGCGATGTCGGCGACGTCACCGTAGAAGCCCTTGCTGCGCTCGATGAAGGAGGCGGTGGCGCTGTTCCATTCCCACACGGCGCCGAAGTCGCCCACCACGTAGCCCGTCGTCGAGCTCGCCCCGCCGCCGAAGACGCCGCGAGGAATCTGTGGCCCACGCATCGCGAACTCGGACCAACCATTCGACGGCGGCGTCATCACTCCAGCGTCGAAGGTGCCTGCGTCGAGTTCTCCAGCGTCGACCGCGCCAGCATCGGGGTCGAGGCCGGCATCGGGATCGAGGCCGGCGTCAGCGCTCGAGCCAGCATCGAAGTCGAGCCCGGCGTCGACTCCCGCGTCTGCAGCACCGGCATCAGTGGGCGTGCCTGCGTCGACGGGCGGAGGCGGTGGCGCGGTGGTCAGATCGTACGCCGCGATCAACGCCGTCGTGCCCCGCTTCCCAGCGAGGAAGAGCCGATGATCGAAGAGGTCAGCGCTGGTGAACTGCGCGCTCGAGAGGTTCGTCGGCAGGTTGCTCGCAGACCACGCGCCGTTCACGAAGTGCCACAGCCGGCCACCACCGACCGCCCACGACTCGCCGGTCGTCGCGTTCACGATCTTCCCGGTGGTGAGCAGCACGGCGAGCTCGCGGTCGTACAGCGAGTCCCACACCCGGCGGGCGGGGTCGTATCGATAGATGCTGCCGAGTTCGTTCACGACCGCGAACGCGCCCTGTCCGTCGCCGATGATCGACATCACCCGACGCAGCGTGGGGTTGTTCTCTTCGACCCACGCGTTGTTCCGATACGCGAGCAGGTTGTTGCCGATGCCGGCCGCCATGCCCTGCGTGCCGTTGAACCAGATCGCCGAGAGCTCAGAGATGCTGTTGGTCTGAAACACCCGAACGCGCGGAGCCGAGGCGCCCTTGAACTCGACCGCCACACCGGTGGTTCCGCTGATGCCGACGGCGATCGCGTTGGTCATCGTCGTGCCGGCGACGGCGCGGAACGAGAGGCCCGGTAATGAGAAGAGTCGCTGCCACTGATCAGCCGCGCTCCGGGCGAGCACGGTGCCGTTTTCTCCAACGAAGATGGTGCCGAGGCCACCAGGCGCGAGACCGCCGCTCCACAGGTCATTGCCTGTGGGGAACGGGTTGTCGTGCGCCGCGGTGACAGGGCCTGCGAGCGGTGGCTCACGCACCACGAAGATCTTCGCCGTCGCCGACTTCATGCCGGCGGTCGCGGTGAGGGTGGCGGCTCCGGGGTCGAGGCCGGTCACGGTGCCCATCATGTCGACGCGCGCCACACGGGCGGGAGCGATCGTCCACGTCACCGGGGCTTCGATCGTCTCACCAGTCGGAGACACGACACGCGCGGTGAACGCCTTCATCTCGCCGACGCGAATCGTCTCTTCGGTGGGGTTCACCTCGAGCTTGTCGATGTTCGGCAAGAGCGGCGACGTCACCCAGAACAGACCCAGCCGATCGGTCGGCGCCTCGACGGCCTCGAACGGCGTGGTGTTCGTGCGCGAGCCCGGCATCGGGTTGAGGAAGGAGTCATTCCCCGACTGGCGGCGCATGTCGTACGTGCCGGGGTCGACGCCCTTCACGAGGCGGTCCTTGTCCCACGTGAGGTAGATCTTCACCGGCGTCGCGAACTTCAGGTTCGTCGGGCTGAACCGGTAGCCGAAGCTGATGCGCTTGCGATCGGGGATCTCGGGAATGCCCGTGTCGAGCCGCGTGATGAAGATGGTCGTCTCGGTCGTCACGGCGCCGCGCGGAAAGTCCATCGCGTAGCCGTTGCGAATGAAGAGCCCGCCTTCGGGGCCGACGACGATCGTGTTGTCATCTCCGCCATCGGGCAGGTTCACCGGCGGCGGGCAGGCCGTCAGGAACGTCGAGATCGTCAGCAGCCCGATGAGGGAGGAGGAGAGGGGGGTGACCTTCAAGAGGTGGTGCTCCTTCGGCCCGCACGCATACTCCACGATGCCCCGGCGAAACACCACCACTCGCGTGCACTGGCCAAAGCGATGGTTACACGGGGAATGCGCATCGGCGGTCTGTGTTGCCGGCCGATGGAATCGTTCATGGAGCGTCACATGTCACGGCTCGTCCCTCTCGCTTCGTTGCTCAGCGCCTCCCTCGTCGTCGCCCAGCCCGTCACGCCGAAAGAAGCCCAGCTGCCCAGCCTCGCCCCGCTCGTCGAGTCGGTGAAGGGCGCGGTCGTGAACATCGACGTGCGCAAAGAGGTGAAGGGCGACGAGCTGCTCAGCCTGCCGTTGCCGATGCGTCAGCGCCGCGGTGGTGCGCCGCCGTCGGCTCCGGGCACGGGCTCGGGCGTGATCATCGATTCGAAAGGCCTGGTGCTGACGAACAACCACGTCGTGGCCGATGCGCTGACGATTCGCGTGCGCCTCGATGATGGGCGCGCGTTCGACGCCGACATTCTCGGTCGAGACCCGCTCACCGATCTCGCGCTCATCAAGCTGAAGGGAAAACCCGACAAGCTGCCGTCAGTCGCGCTCGGTGACTCGTCGGCGATGCGGGTCGGCGACTTCGTCGTCGCGATCGGAAACCCTTTTGCCCTCGCGCACTCGGTCACGCTCGGCATCATCTCGGCGAAGGATCGCGACATCAGCGCGGGGCCGTACGATCAGTTCCTGCAGACCGACGCGGCGATCAACCCCGGCAACTCGGGTGGCCCGCTCTTCAACTTGAAGGGCGAGGTCATCGGCATCAACACGGCGATCAACGCGGCGGCGAACAGCATCGGTTTCTCGGTACCGTCGAACCTGGCGAAGGCGCTGTTGCCGCAGCTCGAGACCAAGGGCTTCGTGGTGCGCGGGTGGCTGGGCATCGCTCCTCAAGACGTCTCGGGAGCGCTCGCTCGTGCGCTCAACGTTCCAGGAGGCGAAGGCGCGCTCGTGATCAGCGTGAACGATAACGGGCCCGCGGCGAAGGCCGGCATCAAAGAGGAGGACGTGATCGTCGCGCTCGACGGCGTGAAGGTCTCGAACGCGTCGGGGCTGGTGCGGCTCGTGGGCTTGAAGCGCCCCGATGCGCAGGCGACGTTGTCGATCATTCGGCAGGGGAAGGCGCTCGACCTCAAGGTCACGCTCGGCACGCGGCCCGACGTCGAAGGGCTTGGCGCGGTCGATCGGCCCGAGAGCAACGGTGAGCCGCCGCCGGCGCGACTGGGGTTGTCGCTCGATGATCTCGACCCGCGCTTCTCGAGCGCGACCGGCATTCGTGGAGGTGCAGCCGTCGTCGAGGTGACTCCCGGCTCGCCAGCCGAGAAGGGCGGGTTGCGGCGCGGCATGGTCGTCACCGAGCTGAACCACAAGCCAGTGAAGAGCCGCGACGAGCTGATGAAGGAGCTCAAGGCCACGAAGTCGGGCGATGTGGTTCTCTTGCGTACGGTGGTGCCGGGTGGCGGCAGGGGTCTTCAGGCGATCGAGGTTCCCTGAAGCCCCACCGTCGGCGTCATGGATCGGGCGCCACTGTCACATTCGTGCATGAACAGAATGTCGTGCGGACCCGTCAGCCACGGTGCGTCGCTGCCGCAGTGTCCTGTCTTCGGAGACAACCTTCTCTCCAACTCACCGCAACTTCATCTCGCGGCTCGAGTTCAATCGTTGGCCTTGCTGTTGCTCTTGATGGTTTCGCCATGACCGACTCCAACCAGTCCCCGCCCCGCAAGAAGACGGATCGACCGGTGCTGATGCCCGTCACCAGGCTCGTGAGCAGGCCCGCCGTGACGATCGTGAACGGGCAGCTCTCGGCGGTGAAGGTGCTGGTCGATCGAAAAGCGGCGTAGCGAGTGCTGAAGGCGCCCGTCGCACATGACGGCTACGGCAGGGTGGCGAAGCGGCTTCTGGCGTGGGCTCTCGGGTTGATGGTTCCCCCAGCTCTCTCTGTGTGACTGGAAGCCTGCTGCTCTCTCGTGAGCACGAAGTCGAACGTCGAATCGCGCGGCAAGATCTGGCTGTCATTCAGCGCGCGCTCCAGAGCTATCGGGTCGAGTCAGCTCACTGGCCTTCGGAGTCGAGTTGGCGGGAGAACCTCGTGGCCGCGAAGCTGCTCGAACGACCGCCGGTCGATCCCTGGGGCCATGCGTATCGCTTTCGCGTCGAGCGCCCAGACGCAGGGGTCGAACGCCCTTCTGTCGTGACCGACGGCCCCGATGGAGTCGCAGAAACCGCGGATGACCTGCGCTCCGGGCCCTGATTTCAGCCACCTGGACGTATCGTCACACCACGTAGTGTCACGCTTGC